>CAZTND010000013.1:10640-38128 GCA_964615285.1 uncultured Clostridia bacterium
AATATCGCCACTACAATGAACCAATTCGATATATTATAACAGGTCCAGGCACCAGCGGAAGGCGGAGGCGATGGAAAGTTCCGTCCTGATCTTTTTCAAGGGAAAGACCTGCAACGCGGCGGGCATGTCCGCAGTGTCGAGGATATACGCCGTCATCTCCCACACGAGATGGGTAAAGACATGGGTGTGTTCTTTTTTGCCGCGCAGGGAATAATTTTCAACGCCGAAATCGCGCAAAGCGGCGCGCAGAAATTCCCCTTCCTCCTCCCCTTCCGCGGCGGAAAAGCCGCCGAAAGGCACGTTCGGGAACTCCCACATGCCCGCCAGCACACCCTTTGCGGGGCGTTTGCGCAGCGCGGCGCCCGACGGCGTGCGCAGGAGAAAGACGGCGAGGCAGGCCCGCTTTTTTTCCGCCTTCGGGGGCATGACGGGCAGGCGGGACTGCCAGCCCTCCCGCGCGGCGACGCAGTGACCCCGCAGGGGGCATGCCCCGCATTTCGGGTTTTCGGGCAGACAAACGAGCGCGCCCAACTCCATCAGGCTCTGCGTATAGTCCCCCGCCGCCGCGGGATAGACCGCCGCCAATTTTTCGGTGAGCGCCTTGCGCCTTGCGGCGTCGTCAATGGGGGTGAAATCCCCTTCCGCCCGCGCGCAGACGCGCAGGACGTTGCCGTCCACGGCGGGATTTTTTTCGTCGTAGGCGATGGACGACACTGCGCCCGCCGTGTACTCCCCGATGCCGGGGAGTTTCAGCAGGGCGGACTTATCCCGCGGGAAGACGCCGTCGTACTCGTTTACCACCTGCACGGCGCACTTTTTGAGGTTGCGGGCGCGGGAATAGTAACCCAACCCCTCCCACAACTTCATCAGTTTTTCATCGTCGCACGCGGCGAGGTCGAACACCGTGGGCAATTCCCGCATGAAGCGGAGATAGTGCTCCTTCGCCGCCTCGACGCGGGTCTGCTGGAGCATGATCTCGCTCACCCACACGGCGTAGGCGTCCTTGCTCTTGCGCCAGGGCAGGTCCCGTTTGTTTTCGTAAAACCAGGGCAAAAGATATTCGGGCAGAGGAAAATCCCGCCCGGTTTCCCCCTTTGTTCTTTCCGCTTCGCCGCTCATGCTTTCACCGCTTCCAACCGATAAATGGGCATACCCATGTCCGAGAATTTCCGTTCATACTCGGTGACGATGTTCTCCGCGGCGAACGGGCTCTTGTGCAGGTCTAAACTGATATTTTGCAGGCGGAAGCCGTTTGCCGAAAACTGTTCCAGGGAATATTCGAAAAAGTGCATGTCGTCCGTCTTTTGCCACACCTCGCCCCCGACGGGCAGTAAATCCTTATAAATTTCCAGGAACCGTTTGGACGTCAGCCGCTGCCGCTCCCGCGTTTTTTCGGGCAGGGGGGTGGAAAAATTGAGGAATATCCGCCCGACGCTGCCGCTTTTCAAATAGCATTGCAGCACTTCCACGGGAATATTCAGAAAGCGCAGATTCGGCAGGTTTGCCTTCTGCGCGTTTTCCAGCGCGGTGAGAATGACGTTGCTCATGCGCTCGACGGCGAGCAGGTTGACGTTCGGATCGCGGCGGGCGTACTCGATGCAAAAGCCCCCGCAGCCGCAGCCGAGTTCGAGATAAACGGGGTTATGATTGCCGAACAGGGCGGGCAGGTCGAGATAGTTCCTGTAATTTTCGAGCAGCCGTTTTAAGTTGCGGTCGGGCACGCCCATGACGGGCGCAACGTCCGCGCACCTTGCAAGGCGCGCTTCGAGATTGCTCTTGCGGTGCATACGCATGTCAGTTCCTCCCCGTCGAACCGAACCCGCCCGCGCCGCGCACGGTGTCCGAAAGCTCTTCCGCCTCCTCGTATGCGGCGGCAATATAGGGCATGACGACGAGCTGCGCCACCCGCTCCCCCGCCGCAACGGCCTGCGGCGCGTCCGTGTGGTTGTGCAATGCGACCATCACCTCGCCGCGGTAGTCGCAGTCGATGACCCCCACTTTGTTGGCGGGGGCAAGCCCGCGCTTGCACGCCAGCCCGCTGCGCGCGTATACCAGCCCCACCGTGCCGACGGGCAGCTCCACGGCGATGCCCGTGGGAATGAACGCCGTGCCGTGCGGCGGCACAATTATCTCTTCCGCCGTGCAGGCGTACAGGTCCGCGCCCGCGGCGTAAGCCGAGCCGTAGACGGGCAGTTTTGCCCCGTCGCGCACCTTTTTTACCCTGACTTTGACCTTATTTTCCATATGTATCTCCTCCGGATCTTTTACCTGTTTTCCCCTCCCCGCGCAGATCGACCACGCGAAACGCCGCCGCGCGCAAAAGACGGTTGTAGACGGCGAGGGACACGCCGTCCTCGGCGGGGCAGCGGACGTACACCGTCTTTGCCCCCCGCCTGTCGAGTTCGCGCAGGGCGGAAAAAAGCCTGTGCGCCTGCGCCGCGCCGTCCCCCTCTTTCCCGTACGGAAGGGCGGGCACGGGCAGGGTGTCCTCTTCGCCGTCGAAGCACAGGCACCAGACGTTCTTTGCGGGCATGCCCCCGACGTATTTGCGGAATGCCGCAAAATCGCCCTTGACGAGGGTCAGATCGGCTTCGGGCGCATAGTGCTTGTACTTCATACCCGGCGAAAGCACTTTTTCATCCGCTTTGACGGCGTGCGTGATGGCGTCGGCGATCAGGACTTCCGTGCCCAGCACCTTCTCCATCTGCTCCTTGGTGACATAGCCGGGGCGCAATATCTGCGGCTTTTCCCCCAGGAGGGACACGACCGTCGATTCCACGCCCGCCGTGCAGTCCCCCCCGTCGAGGACGAGGGGCAGCCGCCCGTTCATGTCGGCAAACACGTCCCGCGCGTTGGTGGGAGAGGGCTTGCCGCTCAAATTGGCGCTCGGCGCGGAGAGGGGAACGCCCGCCGCGCGGATGACTGCCTGCGCCACGGGGTGGGAGGGAAAGCGCACGCCAACGCTGGAAAGCCCCGCGCACGTCCCTTCGCACAGCCTTTCCCCCCGCGGCAAGATCATGGTCAGCGGTCCCGGCCAGAACGCCGCCGCCAATTTTTGCGCCTGCGGCGGAAAGGCGGCAACGACCCCTTCGAGCATGTCCGGAGAGGCGATATGCACGATGAGGGGATTGTCCTGCGGCCTGCCCTTGGCGGCGAATATCTTCGCCACGGCGTCCCCGTCCGTGCAGTCGGCGGCGATGCCGTACACCGTTTCGGTGGGCATGGCGACGATCTCCCCTTTGCGGAGCAGTTCGCCTGCATAGCGTATGCTGTTTTCATCGGCTTTCAAGAGCAGCGTTTCCATATTCCTCAAAATTGTACCACAATTTCGGCGGCAAGGCAAGATATTTTCACCGATACGCGCAAAATACCGCCGCGCCCGTCTGCTTCCGAAAACGATTTCTTGTAAAATAAAAGATTGTAAAAACATATTGACAACAATCAAATACAGTGCTATAATGAAAATACAAAATGGAACGATTAACAACCGGACCATGCAACAGTTGTTCATTGTTGAATGATGCCGAGAATCATAGCACGATTCAAATTCAAACGACATCATTGTAGAATGATAAAATGAATAAAATAAGTAAAATTATTGTTTCCTGTTTACTTTTGGGCATTTGCGCCTGTTTTTTCGGTGCATGCAATTTTGAAATCAGCGAAAGCAAGGCATTTGCCAAGGCGGACGAAGCGATTGAAACTTTTTTGACAGAAAACGATTTTACCTATACAAGAGAATACACCGAAACGGAAAGAAGCTCCGGCTTCCTTTCCAAAAAGTCGGAATATTCGATTGAAGCGGGCGCTGCCGAAGCAAAAATCGTTCTGTCCAGAGAGTTCACCACCTGCAAATGCAGTCTGACGCTGACCGACCCCGAAAAGAGCTTTGACGGAAAAATTTATGACCTGCTTGCTTTGATGGAAGAACAGATTCTTTACGGCACATTTTCTTTCGGTTTCAGCTACGCCGACCCCGAAAACCTGATGAGGGAGGAATATCTGTACTCACAGACGCACGAAAGCACCGTCTATCAGTACTATAACCTTCTTTTCCCTGAATATGGTTTTACGCTGATCCTCAATTCGGAAAGTTATACACTGTACATATTTAACAAAATCAACGAGGAGTTCTATTACTGAACTGTCGCGCCAAAGCCGGCTTCCAAACAGCATGAAACGCCGCCCGTTCAAAAAAACGGGCGGCGTTTTTTACGGAAATTTTTCAACTGCGCATGCGTTCATCTGCACATATCGTCAGACGCGCGTCAGGCGTTTTTCTTGCGGGCGATATCGGCGTTGTCCTCGTCGCGGCGGCGCAGTTCGGGGATCGGGTGCGGCTTTTCTTCAAAACGCAGATCCTGCCCGTTCTTTTCGATATACAGCGACATGAAGCTGTGGGAAGGCACCTTCGCCTCTTCGGGACAGACCGCCTTCTGATAGCGGAAGAAATCGGCATTGGCGGGCAGGTCGTCCACCGCGCAATACCCCTCCTTCATCGCCGTCAGGCGCACGGACTTCAACACTTCGCGGATATAATTTTTGTTCTCGTGGAAGGCGAGGAGCGTGGGAAATTCCCCCTGCGGAATGACCTGCTGCCAGTGTTTTCCCTCGTACTTTTTCAGAAGCCCGGCGGCGGCATGCAGGTGCGCCACTTCGATCTCAAACATGTCCTCCCATATCCGCTTGATGCGGTCATGGGTCTCGTCTATATAGCAGGAATAGTACAGATAGCACTCGGTATATTCATGCAGAAGCAGATTTTCAAACCAGCTGCAATTGGGGTCCAGAAGGCTCTCGTAGCCCGAAACGTGCTGTTCCTCGATCATGGCGATCTCGTTGAACAGGCGGCGCCCCTGGTCGGTGGGATAGAACGAACCGATGTTCATATAATAGTTCATGGTCTGCTGTTCCGCCGCGGTGATGATGTTGACGTTCAGGCGGCTCGAAATATCGGCCGTGTGAAAATCGACGGGATAGCGCACGTCGTCGTCCGGATGGCGGTGCTCGGCAATGGTCGGGCGCCCCGGCATGATCTCGGTATAGTGCCCGATGAGCGCGTCGAACATCTCCCCGTCGTCCTGTTCCAAAAGGTCGGAAAAGCGGTAGAGATGGTCGAAATCCTCCAAGAGGGCGAAATCGAGCTGGTTACGGATGCTTGCGTTCCGTTCCCGCTGCGCAAGAACGGCGGTGAGATCGACGGCGAGCTGCTCGTAGGAGATGGTCGTTTCCAACAGATTTTCGTCCTTGGGCTTGAGCGCCTGGATCTTCTTTTGCTGCTGTGCTTCCCCGCGGCGCATGCGGGCGAGGGCGCGGCGGACATCGTTGTTCGGGCAGGCGCGGGCAAAGGCATGCGAAAAGCGCACCGCCTCCATTTCCGTGCCGTTCATCAGGATAATGCGCGTCTTGGTATAGGGGTCGGTCTCGTACTTATCATACGATTTTGGCGTGAGCCGGTGCCAATCTTCATAGGTGGATTCGATCTTCCTCGGTTTCTGCTCGAAAGGGTTCATAATTTTTTCACCATCCTTTTGAAAAGATGTCTTTACTATTGCCCTTTCGGGAATTTTTATGCGCCCGCGCGGCAAAAAAAATTCTCTCTCCGCCGAAAAAAGAGCCGGGAAACGAAAAAGGCGCGGCTGTGCCGCGCCTTTCCCCTCCGCCGGGCGCAATCACGCCCGGTTCACATACAGATCGAAACGGTCGATTTTGTCGTTCTTGCCGATGACGAGCAGTTCATCGCCCGCATGCACGGTTTCGGTCGCCTTGGGAATGGAAAATTCGCCGCCGCGGAAAACGCCGATGATGTTGACGTCGTAGCGGTTGCGCGCGTCCATGTCGATGAGCGTCTTTTCGGCGAAAGATTCCCCCACTTTCATGCGCACGATGCTGTATTTGGACGCGATCTGATAATAATCGGACACGTTGCGGGAAACCAGGCTGTGCGCGAGGGCGACGCCGAAATCTTCCTCGGGGACGACCAGCTTGTCCGCCCCCAGCCGTTCGAAAATGGGCGCATACGTCTTGTCGCTCAGGCGCACGATGACCCGCTGCACGCCCAATTCCTTTAAGTTCATGAGCGTCAGAATGGCGGATTGCAGGTCGTTGCCGATGGCAATGATGCCGTCCGTCATGTTCTCGACGCCCAACTCTTTCAGCGCGGCGAGCGAGGTGGAGTCGCAGATGGCGCAGCGGGTGACGCTCTCCGAAATCTTGCGCACTTCCTCCTCGTCGACGTCCACCGCCAGCACTTCGCCTTTCAGCGATTCGATGGTTCTGGCGACCGATTGCCCGAACTGACCCAAACCGACTACGATAAAACTTTTTTTCATACTCAAATACCTTCTGATGAAATTTAACCTACCACTATATTTTCCTCGACGTATTTCACATCGTCTTCAGATTTCGAGAATATCCAGCTCCTGTTCATGGCGCTCAGGAAGGTAAGAACGCCCACGCGGCCGAGATACATCGTCAGGCACAGAATGAGCTTTGACCCCGCGGTGAACGCGGACGTGACGCCGAGCGACAGTCCCGTCGTGGAGAACGCCGACACCGCTTCGAAGAGGATGTCGGATACCGCCATCTTTTCCCCTTCGACGGCGGAGAGTATCATGACTGCAAAGAGAATATACAGAATGCTGAAAATGATGAGCACGAACGCCTTCAGAATGGTCTGTTGCGAAATGCTCTTATAACTGAACGAGGGGCGTTTGCCGCGGATGAACGACGCAATGACCGCCAGGACCACGAAAAACGTGGTGGTCTTGATGCCGCCGCCCGTGGAGGCGGGAGACGCGCCGACATACATCGTAAACACGAGGAGGGCCTGCACGCTGCCGGGCGTATCGTTGAACAGCCCCACGTTGTCAAACCCCGCGGTACGGGAAGAGACGATGAGAAAGAAACATTCCAGAAGGGGCACATCCTGCCCGTCGATGAAATAAAAGAGTTTGGTGAGCAATCCGCCGAAGAGGATGATGCAACCCGTGACCAGAAACACGATTTTGGAGGAAACATTCAGTTTTCTCCAGCTCTTCTTTTTCCACAGATCGTCGAGGAAGATGACGCCGATGCCGCCGATGACGATGAGCAGCATGGTGTTGAGCTTGAACACGACGTTCAAGACGGGCGAAAGCCCGCGCGTGAGCGTCACGAGGTTATCCCCCGTGCCCAAAATGTCGAAGCCCGCATTGTTGTAGGAGGAGACGGTGTGGAAGATGGCGGCGCGGACGGCAAAGCCGGCGTCGTCGAAGTGCAGCAGGAATACGATGCAATTGATCACCGCCCCCGCGAACTGCACGGAGAAGGAAAAAATGATGATCTTGCGGATGAGGCTCTTGATGTCCGCCATGGTATCGCGGTTCAACATCTCCCGCACGACCGTCTGCGTGGAATACGCCAGCTTTTTCTGCACGAACAGAATGAAGAAACAGGCGATGGTGAGAATGCTGACCCCGCCGATCTCGATGAGGATGGCCATGACCGCCTGCCCGAAGAGGCCGAGGGTCGTGCCGACGTCGACGACTGAAAGCCCCGTCACGCAAACGGAGGATGCGGACAGAAACAGCGCGTCCACAAAGGAGAGCGTCTGACCGGGCGCGTGCGCCGCGGGGAGACAAAGCAAACCCGCCCCGATGAAAATCGGCGCGAGAAAACAAAGCATAATGATTAAATACGGAGATGTTTTTATTTTTTTCAACGCATGCGCCCCCTGCCGCACGGGCGGCGAGAGATTTCTTGTCTGCGTGTTCTACTATAACATTTTATATTTTGTTTGTCAACGAAAAGCACAAAGAATGATTTTTGAAAATTTTTATCCGAATTTTGACCGCAAACAAAAAAATTTTGAAAATTTTCGGCACACATCTCCCCGTTCCCGCCAAAAAGCATGGTATACTGTCATTGAGCGCAGCAAAAGACATGCGTTGCGCCTCGGGAGGATGATTCAAATGCAAGAAACCATTGTGCAGGGCACGACGCCCGTCTTTTCCTTTACGCTGCCCTTCGAGACCGCGCAGGTGAAAAGTTTTTTCGTTACCTTCCGCCAGGGAAAAGAGACCGTCGCGGAAAAAGATCTGTATGACTGCGAAGCGGACGAATACGTTCTGTCCGCAAAGCTCTCACAGGAAGAGACCTTTCTCTTCGACCCCGCCATGCCCGTCCTGATGCAGGTACGGCTGGCGGATGAAAACGGCAGCGCCTTCGCCTCGCCCGTCTTTTCTTTCCGGGTGGAGCCGACGCTCAAGGGGGGTGCGGTCATATGAGCCGGAGAGCCGTCTATATGTATCCCGACACCTTCCGCTTCGACCTGCAGCGGAGCCTTTCCCCCGTGCCCACCGTCTCCAACGAAGTGGTGGACGCGCGCACGGTAAACGGGACTTCCTACCCCTCTTTGCGCGCCGCGCTGGAAGGCGAACTGAAAACGCTGCGTTCGCAGATGGCGAGCGGCATGACGTTCTGCGGAACGGTTTCCGACGCCGAACTGCTGGAAAGCGATTATGCGGGCAATGCCGGAGACTATTTTTACTGTGCGGCCGACGGGCTGTACTACGGCTGGAACGGCAGCGCCTGGAAGGTATGCGGGGACGCAAGCAGGATCGCCGACGGCGCCGTATCCCCCGCCAAGACCACTTTCATTACGGGCATGGGCTTTCCCGATCTGATGGAGGGCGTGGAAATCGTCGCCGACAAAGAACTCAACAACATCGGCGGCATGGAAGACAGTTCCGGTTACGACAGTACGCTGGACGGCATACCCGTCGTTGCGGGGCTGACCTATTGCTTTTCCATAGACGGAGAAAGTTCCTCCGTCTCCAAGATCGTGTTCAAGACGGCCGACAACATTGAAACGGATGACTGGGACGAGATGACAAACACCTTTGTCTCCGCCGAGATCAACGTGCAGGGAAGCATCACCGCGCCCGCAAGCGCGCGGTATATGTTCATCTCCTTCTACCGCACGGAACATACCCTCTCCGACCTGGTCGTACAGCAGGCAAATTCGCCCCAGCCCGTCGGCGACGACTTCGAGCTCAGCCGCTTTATCGGCGTCCCCCACTGCGTGCGCTCCGGCCTGTTCGGCAAAAAAATGATGACCCTCGGCGACAGCCTGTCCGAAGCGGGCGTATGGCAGGAACATGTCATGCATTATACGGGGCTGAGCGCGGTCAAAAACCTCGCCGTGGGCGGCACGAAGATCAACGTCTTTGCAAACGGCGTCACCTCGCAGAACATTGCGGACGTGGACATCGTATTCGTCATGGGGCTCTTCAACAGCACGTCGTCCGAGGCGGGAACGGTTGAGGACGAGGCGAGCAATGCCGAAAACGCCTCCGTCTGCGCGGGATACAAGTATATCGTCGAAACACTCTATGCGCTGAAACCCTCCGTGCGCATCGTTCTGGCATCTCCCCACCGCCCTGCCGCAAACGACGTGGCGGAAAAGGCAAAAGCCGTGGGCATGGTGGCCGCATATTACGGCATTCCCTTCATCGATCTCTACCAGGAAGCGGGCTTCAACGATCTTACCTGCGGCACGTTTTTGACGGACGGCATTCATTGCAGCGACAGCGGATACGAACGGGAGGCCGAAGCCATTGCGGGCGGGCTGATCCGTTTCTTCGGCTGACGGCCGCAGGCTGCTTTCCGATTTTCTCCCTTTTATAAGGCGCGGGGCTCCGTTTCTTGCCAAACGGAGCCCCGCCTTCTTGTTTTTGGGCATGCCTGCCTGTTTTCCTATATTTCTTCGTCCTTGCCGCCGTCCGTGCGCCCGTCCGCCGGCTGCTCTCCTTTTTCTTCCGCATCCGTTGCAGACTGCAAAGGCGGCGTTTCCGTCCCGCCCGCCACCGTGCCGGCCGTAGCGGGTCTCCGGCGGAAGAAGGAAGCCTGGATGTTTTTCCCCATCTGCCAGATCTCTTTGAATTCCCGCGTGCGGTGATAGACGAGCACGAACAGGAGATTGGACAACACGACGCAAACGGCGATCTTGCAGATGAACCAAAGGATCCGTTCCCAAAGCCCCGTGCCCGCGGGGATCAGAAGGCATACGCCGAACGTGACGGCCGCCACCGCTATATTGACGAGGGTATAGACCGCAAGCCGCGCATAATAGACGCCGACGCCTCTTTTGAAATAATTCTTGAAGAGGATGTATGCCGCCCAGGGCAGATCGATGAGCAGGCAACAAATGATGGTGGACAGCAGAATGCCGTAAATACCGATGAACTGCACCAGGACGAGATTGAGGGTAAGGTTGCAGGCGGCGGAAAGAAGGGGCCGCCAGCGGTCGGCTTCCCACATGCCCGCGGCATCCTTGAACACCGTCACGGCGTCCTGGATCTTGAAGGCATAGAAATAGACGACAAAACATACGACGATGCCCATGGAGAGGAGCATGTCTTCCCCCATCCACAATCCGATGAAATCCTGGTAAAGACAGAGCAGGCAGACGGCGCAGAAACCGCAGATCCAACCCTGCAAAAAGAGTATTTTTTTGAAATTCCCGAAATTGCGTTCCACCGACTCGGTGACGATGCTGTTGCCCAACCCCGCCTGGATGGCGTTGTAATACATGAGCAGGAAGGAGAACAGCATGGTGATGATATACTGATAATTGGTAAACTGTCCCAATACGGCCATGCCCAGCACCGCGCCCACCACAAGGCTGTCAAAGGAGGAGGAGAGCACGCCCCCCACCTTGTAGACGAAGAGCGCCTTGACCTTGGCAAAGATCGCCTTGCGCAGTTCCCCGCCGATCTTTCCCTGCGGACGGTATTCGGGATAATTCCTGTTCGCCACAAAGGCGGTAAGGAGATTGCTCGCCAAAAACATAACGGGCGTAACGACGCTGTACAGGTAATAATTCCGAAATACGAGCAGCATGACGATCTGCAGGGCATACTGCAGCGTGTTGACGGTGACCGCGATCTTGCTGACGAGATCGGACCGCTGATGCGCCTCCATGAGGCACCCTTTATAGGCAAACAGGCTGTAAGAAATGACCGTGGAGGAGAGGTTAACGGCATACAGGATATAGAGATTGATGCCGTCGGGCAACTCTTCCTGCACAAGGAAGGGCAGCAGGGGCATGACGGCCAGCCCCACGACCAGAATGACGACGGCAATGGTATGATAGCACCGCTTGTAAAAATGCAACAGCGCGCAAATTTTTATCTTATCGTCGTCCACGATGGCGCGGTACATGTTGAACACCAACGCGCTGCCGATGCCGAGCTCGGCGAGCGAGAGCACGTTCAAAATGGATGTGAACAGACTGTTCAATCCCAGATACTCCTGCCCCAGCACGCGGATCAGGATCGCCCGGATCAGAAGCTGCGCCAGAATGATGAGTATTTTGTTGATCGTGCCCCAAATGACGTTTCGGGTCGCGTTTTTACTTCTCTCTATCTTCATGCCTGCCTGTCCGATCCCTGCCGAAAAACTCCAAACGAAAAACGGGACGCCCCCATCCCGAAAGCTCACTGCCAAAGCCCTGTGGCACCGATCCGAAGCGCAGGGAAAAAGGTTTGCCGAAACATTGGTATGACGGCCGAAACCCTTCCCCCTGCCTCACGCCCGCATCGGTTTCAGATCAGGATCTTTACGACCGCCTTTTTGACGTCGGAAGGCTCCCCCGCCTGTACTTTGGGCATATGTACATCGTCGGGAAAGACAACGACATAATCCCCCGCGCACAGGACGAGCTCGTCCCCCTTCTTGCCGTCCTCGAAGAACACGACGTCCTTCTCCTCGGAATAGGGCGCGCGCTCTTTGAGCCCCGCGGCATCGGTCACGGCGATGATCTCCTTCCCTTCGATGATGTACTGAATATCGATATAGCGGCGATGTGCCTCGTATTTGCACTCTTCGCGCGGCTTGGTGCGGTAGCTCTGAATGCTGACATAAAGTTTTTCCCCGTCGAGAAAGACCTTTCCGTCGGCGAGCGACGCGCCGTTTTCGCGCACATAGGCAAGCGCCCTTTCGATTTCCGCCCGGCGGCAGATGCCGCCGCTCCTGTTGACAAATATCATCTTCTGAACCTCCTTATATTGCCGGCGTTTTTACGCCGTTTTTCACTATGATTTATATCGAGCCATGCGCCGCGCCGCCGTTCATCCGCCTCGACGCCCATCCGTTTTCCCGTCGGCGGTCCGCCCGGCGCGTTCCGCCCTCTTCCCGTCCCGCCGGCGTTTTGCGTTCATAAACAGGAAATTGACGACGAATATGCCCCCGATGGTGACGACGAACCCCAAAAGATAGGCAAACGAACTCAAGAGATCGCCGCGCATCAGGAAGAAAATGAAGGGAACGATGAAGGGATAGACGATCTTCAGAAATCCGTTCCGCCCCTTCCAGAAAGCATCGTCCAACAGGCGCACGATGAAGGCAAACACCACGGCAAAGAGCACCAGCCCCGCCACGCCGAAATTGACGTATCCTTCCGCGGGAAGCGGGCAGGAGAGGTTGGTGAAATCCCAATGGAAAAACTCCGCCGCCGTCTGCCCGCTGCCGAGCGGCTTATCCGCCCAAAAGACGCGGGGCACCCAAAAGAGCAGGACACCCAACAGCTGCCTGCCGTAGGAGAGGCCCGCCGCCTCGGCATATTCCTGTATGAGCATGAACATGGTATACGCATCGTAATGCCCCGCGGTGAGATCTTCCACGAGGGAGGTGACCACCCGCACGAGCGACTGCCCGATGTTCACTTCGCCGACCGCCACGGATCGGAACGCATCGAGCAGCGGGAAGATGATGACCAGGCCAAACACCATCATCAGAAGGAACCAGGACCCTTTTCGGAAAAACGGGCAGAAAATGAGCGCCAGCCCGACATAGATGACCGCCATTTTATACCGCTCCATGCCCGTGGGGAAACAGACAATGAGCAGCGCGAACACCTGCAGCGCCAAAAGCAGCCAGTCGGACAGCCTGCCCCGCGGGCGCACGTTGAACACCGCCAAAGCGGTCGTGCCGGTGACGAATGCGGGGACGACGGAACTGACGATGAGGGAAAGCGAAGAATTGGAAAATTGAAACGCCGTGTTGGTGGCACGGGAAAAGAGCGCCGTGCCGTACCGCGCGAAGAGGAAGAGCGCCACCGCCACGCTGACGAACACGCAGCAGGTAAGGAAAACGCGGTTGACGCGCACTTTGGCATACGGGCGGGCGACCGGCGGCTGCAATTTCTTGCGCGCAAAGAAACGCCGGAAACGCACCCTGCGCACCGCAAGGTAGACGACGGCCCAAAGATCGAGCAGAAAATTGGTAATCAGCACCCTTTCATCGGAAAAGGAGGTCTCCCAGCACCACTCGCCCTGCAGGTACTGTATCATGGGCGCGAAAAACATGAACGAGAACAGGAAAAAGGCGTGCATCAGGTCGATGGAAAAGGCGCGTTTCCGGAACGACGAGAGCAGCATGCCGTAAAACAACCCGCCGTTGAAGAGGAAAGACACCAAAAGATAGCCCTTTATTTCCCGGTTCTCCTTTCCCGTATACCAGAACAGCAGCAAAAACGCCGTCCACAAAAGAACGCTGACGACAAGCGTCACCGCAAACCGTTTTATGTTCTTCCAGTCAAAGGTGATATTCGATATATTTTTTTGTGTTTCCGCCTTCTGAGTCAACAATCTTTTATCTCCCGACCGTCTCCGAGCGCACCGAACTGCCGCGCGTGCACCCGCGCCATATTTTCAAACGTATAGGAACGTATTTTGCGCAGACTCTCCGCGCCCATGGCGCAGAGGTCCCCTTCGAGCATCTTTTCCAGCGCGGCGCAGAGGGGCTTTGCCTCGCCCGCGGGCACCAGAAACCCGTTTTTGCCATCCTCCACCAACGCCAGCCCCGCCACGCAGGCGGCGGTCGTCAGCACGGGCAGGCCGTGCGCCATCGCCTCATTGACGACCAAGCCCCAGATGTCCTCGCGCGTGGGCAAAACGAATATGTCCGCCGCCCTATAATACAGCGATACCCTTTCCCTGTCCTGAAACGGCACAAAATGCACCTGCATCGGCAAAAGTTTTTCCGCCGCCGCAAGGTATTCGTCCGTCGGTACGCCGCCCACGAGATACAATCCGATCTCCTGCTTGTCTTTCAGATCCAGACAGGCGTCCAAAAGCACGTCGAAACCCTTGCGCGGAATGAACTGCCCCACGCCGAGAAGGATCTTCTTTTCGGGCATGCCCAGCTCCTTTCTGCAATTTTCTTTCTCCGCTGCCGTCGGCGGCGACGGCAAAATGTCCCTTTCCCGCAGAGAGGTGAACGGATAGCGGAGAATTTTTTCGCGCGGAGCGCCGTAAAAAGCCAGATAATCGTCCGACGAAGCGCTGGGGCTGAAATAGCCCTTTGCGCCCGAAACGAGAAATTTTTTGAGCGCGCGTTTCAAAAAATTTTCCGCGCGGACAATGCCCCCGTCCGTCTCCATATAGTAGGGAATGCCGCGCAGTTTCATCCAAACGATCCCCGCCATTTCGGTCCGATAGGAATAATTTGTCGCAATGATCTCGTCATACACCCCTTTTTTGAGATGTTTGAAGATCCCCCGATCCAAGCGTTCTTCCACGTAATCCCCTTCGCTCAGAAAAACGGCGCGGAAATTTTCGATGCTCTCCAAATTCCAATCGAAACGTATCCCGTACCGTTCGGCGGTCTTTCCCTCGAAGAGCACCGTCAGGTCGACGTATTTCCCGAATTCATTGAAAAAATCCACCCGATAGGGCGACGGGATATTGGTGATGAACAAAACTTTTTTCTTTTCGTTTTCCATCGGGCGTCCGTCCTCCTGTTTGTTTTGCCCTCTCTGTCTTCGGCGCGGCGTTCCGCCGCTTCGCTCCTGCGCCTAACAGGACGCAAATATTTTCCGCAATCTGCCGAGATATAACCGCTCGGAATACTCCGTCCTCACCTTTTCCCGGTTACGCGCGGCGATGTGCGGCAGGTCGCTGCGCATCGCCGTCATCCTGTCGTAGAGCGCGGCGGCATCCTTCTCCTCCCCGGAGCGGCAGACGATGCCGTTCTCCCCGTCCGTGACCATGTCGCCGATCGCCGCATGGTCGGTGACGACGGCCGCCATGCCGCTGCCCATGCCTTCCAGCACGGAAATGGGCTGCCCCTCTTTGGGGTAACGGGTGAGCAGGAGAAAGAAATCGCACTTTTTCAGCAGCGTCGCCTTCTCTTCCCCCGTCACGACACCGTGATAGGTCACATAGCCTTCCAATCCGTTCTTACGGATATACCCGAAAAAGGCTTCGCGCTCCTTCGGCTCGAAAAACGCGCCCGCAAAATGAAAGGCAAACCGCCGCGGCGCGCCCCCTTCCGAAAGCTCCTTCTCCCGCTCTGCCAGCGCCAGCGCCTCACGGTATCCTTTTTCGGGATTGAAATTGCTCAGATAGAGCACGTCGAGAATATCTTTTTTCCGCATCGCTTCCGTCTTTTCCGCCAGTTCCGCATCGGACAGGAGCAGGTTTTCCTCTATGCAATTCGGAACGACGAATATCTTATCGGACGGCACCATGTCCTGAAAAATCGGGACAAGCGATGGGCTAAGAACGATGGCGCCGTCCACGCATCCCATTGCCGTAAAGTTCTTTTTCCGCTGCCGCGGAGACAAGACTTCCTCCACCAGGCGGCGGTAATAGCCGCCGTGCAGGTGTACCAGGCACTTCTTTTTTTTCCGCGCGATCAACGACAAAATCAGCAGGTCGCGCACATTGCCGCCGCGGCTTTGGCTGAGCGTCAAATAAAAAACATCCGCCTTGCTCCGCGCGATTTTCCAAAAATTGAACGGAAATTTTCTGTTGTCCTTGATGTCTATTTTTTCCAGATCGAACGAATCGCGCAGCCCTCTGTAGAGGACATCGAGGGCTTTGGAAAGCCCGTGCACGGGTGGCGGAAACTGCCCGATGAGACATATTTTTCTCTTCCCTGTTTCCCTGTTTTCCGTCATATCCTCAATCTTCCTCTGCCGCGGCAGGTTTTGCGCCTTCGCCCCGTGGCTCTGCCATGCGGATGATCCGCGCGGGATTGCCCGCGATGACGCTGCCCGCGGGAAATTCGCCGCTGACCACCGCGCCCGCGCCCACCACGCAACCGTCGCCCAGGTGCGTGCCCTTGAGAATGAGCGCGTTGCAGCCGATGAAACAGTTTTTGCCGATGACGACGGGTCTGCAGGCGATAGAGTCCTCTTCGCCGCGGTTCCTCGCCTCCGTGTCCAGCGGGTGAAAATCGTTGTCCAGAATCTTGGTGTTGCCGCCGATGAGCGTGTTGTCGCCGACGGAGATCGCCGCGCGCGCATACAGGGTCACCCCCGACATGCCCACGTTGTCGCCGATCTCGATCCGCGCGCCCGGCCGCCGGGTCATGACGACGGTGCGCTGATAGAGCCCCACCATGTTTGAAAGGAACGAAGAATTGATGCGGACGTTTTTCCCCATGACGAGGGTCGCGCCGCGGCGGTTGAAGATGAAGGCGTTGCCCTTCAAACGCAGATTTTTGCCGTGCTTCACGCCCGTCAAAGCCATCATCAATCGGGTAAAAACAGCCATCTTCAACACTCCTCTATTTCACGGATATACTTTTCCATGGAAACGTCCTTGGTCAGATTCTTTTCGAGATATGCCCTGCCCGCGGCACCCATGCCCGCCAGATCCGGCTCCTTCGCGATCAACTTTTCCAGAACGGCGGCGATCTCTTCGTAATTTCCCGGCGCGGCGACCAGGCCGCAGCCCGTCTCTTCGATGATGAGCCGCGCCTCGCTCTCCTCTTCCAGCACGCCCAGGACGGGCTTGCCCGCCGCCATGACGCCGTAGAGTTTGGAGGGCACGGAGACCCCCTTGATGCCCTTGGCGTTGACCACCCAGTGCACGTCCGCGGCATTCAGGCTGTAAAGGAGCGCCTCTTTGGGCTGATAGGGAATGAAAACAACGTTGGAAAGCCCCTCTTTCTGCGCATACGCCTTCAATTCCCTTTCCACCGCCCCTTCGCCCACGAACGCGAACGCCAGGTCGGTACGGTCCTTATACGGCTTCAGCAGTTTCATCAACCCGGGCAGGTCGTAATAGAGCCCCAGATTGCCCGAGTACATGACGACGAACTTGCCTTCCAGCCCGTAGCGGACACGAAATGCCGCCACGACCTCGTTGTCCAAGGGGAGGGGGTAGACCTTCTTTTCATCGATCCAGTTGTTGATGACGCAGTAACGCGGCACCTCTTCCCCCCGAAACCGCCCTTCGAGCGTCTCTGCCATGTCCCGGCCGACGACCACGACTTTATCCGCCTTGCGGCAGGAATCTTTATCGATACGCATGAACAGCGCAAGCAGGGGCGCCGTGCCGGCATATCCCACCGCCATGATCTGTTCGGGGTTGAAATCCTGAATGTTATAGATGAGTTTTGCCTTCAGCTTTTTCTTGGCGTACACCCCCAGCATGCCGCCGAGCACGGGCGGTTGGGAGACGGCGTAGACGTAATCCTGTTCGCCCGCCAGCAGGGTGGCTTTGCGCGCGCCGCGCCAATAGGCGAAAATGTTCTTCACGCGGCTGAGCTTGCTCTCCTTGGAGAAGGGGGGCACGCGCACGCGGATGAGCTTTACGCCGTTCAGCTCTTCAAAGTAGAAGGGCCGATCGGTGTATGCCGCATCGATCTTGCCCGTGTAAGAGGGAACGGCGCAAATGACCGTGACCTCGAACCGGTCCCGTATCCCCTCCGCAAGGTCCTGCAATATCTGCCCCGTCGACGCCACGTCGGGCGCATAATAGTGGGCGTAGATCAAGATCTTTTTCCGGATCTTTTCCGTCGATTCCATTTGTCTGTTCCTTTCGTCACGCCTTCTGCGGACTTTTCATTCTTACCGGCGGGATCCCTCCCGCAAATACCCTTCTTCCCTGATTATTCTTCTTTCCAATCTTCCGTAAACCCGAGGCGCTCCATGGTCTCATACACGATCGTTGCGACCAGGCGATAGCCGTCGGCATTGAGATGCACTTCGTCCGAACGCAGGCTTTCGGGCACGACGCCCGCCGCCATCTGCTTCGCATCCTCTTCGGTGGCCGTCAGCTCTGCATCTGCCATGCCCCTGCCGCTGAGGTACGCGCGCAGGTTGATATACCGTTCCCCGAACGCCTCTTCCATCGCGCTTTCGAGCGATGCCCGCGACGCCGCCGAACCGCTGGTCAGCCCGAGAATGAGAAATTTCTCTCTGTCGGCGCCCGACCTTTCCACAAGCGCCCGCTGTTGGGCGATGAGTTCCGCCTCGTCCGCCCAGCCGCCGTTCTGCCCGATGAATATTACGCTGACATAATTTTCATACGCCGCGTATGCCTCACTCTCTACCAACGTCCCCGCCGCGAGTTCGGTTTCTTCCCCTTTTTTGCTGCGTTTGAAATAGTGACGGTACGTCTCGGAATCGATGGCAGCCTGTTCTATCCGCAGGCTCCCCTCGATGCCGCCGATGATACACGGCGAAAACGCCGCCGAACCGCCCTGCCGCAGAACGGGATAATTCAGCTCTACCGCCACCTCGCTCGTATCGGCAGGAACGACCGCATCCGCCGCAAGCGCCAGCGGATCGTACACGCCCGCGCGGGCGCAGATGGTCGCCGAACTTTCACCGCCGACCCCCGCGTTTGCGACATAAATTTCTTTGTTTACCTCTTCTTGCAACAAGTTTTCCAAAACAGACGGATAATTCGTAAATCCCCCGCCTGTACCCCATGTGAGCGAATCGCCCCAGCAGACGACGGCATATTTCTTTTCCGACGGCGCGCATGCCGTCAGACCGGACAGCGCGGAAAGCACAAAAATCAGTGCAAACAGCAAAAACAACGAAAGCGCCGCCGCCCTTCTTTCTCCCTTTCCGTTCTCCCGTGCCCGTATATTCTTCATCGCTTACCGCTCCGCGCGCATGGGATTGCGCAGGAAATCTTCATAGGTCAGACGGATGCCCTCTTTCAGCTCCGTCCTGTATTGCCAGCCCAGTTTTTTCAGTTTGGACACGTCCAGAAGTTTCCTCGGCGTGCCGTCCGGCTTGGTCGCGTCCCATTCGATCGTCCCCTCGTACCCGACGACTTCGGCGACCAGTTCGGCGAGGGCGCGAACGGACAGTTCCCTGCCCGTCCCCACGTTGACCGTTTCGTCGCCGCTGTATCCGTTCATGAGGAACAGGCAGGCGTCGGCAAGATCGTCCACATATAAAAACTCCCGCAGCGGCGCGCCCGTGCCCCAGCAGACCACTTTCTTCTGCCCGCTCTCTTTCGCCTCGTGAAACCGGCGGATGAAGGCGGGAAGGACATGGGAGTGTTCGGGATGATAGTTGTCGTTTTTGCCGTACAGATTGGTCGGCATCGCCGAAATATAGTCGGCGCCGTATTGCCGGCGGAGATATTCGCAGTATTTCAGGCCCGAAATTTTGGCAAGAGCGTACCCTTCATTGGTCTGCTCCGGTGCGCCCGTCAGCAGGCAGCTTTCGGGCATGGGCTGGGGCGCCATGCGCGGGTAGATGCACGAGGAGCCGAGAAACAGCAGTTTCTTCACCCCGTTTTCCCACGCCGCGCGAATGACATTCATCTCCAGGATCATATTGTCGTATAAGAAGTCCGCGGGCTGTTTGGCGTTGCCCAATATCCCCCCGACCTTCGCCGCCGCCAGAAAGACATATTCAGGCTTTTCGGCGGCAAAAAACGCCTCGGTCTCCGCCTGGCGGCGCAGGTCAAGCTCCTTGCTCGAACGCAGGA
This sequence comes from uncultured Clostridia bacterium, assembly GCA_964615285.1. GTDB lineage: Bacteria > Bacillota > Clostridia > Christensenellales > Borkfalkiaceae > RGIG4074. Next base: position 30,371 of record CAZTND010000013.1, read on the forward strand.
CGAGGTTGCGGTACCCTGCCTCTTCCAATCGGCGCACGATGGCCGAACCGACCATGCCGCGGTGCCCCGCCACGTAAATTTTTACATTCCGCTCCATCATAGCCCCTTCTTCTCCCTTTCGGCAAGCGCCCGGTCGTGGACCGCCATGCGCCTGACCAGCTCTTCATAGGGTGTCTTTTGCGGATTCCAGCCGAGCTTTCTCTTCGCTTTGGACGGATCCCCCAACAGGTTGTCCACATCCGTCGGGCGGAAAAAAGCGGAAGACACCTCCACGAGCGTCCTGCCCGTCGCCCTGTCTATGCCCTTTTCCTCCAACCCATGCCCGCGCCATTCGAGTTCGATGCCGTTATAATGAAAGGCGAGAGAAGCAAACTCGCGCACGGTATGCTGCACGCCCGTCGCAATGACGTAGTCGTCCGGCTCCTCCTGCTGCAGCATGAGCCACATACATTCCACATAGTCCCCGGCATATCCCCAGTCCCGCAGGGAATCGAGGTTGCCGAGCAGCAATTTATCCTGCAACCCGCAGGCGATCCTGCCGGCGGCAAGCGTTATCTTGCGGGTGACAAAGCTCTCCCCGCGCCGCTCCGATTCATGATTGAAGAGAATGCCGCTGCAACAAAACATGCCGTACGCCTCGCGGTATTCTCTGACGATCCAGAAACCGTACTGCTTGGCGACGGCATAGGGGGAATAGGGATGAAAGGGCGTCGTTTCGCTCTGCGGGGTCTCTTCGATCTTGCCGTAGAGCTCGGACGTGGACGCCTGATAGATGCGGCAGGTGGCGGCAAGCCCGCACACGCGCACGGCCTCCAAGACGCGCAAAACGCCCGTCGCCACCACGTCGGCGGTGTACTCGGGCACTTCAAAACTGACCTGCACATGGCTCTGTGCCGCCAGGTTATAAATTTCGTCGGGCCGCACGGCGGCAACGATGCCGACCAGGGAGAGGGAATCCCCCAAATCGCCGTAATGCAGGTAAAAATCTTCCCGCCCTTCGAGATGGGCAATCCGTTCGCGGCGTTCAACGGAAGAACGGCGCACCAAGCCGTGCACCTCATAGCCCTTCCGCAATAAAAATTCCGCGAGATAGGACCCGTCCTGTCCCGTTACGCCCGTGATCAACGCTTTCTTTGCCGACATAAAAAAATCCTATCCTCTTCTTCTCTTATTTTTTGCCTCTGCGAAGGATACCATGCCCGTATCTTTCAATATTTCCGACGATCAGAGGGTGACCGCGATCAGGCACATCCTGCCCTTGGAACGGAAGGTATATTTATGCGCCACGCCGAAGAAGGTCTCGCCCCGCTTAAAGGTCTTGACCTCCGCCCCGTCGCCCGCCGTGACCTTGCCCTTGCCCTCGAGCACGACGAACGCGCAGAAGGAACTGTAATCGGCCGCGAGGGAAATCTCCCCTTTCGCCTCGTATTTCGTCGCCGAAAAATATTTACACTCCCCGAGCAGAGTGCGCGTGCCGTTCCCATAGGGCTGCGATCGGTCGCGCTGCACAAATTCGCGCAGGGAGGACTTATAATTGAGCACGTCCAACGCCTTTTCGATGTGCAACTCCCGGGGGGTGCCCCGTTCGTCCGTGCGGTCGTAGTCGTACAGCCGGTACGTGACGCTGGAACTCTGCTGTATTTCGCACATGATGCACCCCGACCCGATGGCATGCACGGTACCCGTGCGTAAAAAATAGGTTTCCCCCGGGCGCACGGGGATCTTTTGCAGCACCTCTTCGAGCGTTTTTTCCCGAATGCGCCGCATTACCTCGCTGCGGGTGACGTTGCGGTTGAAGCCCGCATAGATGTACGCCCCCGGTTTTGCGTCCACGACGTACCACATTTCGTTTTTGCCGTATTGGTTCTCGTGCGGGAAGGCGTATTCGTCGTTGGGATGCACCTGAATGGACAGCCCCCGATGCGCATCGATGAATTTGACGAGCAGGGGAAACGCGGAAAACGCCTGGCATTTCCACCCCAGCTTGTCCCTGCCGATGATTTCGATGAACTGCCGGAGCGTCTTGCCCTCGTACTTTCCGTCCGCGACCACGCTCTCCCCGTCCGGATGGGTGGAAAGCTCCCAGCTTTCGCCCACCTGTTTCCGTCCGCCCAGCTTTTTGCCGAGCACTCTGCCGAGATTGACCCCGCCCCAGATGCATTGCCGGAACGCCGGGCGCAGTTTGACCAATATTCCGTCCGGATCGGCAACGGCGTCGTCCGCGCCCATCTCCCGCCCCATGATCGTCTCGATGAGTATGAGCTCCAAATCTCCCCGGTTTTCCACCCTGTGCCGCTTGCCGATGGGGACATAGGCGCTTTGGTGCAGACGGTACTCCCGCCCTTCCGACCCGTTGATCGTGATGAACGCGTTGCCCGAAATGACCGAAACCGTTGCGGAACACTGCGCATGCGCGCGCGTGGGTATCTCCTTGCGCGGATAGACGATCACCCGATCGACCTGATAGCCTGCGGTGCGGTACAGCGTGCGCCGCATTCCCCACGGATAATACGCCGTATCGCTCCGATCGAAAATATCGGGATTTTTTTCATGGTGCATGGAAATTATTTGTTTGATGTCGGCAACGCTCTCCTTTCGGGAGATATAGAGCGCGTCGCGCGTGTTGACGACCAGCAAATTTTCCACGTTGTTCAGCACAATGGACTTTTCCGCCTCGGCGTTCACCACGTCCGTATTGCGGCAAAGCACTTTGAGCGTGAAGGAATCCCGCTCCTTTCTCCCCTTGTAGTCGCTGTAAGTCTTTAAGTCGATGATGCGATGGAACCGGAATCCGGCGCGAACCAGAACCGCCCGCTCCGGCTTCAATATCTGGCCGAGGGCATACGCCGGCATTCCCGCCGCGACTTCGCGCGTGATGACGCCGCCGAACATCTCCATGCGGCGGCGGCAGTTCAGGACATACCGTTCGTCCATGGCGTCCAACAGCACGCCCGCCCGCGCGGCCAGAATGCCGCAGTCCAAAAGGTATTTGCCTTCCTTGGGCGCCGCGGAGAAAAAACCCAGCACGTCCTTTCCGTTGTACGCGATAAAATTCTGTCCTGTCCCCGGATTGACGGCCGCCGCCCCGACCACCCCCACGCAACCTTTGGCGACGGCCCTCTTCAACTCCATGACCGTACCGTTATAATCGCCCTCCAGAATGGCGTCCGTCGAAACGATGAGAATCTCCTCTTCCGCCTTGCAGCGAAGGAGCGCCAAAGCGACGGATAACGCCGTTTTGACCGGCTGCTCCTCGAAAATGAAAGTACGGTTCAATCGCTGAAAGGCCCGAAGCTGCCCCCGCAGGATACTCTCATGCCGCCTGTTTGCCAAAATGACATACTCGTCGCAAAAAGGGATGTTGCGCAAAATCGTTTCCTGAAACATCGAACGATGGTCGCATATCTCCATAAATTGCTTCGGATAGTTCTTACGGGAAAGCGGCCACAGCCTGTCGCTGCTCCCCCCCGCCAGCACAAAACACTTCATAATACTGCATTTCGCCCCGCGCGAATGCGCGGCGCGCCTTTTTTCAAATTCTCTCTGCGTCTACCGATTTACTGATTTTATCCTTCGGCCGTATCGCCGGCATATGCCGCCCGCAAAAGATCCCCCCGCATCTCTTCCAGGGCGGCGTCCGTCTCTTCTACATTCGCTCGTTTGGCGCCGAAGTAAAATTTGATCTTCGGCTCCGTGCCGGACGGCCGCGCACAGCACCAGCCCCCGTCGCGGCATTCCAAATAAACTACGTTGCTCTTCGGCAGGCCCGTCGCGGACTTCTTTCCCGTAAGAAGGTCCGTGCGTTCGCCCGCGGCGTAATCGCGCACGGCGACGACCGCCTCCCCGCCGAGCGTTGCGGGCGGCGTTTTCAGCAACCGCCCGACGACGGCCCGCGCCTCTTCCGCGCCGCCCGTCCCTTCCAGCGTGACGCTCTCCAATCCCTCGCGGTAACAGCCGTACTTTTCGTACATCCGCCGCATCTGGTCGCAGAGGGTCATGCCCTGCGCCTTATAATAGGCCGCCGCCTCGCACAGCGCGGCGACAGCGGCGACCGCGTCCTTGTCCCGCGCATAGGCGCCCGTCAGGCAGCCGTAACTCTCTTCGAAACCGAACAAAAACTCATAGGCGCCCTTCGAACCGTCCGTCCTGCCGCCGTTCTTTTCCTTCGCCGCCTCGAAGAGGCGTATCTGTTCGCCGATATATTTGAACCCCGTCAGCACCTCTTTCAGGGTGACGCCGTACGCCGCGGCGACTTCTTTCGCCATGTCCGAGGAGACAATGGTCGTGACCAGCGCGCCGTCCGAAGGCGGGTCGGGCAGCCTGCCCTTTTCCTTCAGTTGGGAAAGGCGGTATTCGGCGATGAGCAGCCCCGACATGTTGCCCGTGAACGGCATATATTCCCCCGTTGCGGCGTCCTTGGCATAGACGCCCAGCCTGTCCGCGTCGGGATCGGTGGCGAGCACCACGTCCGCATCCTTTTTGCGCGCCAGCCTGAGCGCCAGGGAAAACGCCTTCGGATCCTCGGGATTGGGATATTCCACCGTGGAAAAGTTGCCGTCCGGCAGTTCCTGTTCGGGCACCACCCAGACCTGCGTGAACCCCAGCTCCCGCAAAATACGGCGCACGGGAATGTTGCCCGTCCCGTGCAGGGGCGTATATACGATCTTGATCTCCGGCGCCATCCGCCGGATGACTTCGGGATTGAGCGCCGTCCGCCGGACGGCGGCGATGTACTCTTCGTCTATCTCCCGCCCGATCGTGTGCAGCAATCCCTTCTCCTCCGCTTCCCGCCTGTCCATCCTGCGGACGGCGGAAAAACTCTTTACCGCATTGACGCGCGCGGTGATGCCCGCGTCCGTCGGGGGCACGACCTGCCCGCCGTCCCGCCAATAGACCTTATAGCCGTTGTATGCGGGCGGGTTGTGGCTTGCCGTGACGACGACGCCTGCCACGCACCCGAGCCGGCGCACGGCAAAGGAAAGTTCGGGCGTGGGGCGCAGCCCCTCGAAAAAATACACCTCGATGCCGTTGGCGCAGAACACCTGCGCGGCGCAGGCGGCAAATTCCGGCGACAGCCTGCGGCTGTCATAGGCAATGGCGACGCTCTTTTTTTCCGCCGGAAAAGAGGCGTTGATATGATTCGCCAATCCCTGCGTTGCCCTGCCGACCGTATACACATTCATGCGGTTGGTGCCCACGCCGATGAGCCCGCGCATGCCGCCCGTGCCGAAGGAGAGCGACCTGCCGAAGCAGTCCTCTATCTCCGTTTCGTCCGTCATCGCGCACGCCGCCCGCCGCGTCTCCTCGTCGAACGACGCGGAAACGCACCACCTCTGATGTTCTGCCTTGTAATCCGTCATTGCCTTACACTATTCCCTTTTTTCCCGATTTCTTAAGATACTCCACCAATTTTTTGACATCCTGCGCGCGATCCTTGGGGCATACCATGACCGCGTCGGGCGTCTCCGCCACGACGAGCCCCTTCACGCCGAACACCGCCAGCGTCCTGCCGGAAGAAAACAGCACGCAGTCCTCGCACTCCGGCGCCGCCACGTCGCCCGCCAACACGTTGCCCCTTTCGTCCTTTCCGTAAATTGCGTCCAGCGCGTCCCAGCTGCCGACGTCGCTCCATCCGAACGAGCCCTTGACCGTCAGAATGTCCTCCGATCTCTCCATCACGCCGTAGTCGACGGAAATGTCCCGCAGCGACGGATAGACCGCCGCGGTCACCGCCGATTCATCGGACGTGCCGAAACTTGCCGCTATCCGCTCCAACCCGGCATAGATGTCGGGCAGGAACTCCCTGATCTTCCGCAGCGCCACCGATATTTTCCAGACGAAGATGCCGCAGTTCCAGAGATATTCCCCGCTCGAGATATATTCCTTTGCCGCTTCTTCGGAGGGCTTTTCGGTGAACCGCAGGACCTTGCGCACCGCGCCTTCCCGCGCGCCGCAGCGGATATATCCGTACCCCGTGGCGGGAAACGTCGGCTCCACGCCCACGGTGACGGGACGGTCGTACCGCTCCGCCGCATCGGCGGCAAAGGACAGCGTCTGCAAAAAGCTCTCTTCGTCCCGCATGTACGCGTCCGAAGGCGTGACGATCATCACGCCGTCCCCGTACAGGCTGCGTAATTTCATGGCGGCATAGCCGATGCAGGCGGCCGTGCCCCGCGCCGCCGGTTCGGCAAAAATATTGCCGGAAGGCACCTTGCCCGCCGTTGCGCGCACGATCGCCCCGCGCTGCGCGGCGCTCGTGACGATGTACAGATTCTCTTTTCCCGTGAGCGGCGCCAACCGCAGCGCCGTTTCGTTGACCATGCAGTCCCCGCCGCTCAGGCAAAGCAATTGTTTGGGCCTGTCCGCCCTGGACAGGGGCCAGAAGCGCGTGCCGCCGCCCCCCGCCAGAATGACTCCGAATCTATCCATCTCTTTCACGCCTTTCCGTTTGCACCCCGCCGACAATGTGCCGCGGGCAAAGAAATGTCAAAAACAAACCTTTCAGGCGCACAGATACGACAATGCAATACTTCTACATATTTTATCATACATCATTTTTATATTTCTGTCAAGGGACTGATATATTTTTTATCTTTTTCCGTCTCCTTTTTTTGTCTTGTTTTCACTTTTAATATTTTTCCGCCCGTTCCCGCCCGCCGCTGCGCGCCGCGGGCCGAAAAAAATGCCGCATAAACTCCCTTATTTTGCCTTTTGCGCGCGGTACTCCCGCGGCGTCATGCCGTACACTTTTTTGAATTGCAGGTTAAAATAGGAAATGTTGTTGAAGCCGTATTCGTAGGCAATGTCCAATATCTTTTCCTTGCCGCTTAAAAGGCGCTCGGCGCACTCCTTGAGGCGATAGGCGTTGACATATTCCACGCAGGTGCAGCCCGTCATCTTCTTGAAAAGTTTCATCATGTACGTCTCGCTGTACCCGCAGGTGGCGGCGATGTCCCCGACGGTCAGCGGTTCGGAGACGTGTTTCTGGATATAGTCAAGCGCGGTCTTCAGAACGCCCGAATATTTCTCCTCGTCCTCCACCGTCTTGCGGCGCACCAGCCCCTTGTTGTAAAAATGATAGAAGAGCCACATCAGATTGGCTTTGACGGCGAGCTCATACCCCTCCTGCCGGTCATTGCAGGACATCAGAAGGGTGGTCATGTTTTCGTTGAACACGTTGTAATCGGGATGATCGGTGGAAATGAGGCTCCGGCAGAGGTGCGTGCGGTTGATGAGCGGCGCGAGGAATTTGACCGTGCAGGCGTCGGCGATGGACGACTCGAGCATGCGCAGGTTGAACACCACCGATTCGATGGACATATACCCGTTTTCCTCCCGCGAGACCGAATGCAGAAGATAGGGATTGACGACGAGAATGTCCCCCTGCCGGACTTCCAGCTTTTTTCCGTCGATGAACACCAGCCCTCTGCCGGACTGCACCCTGATGACTTCCATTTCTTCGTGCCAATGCATGGGGTAGTTCGTCAGATTGTCGTCGAATACCGTTCCGTATTTGGCAAACGGCCGCATGGCGTTGCCGTGCTGTTTCTTTTCCAGCAGTTCCCTGCTCTCCATCGTCCCCTCCGAATCTGCCGAAAAAAATTTGTAAAAATCCGTGTCGCCGTGGCAGAATTTTATTATTTTCAATGCAATTTCTTGTATAATGACAGTATATCCCATTTCGGCGATAAAGTCAATGCTTTCCCGAAAAAACGGCGGAATTCTTTTCGCCCGCGAAAAATTTTTGCAGGATTGGAG
>CAZTND010000014.1:0-1753 GCA_964615285.1 uncultured Clostridia bacterium
CGGCGTCCTTGGTTGCCTGGCGCTGCGAGTCGTTGAAGTATGCGGGGCAGGTGATGACGGCGTCCTTGACGGGCGAACCGATGTATGCCTCCGCATCCGCTTTCAGTTTGGAAAGGATCATCGCCGAAATTTCCTGCGGCGAATACTTTTTGCCGTCTATGTCCACATGGTAATTTTCGCCCATGTGCCGCTTGATGGAATAGACCGTCCGCTGCGGATTGGCGACGATCTGATTTTTTGCGATCTTACCGACGATGCGGCTGCCGTCCTTCTGGAAAGAGACGACGGAAGGCGTCGTCCTGTCCCCCTCTGCGTTGGCAATGACGACGGGCTCGCCGCCCTCCATGACCGCCACGCAGGAATTTGTCGTACCCAAATCTATACCGATTACCTTTGCCATAATGCACAACCTCCTCTGTTTGGATGGAATATTTTTTACATCATATAATTTACACGCATTCCCCGCCGACTAAACAGGTTTTTGCAAATTTTCTGAATAATTCGCGAAGAATTTTTACGCCGCCGCCCGCTTTTCCTACCGGGTGACGATGACCTGCGCGAAACGCAGGATCTTGCCCCCCTTTCTGTACCCTTTCAGAAAGGTCTGTTTGACGACGCCCTCGGCTTCGCCCTCTTCGGCGGGCACGGCGGCGATCGCCGCGGAAGTCGCGGAGTCGAATTCCTCGCCCGTGGGGTCGAAGCCCTCGATGCCCTCGTCGGAGAGGAGCTTGTCGAAACTCGTCTTGACCATCTCCAGCCCCTTCTTCATGTTCTCGTCGTTGCAGACGGCGAGGGCGCGGTCGATGTTGTCCCCGACGGGAAAGAGCTTGACCACGACGTCCGCGCGGCCCTCGGCATATTTCTGCGAAGCCGTCGAAGCCGTCCGCTTGCGGTAATTGTCGTATTCCGCCGTAACCGCGTACCACTTGCGCTTGTAATCCTCCGCCAACGCCGTCGCCTTTTCCAGTTCGGAAAGCTCCTGCGGCGCTTCCTCCGCAGCCGCTTCGGCCGCGGGCTCTTCTTTCCGTTCGGTCTCCCCCTGCGCTTCCGGCGCGTTTGCGTTCTCCTTTTCCGCCGCGTCTTCCGCTTCCGTTTCTTCCCGTCTCTCCTGTTCAAATTCTTCCCGTTTTTCTTTTTCGTTGCGTTCCATACAGCCAAACTCTCCCGTCATATTTTTATTTACCCCTTAAATGTAAACCGCGCGCGCCCTTTCTAAACGCCGCAGGGGGAATTTTTTTGCGGGAGGTATTGACATTTCCCGTAAAATATGGCGCCATATTTCTACGGGGGGGTATGTGTCGCTTTTATTCTACCCCGTCGGCAACCATATCGCCCGAATAAATTCAATTAGGGTTTGATATGAAAAATGATTTTTTCGTGACGAGATGTCTTGCAATCCGAGCGTCTTGTTGCAGGAATTGCTGCTTTTCTGCTTTTCTTTGAATGTATAATTACCTCCATAGGAACAATACCTCTTTTGTTGTTGTTCTCTTTGATTCCGATCGGCTTGGCGGCGCTTGCCGTCGTCTGATAGTTTGCGACGGTGAAAAAGTTAAAAAAATCAGTTTGGTTTTGTTTATCCTCTTTTCGTTTGCCCGCTTGTTCGTTATCGGCGGATTGCTTTATTTTCTTGCGATCGCGCTTTTCTCAAACCCGAGAGATTCTGTTCTGCCCACATGCATGCTGATCGGCCTGTTGGTCTGGTACGTTCTCTTTTGCATCCTGCGCAAGCGTTATGCGCGTTTCCCCTTGG
>CAZTND010000014.1:1853-36927 GCA_964615285.1 uncultured Clostridia bacterium
GGATCCGGAAGAGCCCGAAGAATGATTATTTAACCTTCGGCGCGGAAAGACTCTTGTACCCGTGTTGCGCGGCGCGGGGGAAAATTTTTTGTTTTAGACGTTGACAATGCGCAGCGCGCATGGTATAATAAATAAGTATAAATAAATAAACTAGGGAAACAATCTCCGCCCCTGCCGGACTTTTCGACGGGCGGCGCCGATAAATCATGTTTTACCTGAGGAGAGAATTATGAAAGAATGTCCCGCATGCCACGCCTTCAATCACGACGAAGCGAAATTCTGCGCCGTCTGCGGCGTAAGCCTTGTACCCCTCGAAGAACTGCCCCCTCCGCCCGCTCCCGCCAGCAAAGAAGAAAACGCGCCTGACGGCGCGCCCATGCCCGCAGCAAACGCCGAAAGCGCCCCGCCCGCCGTCCTCGTCCGCAACGATTCCCCCATGACCCCTGCGACCATGAAAGAGTTTTACAAACTCATTCTGATAAGCGGGTTTGTCCTGCTCGTCTGCGGCGCGCTGCTCATTCTGCTTGCAGTGTTTCTCATGTCGCTCGACGAAGACGAAGGCGTCGATCTTCTGGTATTCATCTATTGCGGCATCATCATTGCCGTGTGCGGCGGGGTATACATCGGGCTCTATTACGGCCCCTATACGCACAACAAACTCTTTTCCGACACCACACACGCCCTCTATATCTGCGACGACCGGGGGCTTGTACAGTATATGTACGATGAAAACGGCAAGACGGGCGAGCAATTCATCGGCTACGCGCAAATTTCCAAAGTGACCGGGCGGAAAAATTTCCTCGTCATCCGTTTCAGCATGGTGGCGTGGATCGTCGACCGCCGCACCTTTACCATGGGAACGGAAGCCGACTTCCTGAACCTTCTCCGCAGCCATGGCGTGAATGTGAAAGTAAAGGCAAAATAACACAAAAATCACGGCAAAAACGGCTTTCAGACGAAAGCCGTTTTTATCATCGTATCCCGGCGCGAGGCTTTTGCCTTGCGTTTTTTTATTGATCGCCCGTCGGGCGATTTGTGCGCGGAGCATTCGCTCTGCGCCATAAAATGCCGATTTCTTCGGAGGGCGCTGCCCTCCACCCGCCAAAGGAAGCACGTCCCTTCGGATCCCCGAGTCATCGCCCGTTCGTGCGGAGCATGCCCCGCCCTTTAATATTCGATGTGCTTGAAATCGGGACGGGAGGAGCGGCGGTAGAGCACGGCCTTCCTGCCCATGACGATGACCGTTTCGGCGTGCAGCCGCGCGGCGATCTCTTCCGCCAGGGCGCGCGGGTCGTCCGTCGCGCTCTCCAGAATGGTGATTTTAATGAGTTCGCGCGCTTCCAGCGCGTCGGACAGGGACCTGACCAGGTTTTCCCCGATGCCCTCCTTGCCCACCTGCATGACGGGCTGCAGATTGGCCGCCAGCGATTTGAGATGACTTCTCTCCTTGCTTGTAAACATGATGATGTCGATAACTCCTTTCTATCCGCCCTTCGGCTTCGTTTATTCCCCGTCGCCGTCTTTCCGGTTCTCGACGGGCGCAAAGGTATAGCCTTCGGAAACAGCGCGGACGACGCTCCGCTATGGTATGAAGTCGAACTCCACGTCGCCCACGATGACGGTGTCCCCCTCCCCGCAACCGGCCGCCTCCAACGCCTTGATGACCCCGCGCAGGCGCAGCGTCCGTTGAAAATATGCCATGGAAGCGGGATCGTTCAGCTCCACATTGCGGCAGAGCATTTCCACCAGCCCGCCCGTCACTTCGTACACATGCCCGTCCAGCTTTGCCACCTCGAAATGATCCGTGTCCGGACGGTCGGTATATACAAATTCTTCGTCGGGCCGGACCGGTTCGACGGGCGGCAGCGTGTCCAATACCCCGAACACGCCGCGCAGCAGTTCGCCGAAATCCCCGTCCGAAACGGCCGAAAGGGCATAAATTTTATACGTTTCGCCGTACGCCGCGCGGAATTTTTGCAGGTTTTCCGCCGCCTGCGGCAGGTCGCACTTGTTGCAGACGACGATCTGCGGCAATGCCGCGAGCACTTCGCTGTAGGCGGCGAGTTCGGCGTTGATCTTTTGAAAATCGTCCACGGGGTCACGCCCTTCGCAGCCGGAGACGTCCACGACGTGCAAGATCATGCGCGTGCGCTCGATATGGCGGAGAAAATCGTGTCCCAGCCCCGCGCCGTCCGCCGCGCCCTCGATGAGTCCCGGAATGTCCGCCGCGACAAAGGAACGGTCGTAATACCGCACCACGCCGAGATTGGGCGAAAGGGTGGTGAAGTGATAGTCGGCGATCTTGGGCCGCGCCGCCGAAATGCGGGAGAGGAGAGTGCTCTTGCCCACGTTGGGAAAGCCCACGATGCCCACGTCGGCGATCATCTTCATCTCCAGAATGACGTCGTGCGACCTGACTTTCTGTCCCTTCTGCGCAAAATGAGGGGCATGCCGCCGCGCAGTGGTGAAGCGGACGTTGCCTTTGCCGCCCCTGCCTCCCTCGGCGATCTTGACCCTTTCCCCGTCCGAAAAGACGTCGGCGATGATCTTGCCCGAGGCAAAGTCGCGGATGACGGTGCCGCAGGGCACTTTCAGGACGACGTCCGCACCGTTTTTGCCCGTACAGCGGTTGGTGCCCCCCCGCTCGCCGTTTTCCGCCGAAAAGCGGGAGGCGAAACGATATTGCAGCAAGTCGGTCATGTCCTTGTCGCCGACGAACCAGACGCTGCCGCCGTCGCCGCCGTCGCCGCCGTCGGGACCGCAGGCGGGCTTGCCCTTATACGATTTGAAGGAGTTCATGCCGTCGCCGCCGTCCCCCGCGCGGATACGCACGCGCACTCTGTCCGTAAACTGATTCCTGTCCATATCCCGCATTATAGCAGATTTTGCCGCATATGGCAAGCAAAATGCGCCCTTTCCCGCCGCCTGCGCCGCAGGACATGTGCGAAGAAGCGCATGCAAGGCCTTTGAAAGGGGTTTTGCGGCTCTCCTGCGCCGCGGCACATATGCGGGCGGGCGGCAAAGATGCGGCCGCCCCCCGCAGACGGGAAAAATCGGGGAAAATCCCCGTTTCAGATGCGCACTTTCATGCCGGGATAAAAGACGGAAGTGCCGTTTAACGCTTCAAAGCGCTCCCGGCTGCCGCAGAGAGAAACGGCGCTGTCGCCCGGACGGACGGTGTACAGGTTGCCCGCAGGCGGCAGGGCAAGCAGCATGCCCGCGCGCAGGTCCGAAAAAGAGGTGAGCCCGTTCAGCCTGCAGAACGCGACGGGCGACACGTTTGCTGCGCGGCAGATGCTTTCGACGTCGTCCCCCTCCCGCGCCACACAGACATCCGTTGACAAGACACGTAATTTCAGCATATTATAATATATTGCGCGGCGGCATAAAAAAACACTTTCATCCGTAAAATAAAGCATGAGCAAGAACACTTTGATCAAAACGGCGACGACGGTCACCATCCTCTCCGTCTGCGAACGCGCGCTCGGCTTTCTCTACCGCATCATCCTCTCGCGCACCATGGGGTCGGAAGGCATGGGCATTTACCAGCTCGCCCTGTCCGTATTCGCGGTATTCGTCACCGCCACCTCTTCGGGCATCCCCATCACCGTCTCCCGACTCATCTCGAAATACCGCGCCAAGGCAAACCCCCGCGCCGAAAAACAGACGGTCACCGCCGCCGTGTGCGTGACGCTCGCCTTTGCCGTCCCCATCTTTCTCGTGCTGTGGCTCCTCGGAGACCGGCTCGATTTCCTCTTTTCGGACGAGCGCTGCACGCAGATCTTTCTCATCATGCTCTACGGATTCGTGTTCACGTCCGTCTACGCCGTTGTCCGCGGGAGTTTTTGGGGCAACAAGCAGTTCCTCGCCTATTCGGTCATAGAGTTTGTGGAAGAGGCGGTGATGATCGCCGTCGGTTCCCTGCTCGTCGTGCAGATGACGGACATCCTGGACGGCGCGCGGCGGGCGGCGTTCGCCGTCGTGATCTCCTACATCGTCTCCTTCACCATCGCCATGATCTATTTCTTCTTCAAGGGCGGAAAATTCGTCAATCCGCACGGGCAGTTCAAGCCCCTCCTGTCCTCTGCCATGCCCATCACGGCGATGCGCACCTCCACCTCCCTCATCAATTCGTTCATCTCCGTGCTGCTGCCCATGCGCCTCATTCTGGGCGGCATGACCTCGGCGGAAGCCATGTCGGAATACGGCGTCGTCCTGGGCATGGCTATGCCCGTTCTGTGCATGCCCTCCACCATTATCGGCTCCATCGCGCTCGTCCTGACCCCCGAACTTTCGGACAGTTTTTACCGCAACCGGCACGAACGGCTGAAAAACAACATCGAAAAGGCGCTGAAAATCACCATTCTCATCGCCTGCACGCTCATTCCGCTCTTCTTTCTGTTCGGCGAGGACGCGGGCATGCTGCTCTTCAATTCGTCGCGGAGCGGCGAGATCATCCGCAACTGCTGCGTCATGCTCCTGCCCATGACCCTCTCCATGATCACGACGAGCATGCTCAACTCCCTCGGCTGCGAACGGCACACCCTGATCAATTTCTTTTTGGGCGCGGCGGCGATGCTGGCGTGCGTCTGGTTCCTGCCCCCCTACATCGGCATATACGGGCTGTGCATCGGGCAGTTTGCCGACTATCTGATATGCAGCGTGCTGAACCTGCGGCTGCTGCATAAAAAATGTGTGCAAAAGCCCGCTTACCTCGGATTTCTGCTGAAAACGGCGGCGATCACCCTGCCCGAAGCGGGGCTGGGGCTGCTGCTCTACCCCCTCCTGCGGCAGGTGATGAACATATGGCTCGCCATCCTCCTCACCGCGGCGGCGATGCTGACGCTACAGGCGCTCCTCCTGTGGATCGCGGGGGCGCACAGGCTTTTCCGCCGGGAAAGCGCGCAGAAAAATCTGTCCGCAAAGGGGATAAAATCCGTTTGACATACGGGGCGAATTGATATACAATATTGCATGGAAGAATGAAAGTTTTTATTATATTCGGAGGTTTCAAATGAAGAACAAGGCTTACTGTGAGAGCATGCGGCTGACCGTCGACTACACCAACATGATGTCCTCTGCGCTGGGCGAAAGAGGCTTCACCGACAAGCAACTGGCCGGCTATGCAGCGCAGGCCAGAAAAGCATGGCAGTTCGTTGCGGAGAACAGAGGCAAAGACGAGCTCTACATGGGCTGGACGGAACTGCCCTACAACCAGAAGGAGATCGTGGCGGACATCAAGGCGACCGCCAGAAAGATCCGCAAGCAGTTCAAATATTTCGTCGTTCTCGGCATCGGCGGCAGCGCGCTCGGCCCCATCATGGCGTTTAACGCCCTCTGCCACCTGCACTACAACGACCTGCCCGACAGGGTGCGCAAAGGCCCCAAATTCTTTGTGGAGGACAACGTCGACCCCGTCCGCATGCATGATCTGCTGGACGTCATCGATCCCGCAAAGACCTGCTTCAACGTCATTTCCAAATCGGGCGCGACCAGCGAGACCATGGCGCAGTACCTTGTCATCGCCGATCTTCTGGAGAAAGCGGGCGTCGACCTGAAGAACAATCTCATCTTCACCACGGACGCAAAGAAGGGCAACCTCGTCAAAATTTCCGGAGCCCTGGGCGGCGTAAAGAGCTACGTCCTGCCCGACGGCGTGGGCGGCCGATTCTCCGAACTGTGCCCCGTGGGGCTGCTGCCCGCGGCGGTGCTGGGCATCGACATCTCCCTCCTTCTGGACGGCGCGGCGTATATGGATAAACTCTGCAAGCAGAAAAACATGTATAAAAACCCCGCCCTGCTCTCCGCGGTGCTGCAATATGCCGCCATGCAGGACGGCAAAAACGTGGGCGTGATGATGCCCTATTCGGACAATTTGAAATACCTCGCCGACTGGTACGCGCAGCTCTGGGCGGAATCGCTGGGCAAGAACAAGACGCTCGACGGCGCGGACTGCAACGTGGGGCAGACGCCCGTCAAGGCCCTCGGCGCGACCGACCAGCACTCGCAGGTACAGCTCTATGCCGAAGGACCGTATGACAAGGTCATCACCTTCCTCTCCGTCGGCAAATACAAGTACAAGACCCCCATTCCCCGCGGCTGCGAGGACATCCCCGACGTGGGATTTCTGGGCGGGCACACGATGGAAGAACTCATTCAGGCGGAAAACAAGGCGACGGCGTTCGCGCTGATGCAGGCGGGACGCATGAACTACACCGTGACGCTGCCCGAACTGAACGCCTTCACCCTCGGGGAACTTCTGTTCTACCTCGAACTGCAGACGGCGTACACGGGCGCGATGCTGAATATCGACACCTTCAACCAGCCGGGCGTGGAGAACGGCAAGAAGGCGACCTTTGCCCTGCTGGGCAAAGCCGGTTACGAGGCCAAAAAAGCCGAGATCGAATCGGCGGACGCGCTGCAAAAATATACCGTCTGACCCCCCTTTCCGCGCGCCTTCCCCCCTCTGCGCACGGTAAAAACGCCCTCTATGCGGGCAGCATGCCCGCATTTCAAGCAAAAAACAAACTATAATCACAACAAGATCCCGTCCGAAAAAAAGGACGGGATCTTGTTTTACCGTTGCGTGTTGATGAAGCCCAACGAAATGAGAATGGCCTTGTTGACCAGGCTCATGGTGTCGTCGGGCAGCTCGCCGATCCGCTCTTTGAGCCGCTTTTTGTCCAACGTGCGGATCTGTTCGAGCAGAATGACGCTGTCCTTTGCCAACCCGAAAGCGGACGGCAGTTCGATGTGCGTGGGCAGTTTTGCCTTGTTCATTTTGCTGGTAACCGCCGCCGCGATGACCGTGGGGGAATAACGGTTGCCCACGTCGTTCTGCACGACCAGCACGGGGCGCACGCCGCCCTGTTCGCTGCCGACCACGGGCGACAAATCGGCGTAATACAACTCTCCTCTCTTGATATTCATGATCCTCCGCCTCTCTTCTTTTGCAATACGCCCTCTCTCTATTATATGTAAAAAGAAACCGTATTGCTTATTTCCGGTATCAGTATTGCCCGACCGCCCCGATTTTATACATGCCGGCCGTCGGCGGAGGCAAATCCCTCTACGCGGAGAAAAATATCCCGCCAAAAAATAATGGCTGCAAAATTTTGCAGCCATTACCGTTTTTTCCGTTCCGATCAATCGATGAGAACCAAAGGCTTGATGAGATCGTCGGGTTTGTCCTTCATCAGCATGAGCGCGGGTTCGACGTTCTTCAACCCATGGAAAGTGTGGGAGATCAGTTTTTCGGGGTGAATGCGCCCCGTGACCACCAGGCGCGCCAGTTTTTCGGAGCGGACGCGGCCGCCCGGCATCAGACCGCCGGTGATCAGCTTGTGCCCCATGCCGCAGCCCCATTCGGCGCGCGGGATTTTGACATAATCTCCCTCGCCGAGGTAATTGACATTGCCGATTTTTCCGCCCGCTTTCAGCATGCGGATCGCCTGATCGAAAGTATCGTTGTCCCCGCCGGCGACGATGATCTTGTCCACGAACCCGTGGTTGAGGTCGAGAATCTGCTCCACAATGTCCCCTTCGCGGTAATTGACGACGTTGGTTGCGCCGAATTCAAGCGCCAGATCGGCGCAGTTTTTGCGCGAACCGACGGCATAAATGTTTGCCGCCCCGCGGATGGCAGCCGCCGCGACGCACATCAGCCCCACGGGGCCGATGCCGATGACCGCAACATTGTCTCCGAATTCTATATCGGCAAGTTCCGCGCCGTGAAAACCCGTAGACACCATGTCGCTGATCATGCAGGCCGCGCCGAGATCCATTCCCTCGGGAAGGTGTGCAAGATTTCCGTCCGCGTCGTTGACGTGGAAAAACTCGCCGAACACGCCGTCTTTGAAGTTGGAGAATTTCCAGCCGGACAGCATGCCGCCGCTGTGCATGGAATACCCTTCCTGCGCCGCAAACGAACTCCAGTCGGGGGTGATGGCGGAAACCAGCACCTTATCGCCCGGTTTGAAGTCCTTGACGAGGCTGCCTACCTCGACGACCTCGCCGACCGCTTCGTGTCCGAGAATCATGTTGTGTCTGTCGCCGAGCGCCCCCGCCCAGACGGTGTGCACGTCCGAAGTGCAGGGAGCCAGTGCGATGGGTTTGCAGATGGCATCCAGCGGCCCGCAGGCAGGCACGTCTTTTTCGACCCAGCCGGTCGAACCGATTTTCAGCATTGCGAATCCTTTCATTGATTTTTTACACTCCTTAAAAATAATTCCTGTCGATGGTTCCGGCAAATTTTCCGTTCGGGATTCCTTCGCTCAGTGCGGACATGGTCTATCCAAAGCCGATGCTCCGTCTTTCCCGATTTTCTCTTTTGCCCGTCTTTGCTCAGATGGTCGTCCAACCGCCGTCCACGCACAGAAGCTGCCCGGTCGTGTAGGAAGAGGCGTCGGACGCGAAATAGATGAGCGCGCCGTCAAGTTCGCCTTCTTTGCCCGGGCGGCCCATGGGGCAATACGCCGCGGCGACCGCGTCGAACGCGCCGCTGCTCAAAATGGAATTGGTCATCTCGCTGTCGAAATAGGCGGGGCCGATGGCGTTGACCGTGATCCCCTTCTTTGCCCATTCGCTGGCAAGCGCCTTGGTGAGCATCTTGACGCCGCCCTTTGCCGTGGCATACGCCGCGACCGGCCAGCAATTGGCGTTCATGACCACTTCGGAGTGGAGAGAGCCGATGTTGATGATCCTGCCGTAACCGTTCTTGATCATGACCTTGCCCACCTCGCGCGCGCAGTAATAGACGGCGTCGAGATTGGTCCCCAGGACTTTGCGCCACATCTCGTCGGGCATATCCTCGGCAGGGGCGACGTCGCCCACGCCCGCGTTGTTGACCAGAATGTCGATCTTGCCGAAGTACGCTTCGACCGCCTTGACCGTTTCGCGGATGTCCTCGACCTTCAGCACGTCGCACCTATGCGCGAAGCACTTCACGCCGAGCGCCTCCACTTCCTTTTTGACCTGTTCGAGCTTTTCCACGCGCCGCGCGCAGATGGCGACGTCCGCCCCCTGCCTTGCCAGCGCCTTGGCGAACTGTACGCCGAGTCCCGAAGATGCGCCCGTCACGAGCGCGACTTTTCCTTTCAGACTGAATAAGTCTTTCATTGTTTTACTCCTTTATTTTAATTTTTATTTTTGTCTAATTTTTATTTACCTGTTTCGGAATAATATACCGCGGGGTCCGGAAAAAGATTTTCGTGCAGGCCCCGATGAAAGCGCGGGAAAGCCGGCAAAATTTCTTTTGCCGGCTTTTGTGACCTCAGAAGTCGACTTCGGCGTCGTAATAGCAGCATTTGAGCAGCTTTTCCATCTCCTCCACCGAAGGCCGGCGGGGGTTGGAGCCCGTGCAGGCGTCGCCGACGGCGTTGACCGCAATGTCGTGCAGCCTTTCCAAAAACACTTTTTCGGGTACGAACCCCTGCTCGCAGGGATAGCTGTCCGCGCCGTAATTTTTAATGCAGTGCGGAATGTTGAGGTCGTCGTTCATCTTGCGGAGATACGCGATGAGCAGCCCGACCTTTTCATCGTCGTTCTTGCCGCCCAACCCCATATAATCGGCGATGACGCCGTAACGCTTTTTTGCCGCGGGGTCTTTGGCGTTGAACGCGATGACCTTGGGCAGATACATGGCGTTTGCCGCGCCGTGGATGATGTGCGCGCCGTAATCGGCGAACGCCGCGCCCGTCTTATGCGCCATGGAATGCACGATGCCCAGAAGGGCGTTGGAGAAAGCCATGCCCGCCAGACACTGCGCGTTGTGCATGCTGCCGCGCTTGGCCATATCGCCGTTGTAGGACGCGATGAGGTCGGACTGAATCATCTTGATGGCAAAGATCGCCAGCGGGTCGGTATAGTCGCAGTTTGCCGTGGAAACATAGGCTTCGATGGCGTGCGTCATGGCGTCCATACCCGTATGCGCCACGAGTTTCTTGGGCATGGTCTCGGCAAGATCGGGATCGACGATGGCGACGTCGGGCGTGATCTCAAAGTCCGCGATGGGATATTTGATGCCCTTATGATAGTCGGTGATGATGGAAAACGCCGTCACTTCGGTCGCCGTGCCGGAGGTGGAGGGAACGGCGCAGAACTTTGCCTTTTTGCGCAGTTCGGGGATGCCGAACACCTTGCACATCTCCTCGAACGTGATGTCGGGATATTCATACTTGATCCACATAGCTTTCGCCGCGTCGATGGGCGAACCGCCGCCCATGGCGACGATCCAGTCGGGGCCGAAATCGAGCATTGCCTGCGCCCCTTTCATGACCGTTTCCACGGAGGGATCGGGTTCGATCCCCTCGAAAAGTCGCACCTCCATGCCCGCTTCCTGCAGATAGGCGACCGCCTTATCCAAAAAGCCGAATTTCTTCATGGACCCGCCGCCCACGCAGAGCATCGCTTTCTTTCCCTTCAAAGTTTTCAGCGCTTCCAGCGCCCCTTTGCCGTGATAGAGATCCCGGGGTAAAGTAAATCTTGCCATAATAACACTCCTCACTCTTTCTTGAAAAATTTTTCGGATTCCGATGTCCGAACTCGTCATAACATATATTATATCACATCCCGCTGCCGATAACAAGGACATATATCGATAATAAATCTATTTTTATCGATAAATTTTTATTTTTTACCGTTTCCTTTTTTTCCCGCCCCGAACAGGCAAACGGCATGCCTTCTTTCAGGAGGAAACGCTTGACGAATGAAAAATTTTAAGATATACTGTATATCATACCGAAACGGGAACATATGCATTCCGCCGAAAACGACGCCCTTGCGGCGCATGGAGGCAACGGCAAAGCGGCATACTACCACCGTATCGCCGCGCGCCGCGCATGCTCCCGGTACGTTGCAGGAAAACTTGATAAGGAATCCTCTTTTTTATGGCAGAACAAATCCGAAAAATCAAAGTATACGGCTTTTTCGACTTTCTGAAAGTCCTAAAAACGAGCTGGCTGATACTGCTGCTTGCCGGGCTGATCACGAGCGGCGTGATCGGCGGCGCGCTGGAACTGTTTTCCCTGATCGTCCGGCACGACGAATACACCGCCACCATCGTCAAAGTGAGCAGCGATTACGACGTTCCCGTCGTGCGCAGCACCTTCCGCAACCGCTTTCGCACGATCTTGTCGGAAATGTACGCCGACCGCAACCTCAGCGACACACAGCTGAACCGCCTCAGCCGCGACCTGGACGAGCACCTGGAGGTGACGGAAGACCCCGCGGGCACCTTCACCTTCTGCCTCTCCTCCTTCAACGCCGATGAAACGAACGTATCGGACGAGGATTTCATCAGCATTCTCAACGCCCTCGTCGACTGGTTCAACGACACCTACGCCGAAAAGATCGTTGCGAGCTACCTCTTCCGTTCCTCTCCCGAGAGCGACGCCATCTCTTCTTTCAACTATTATATACAGGCGGAATGGCTGGAATCTTTCCTCGATTCCGCCATAGACGAAATACAGACGGTTGCGGGCATGAAACACCTGCCCGGCATAGACATCGACATCTCCGAAACGGCCGTTTCCGGGACCTCGGGTTCGACCTCCGTCATCGAACGCTCGGAGTTTGCCGCTTTTTACTGCGAGGAGAACGGCATGCGCATCAGCGACGTTCTGCTTGCGCTGGAAACCCTGTACAGCGAAGTGACGGCCGCCAAGGCGTACATCAGCGCCAACGGCATCGAAAATCCGGATTCCACCTCCATGCGCGAATATATCGAAGGCAAGCTGCTGCAGGAACCGGGATCGGATGTATGGACCAATCTTCTTTCGAAATTTTCGGACGATTCCGCCTATGCGACGGCGGACGAGGACGGGCAGGCGGCCTTCGAGAGCGCAGCCGAAAACCGCATCGAGGCGATCCTGTCCTCGATACGGGGCATATTGGACGACTATAACATCATTGCAAACAGCTATGCGCAGTCCGTCATTCCCGAGCACGTGATCATTTCCGCCACGATCGTCGAGGAGGACGTGAGCGCCATCGATATCATCACCGTCATAATCGCCGCCCTGGCAGCCCTCGTCATTGCCATCATCATCGCATATTTCGCGCGCTTTACGAAAATGCGGAACGAAGGAGAGATCGGCACCGAATTCGTCGAAGAAACGGACGAGCCGTAACGCCCGTCCCGCCGCCTTGCGGAAAAGAGGAATACTTGCATGAGAGCGATGCTGTCGGAACTGCATAAAAAATACCCGCTGCTGACGGAAATATTCCGTTTTCTCATTGTGGGCGGGATCGCCACCGTCGTGGACATGCTGGTCATGGCGCTCGTACAGTACCTGATGGAACCCGCACTGTACCCCGATTTTCTGTCCTTGTTCCGCACGAACGGTTCCCTGCTCTCCTACATCGTCGGCACGGCGTGCGGCTTTACCGCCGGGTTGCTGGTCAACTATTTCCTTTCCGTTCTATTCGTGTTCGACCACAAGGGCAGAAGCCGCTCTGTTTACGGCTTTGCCGTTTTCGCGCTGCTCTCGCTGGGGGGCCTGGCGATACACATTGCGGGCATGTACCTCGGAAACGGCGTATGGCATCTGAACGCATGGGCGGTCAAAATTGTTTTGACGCTGATCGTTTTGGTCTATAATTATATTTCCAAAAAACTGATTCTTTTCAGAAAAGATCAAAAAGACGAAAGTGAGAAAAGGAAAAAATGATCGAATATTCGTTTGTCGTTCCCGCTTACAACGAAGAGGAAGCGCTTCCCCTGTTCTACGAGCATGCCATGCCCGTATTCGAGCGGCTGGACGGGGAATTTGAAATCATATTCATCAACGACGGCAGCAGCGACAAGACGGCGGCCGTCCTCGAAAAACTGTGCGCCGCGGATACGCGGATAAAGGGCATTTCGTTCAGCCGCAATTTCGGACAGCAGAGCGCCCTTTTGTGCGGGTTGCAATACGCCCGCGGTCAGGCGATCGTCGCCATGGACGCGGACCTGCAGGACCCGCCCGAAGTGGCGTTGCAAATGATCGAGAAATGGCGGGAAGGCTATGAGATCGTGCACGCGCGCCACAGAAGGCGCAAAGGCGAAACGGCGTTCAAACGCCTTACCGCCTTTTGGTATTATCGCGCCGTGAAAAAAATGACGGGACTGGACATGCCGCCGGACTGCGGCGACTTCAAACTGTTCGACCGCCGGGCGGCGGAGACCATTCTTTCGCTGGACGAGCACACCCGCCTCCTGCGCGCGCAGGCGGCATGGATCGGCTTTAAGCAGACGGTCATCGAATTTGACCGCCCGCAGCGCGCCGCCGGAGAGACGAAATATACCCTGAAAAAGATGCTGCGCCTCGCCGAAGGGGGCGTGGTGCCCAACACCCGGAAACCGCTGTATTTTCCACTGAAGGCCGGGCTGTTCCTCTGCCTCGGCGGGCTGGCGGGATATATCGTGCTGGCCGTACTGAACGCCCTGGGCATAGACTGCGGCGGGCTGACCGCCTGGCTGTTCCCCTCCCTGGCCGTCGCCGCCGGACTGCTCTCCCTGAACACCGGACTGCAAAACCTGTATATCGACGAGATCTACAAGGAATGCCAGAGACGGCCGCATTTCATCATACAAAGCACCTATAACCTGGAAACAAATGCCCCGGACGGGGCACCCGGCAAGAAGGATGCGGCGCAGGAACGGACGGCGCCGCGGAGGGAAGCATGAGTTCCCGCTCCCCCTTCCGTGCCGGCGGCTTTCCGGCAAAGGCCGCCGGGCTGTACAAAAAATACGAATACCTGCTGTTCGCCCTCGCCTTTCTTGCCGTTGCCGCCGCCATGCGGATATGCAACTTCGGTCATCGGTCGAACGACTACAACAACTTTCTCGCCGTCTGGTTCGACGAGATCAAAGCGGCGGGCGGCCTGAGCGGCTTTGCCTCCACCGTGGGCGACTATACGCCCATGTACAAATACATCATCACCTTCCTCACGCTGCTGCCCTTCGACAGCCTGTATTCCTACAAGGCGGTGTCCTGCCTGTTCGACGTGATCCTGGCGGTATATGCCGGACTGACCGTGCGGCACCTGAAAGGCAGCGACCTGGCGGGGCTGCTGGCATACGCCGCGATACTCTTTCTGCCCAACGTGTTCCTGAACAGCGCGGTGTGGGCGCAGTGCGACGCCATCTTCTCCTGTTTCTGCATCATGAGCTTTTATTACATGCTGCGGGGCAAAGGCAGGCTCTCCATGGTGTTCTATGCGGTCGCCTTCTCCTTCAAACTGCAGGCGATCTTCTACGCGCCCGTCGTGGTGGTCGCGCTGCTGCGGAAAAAGCTGAAACTGACCGACCTGCTCTTCTTTCCGCTGACCTACTTCCTGTGCGGCCTGCCCGCCTGGATCGCCGGCATGAGCTTTTACGACGCCTATTTCGGCGCATACGTCACGCAGGTGGGGGAATATTCCACTCTGGCGATGAACGTGCCCAACCTGTACCAATTGCTCCCCGCCAATTATGCCGACGGAAATTTGAGCCGCATGCTCATCTTCTTTGCCGTCGGCGTGTGCGCCATCTTCTGCCTGTTTTTCTATCGGGCGAACTATCGGGACAGCGATCGGAATTGGCTGATCATCGCCTACACGATGACCATGGTGCTCCCCTTCGTTTTGCCGCACATGCATGAACGCTACTTTTACCTTGCGGACATCTTTGCCGTGCTGTTCGCGTTCACCTTCAAGAAAAAGGCGTACATTTCGGCGGCGAGCATCTATTGCTCCCTGCGGGTGGTGATCGCATACCTCTACGGCGGCAGAGATCTGTCCTATCCCCTCCTTTCCTGCCTGGAACTGGCGGCGATCGTCCTGCTCGTGCTGTTCGCGCTGCAAGAACTGCGGCCGACGGCCGAAAAAGGGCCCGTACCGCTCACCCCTCCCCCGAAGAAAAAGGATCCCGAATAATATGACGGCCGCCGCGGCATCTTGACCGCGGCGGCCTTTTTTTATTCTTCCGCTCCGTTCCGATCGCCCTCCGGGCGCAGGTCCAGGTATGCGCGCTGCTGTGCCGTCAGAACGATGTCCGCCGCCGGCAGATCCCTCTCGATGCCGCGGGCGCGCGCGGTTCCCACAACGGCAAACACGTTCATTTCCGACCCGAGCGTCCAGGCGAGGGCGACCTGCGGAACGGTATGTCCCGTTTCGGCGGCGATCTCTTCGGCGCGGCGCAGCCGTTCAAAATTTTCTTCCGACAGAAAACCGCGCCTGCCGGCGCCGTCCATGGCGCGCGCGGCGCCGCGCCTGTCGCCGCTCCCGAATTTACCGGAAAACATGCCCCGTCCGAGCGGAGAATACGCCAGCACGGCGACCCCCGAACGGGCATACCATGCCCGCGCCGACGCCTGTTTTTCTCCCGTCAGCGTCAGGCAGCCGCGCCAGGGGGCGCGCACCGCTTCCGCCGGGCCGTATTGCAGCTGGGAGGCGCTGAGCGGCTGCAAGTGATGGCTGTCGGCATATTCCAGCGCCGCCGCCACGCGTTCGCACGACCAGTTGGAAACGCCGTAAGCGCCGATCTTTCCCTCGGCGATCAGGGCATTCATCGTCTCCACGATCTCCCCCACCTCTCTGAACGGGTCGTCCTTATGCAGGAAATACAGGTCGATGCGGTCGGTGCGGAGCGCGGAAAGCGAGGCGCGCAGGTCGGCGCGGATACACTTTTCGCGCAGGCGGCCGCCGCCGAACATGCCGCAGTCCCCGCCCTTCGTGATGAGGGTGACTTTGTCCCGCAGTCCCCGCCGCTCCATCCAGCTGCCCAAAACGTCTTCGCTGCGCATATAACAGCGGGCGGTATCGAAGGCATCGATGCCGGATGCATGCGCGGCGTCGAACAGTTCGTCGCAATCGCCGCCCCACTGGATATAGGAGACCGCCGTGCCGAGAATGAGGCGCGGGACCGGTCTTTTCACATAGGGGATCTCCCCGTATCGCATAGGCGTTTCCTCCCGAACCGATTGAATTTCAAACCGAAAAAATCTGTGCCGCAAAGGCAGAAGGGCGTCCGCCGGCAGGCGAAGCGCCCAATCCCCCGAAGGTCATATAACAGCGTATGGTCAGATCGAGCCCGTCATACGCACCCGGCTTGAAGAAGGCTGCAAACCGATAGGACAGGAGTTCGGTGTGAAGCACGCCGCCGTCCGTACAAACGGGTAAATTTATTTTCCGTCCAGACCGTATTCCGCCGCAAGTTTTGCAAAGGCGGGCAGGGCGCGGCGGATGGTTTCGGGCGCGACGCAGTAGGCGATGCGCACATATCCCTTCGTGCCGAAATCGTCCCCCGGCACGAGGAGCAGTTCATACTTTTTCGCCCGTTCACAGAAGGCATAGGCATCCGGCTCCGGAGACTTGACGAAGAGATAGAACGCCCCGTCGGGATGCACGACCTCGTACCCGCACGAAGTCAGCGCTTCATAAAAGAAATCGCGGTTCGCCTTGTAGACGGAGATATCCGACGTCTGTCCGATGCAGGCGGCAACGACGCGCTGCAGCAAGGCGGGCGCACAGACGTAGCCCA
Source organism: uncultured Clostridia bacterium (assembly GCA_964615285.1). Taxonomy (GTDB): domain Bacteria; phylum Bacillota; class Clostridia; order Christensenellales; family Borkfalkiaceae; genus RGIG4074. Next base: position 18,355 of record CAZTND010000014.1, read on the forward strand.
AAGACCTGCCCGCACCGCACACGGCGGCATAGACGGCCTGCCAATCCTCCATTTCGGGGCTGACGGCGATGTAACCGATGCGTTCGCCCGGGATGGAGAGGGATTTGGACCAGGAATAGCAGACCAGCGTATTTTTATAATAATTCATCACATAAGGCACTACCATGCCCGCGTCGTACACCAATTCCCGGTAGGGTTCGTCGGCGATGAGATAGATGTCCGTCCCGAACTCCTTTTGCTTCTTTTCGAGCACCGCCGCCAGCCTGCGAATGACCTCTTCGCCGTACACCACGCCGCCGGGATTATTGGGCGAATTGATGACCACGGCGCGGGTCTTGGGGGTGACGGCTCTCTCCAGCGAGTCGAAATCGGGCAGCAGCGCGCCGTCCGACTGCAGCACTTTCAGCGTGCAGCCCGCCCCCTCGGCAAAGACCTTATACTCGGTAAAATAGGGCGCAAAGGTGATGATCTCCTCCCCCGCCTTTGCGACGGCGTGCATGGAGATGGTCAGCGAGGCGGCCGCGCCGCAGGTCATGTACAGATGGTCGGCGGTGAGGCGCGTCCCGAAACGGGCGTTGAGGTAGTCCGCGACCGTTTTTCTGACGGTCGCGTCCCCCTGCGCGGAAGTATAGCCGTGCAGCAGCACGGAAGGCGTTTCGCGGACGATCTCTTCGATCGCCGCATTCACGCAGTCCGGCGCGGGCACGGAGGGGTTCCCGATGGAGAAGTCGAACACATTCTCCGCTCCGATCTCGGCGGAACGCGCCTTGGCATACTCGAAAATTTCGCGGATGACCGAGCGCTTTTCGCCCAGCTCCCGCATCTTTGCATTGACGGTTTTCATTGTATGTATCTCCTTATAAAAAACGATCGTTTTCGCGCGCCTGCCGACGCGCTCTCTCACTCAATTTGCCTCCAAAGGCCCGCCCCATGCCCCTACGGAAGGGGGAAAACGGAAGAGCCCGAAAAACTCAGCGCTTGACCTCGGCGTTCCCGTTCGACTGCATGAACGCCTCGATGTCGGCGCAGGAGAGCGTGAACGCATCGCCGTAGAGCGTATGTTTGAGAACGGAAGTGTTCAGCCCGTACAAAACGGCGCCGTCGGGATCGTCATAGTCCTTCAACAGCCCGTGAATGACCCCCGAGGCGAACGCATCCCCGCCGCCGATGCGGTCATAGATGTTGAAGCGGATCGGCGCGGTCGCGCCCGAAAGGAACTTTCCGCCCCGTATGGCGAAATAATTGCCCGCAAGGGAGTTTTCGGTGGCGGAATACACCACGCGGTCGGTGCAGAACACATATTGCAGCTTGTATTGTTCTATCATCTTGCGGAGGACGTCCCGCCGCCCGGAAGAAACGTCGGAAAGATCGGTCCCCGCGTCGAAGGGGATCTCCAGCAGGGTATTTGCATCCCAGTCGTTGCCGAACACCACGTCGGCATACTGCACAAATTCCCGATAGATGGGGCGCGCCTCCTCGATCGGCCAGAGCGTGGAACGGTAATTGAAATCGAAACTGACCGTCGCCCCCGCCGCTTTCGCCTCCTTGACGGCGCGCAAAGCGACCGCGCGCACCCGCTCGCCGAGGGCAAGCGTAATGCCGCTGACATGGAACCACGCCGCATCCTTGAATATCTCCTTCCAGGCAAATTCTCCGATCTCCACCCGCGTGAACGCCGAATGGCGGCGGTTATAGATGACTTTGCTCGGCCGCCCCCCGAACCCCGTCTCCAAAAAATAGATGCCGATGGTCGTGGCGCCGCGGGCAATATGATCCGTATTTACGCCGTGCGAACGCAGGTGCGCCACCGCGCTGTCCCCCAATTGATTGGGCGGCAGCTTGGTCAGAAAACAGGTCTTATGTCCCATATGCGAGAGCGCGATGGCGACGTTTGCCTCGCCGCCGCCGTAATTGACCAGAAAAGAATGGGTCTGGTCGATGGTCGCATAGTCGGGCGTGGAAAGCCGCAGCATGAGTTCGCCGAACGTGATGATGTTTTCCCGTCCTTTCAAATTACTCCTCCTTGCCCCGCCGGACGAAAGCCGCCGCGAGGACTGTGTCTTTATTATACCGCAGAATGCGCCGCAGGTCAATCCCGTAACGGAAAAAAGCGAAAAAATAAATTTTCGCTTTTTTCTCCCGCCGCGCCCGACGGGACACGGACAGACAAACAGGGGCGGCAAACGCCGCCCCTGCCCGTGCGGAAAAGCGGTTTTCCGCACAATATGAAGTTTTTGTTTTTTAAGCCTTACTTCTTTTTCGGTTTGCGGAAGAAGTTCAGGTAAGTCGTCAATGCGATTCCGCCGACAAACACAACGCCCAGCACCACATCCAGCGTGATCAGCCAGTACTGCCACAGCGGCGTGATACGCACGACGCGCGTATTCTGGTCGATGCCGTTCATGGCTGCGGAGTTGACGCCCGAATAGAGGATGTTATGGCACGCCTCGCGGACTTTCGTCATGACATAGGCATTGTCCTCATACGCCTCAAGGGTAGTATAGCTGGCGGTGTTGGTGGAAAGCATCATGTCGTTGCCCGAGATAACCGCCTGCGCGGTATTCTGATAGACGGGGGTGCCGACATAGTCGGTGACGACGTGTCCGACGAAGCCCCATTCGTCGCGCAGAACGTTGACGTTCAGGTTTTCCGAACCCGCCGCCCAAATGGCGCCGATACGGTTGTGCGAAGTCATGACCGCGTTGGAACCGCCCTCTTTGACGGATATCTCGAACGGGGTCAGGTAGATTTCGCGGATGGACTGTTCGCTGGCGAAGGTCGCCAGGCCCTTGCGGTTGGTATCCTGATCGTTGATGGCAAAGTGCTTGATGTAGGTCATCATGCCCTTGCTCCTTGCGCCGCGTACCATTGCCGCGCCCATCTTTCCGGAGAGGAAGCCGTCTTCGGAGAAGTACTCGAACGAACGGCCGGTAAACGGCGTTCTGTGGATGTTCATGGCGGGGGCATACCAGCCGACCAAACCTCTGCCGTCGTCGCTCCTCTGCACATGCAGACCGTCTTCGCCTACCAATTCACCCACGCGCTCGATGAGTTCGACGTTCCAGGTGGAAGCGATGACCACTTCGGAGGTGTACGCCATGCCGCTCGCGCCGCTGACGAGGGTACCGGAGATGCCCTGCGGGCCGTCCCTGTCGACCGTGCCGGGATAGGCGATGGATTCGACCGCCTGCGTTCTGTAACCGCCGAGGGAAACCAAGGTCATCATTTCCTCCGCCGTCATCTGATCGAGCAGATCGTCCCAGTGCGAATCATCGTAATCCGCGCCGCGCAGCGTGACGGCGACAAGGCCGTTGTCCGCGCCCATCGTGGGCATTTCGTATTCGGATTCGTCGACCGCGTCGATGAAGTCGTCCGCCGTCAGGCGCAGATCCGCCATCAGTTCTTCCGTCGCCGTCAGAGTGACTGCTTGGGGATAGGTATCGTCCCAATCGGAACGGGAGAGATAATCGATGTTGTCATAATATGCGCTGATCTCCGCCCCTTCGAACTGGTTGACGATTTCCGTGCCGGTGTCGGGATCTTCGGAGAATTTTTCAAAATCCTGCTCGAAATCGATATCTTCGACAAGAGCGGAATTTCCGTTGTAATCCATTCCGTTGGCGGTCGTCCTGCCTTTTGCGGCGAGGACGTTGTTCAGAGCGTCGTGTGCATTCGTGCCGACGGCAAAATAATACGTTCCGCCATCCTGAATGTAGGTCCCTTTGCCGTAGGCGTCATAGGTGCGCAGTTCGGTTTCGTCCACGACGATCGTGAGCGTTTCCGTCGCGCCGGCAGCGAGTTCCTCGGTCTTGTCGAAGGCAACGAGTTCGATGGAAGCCTTTTCGATGTTGTTTTCCTTGTCATACTCGGTGTAAGGAGACTGCATGTAGACCTGCACGACTTCCTTGCCGGCAACATCGCCCGTGTTGGTCACGGTGACCGTCACTTCGATGTCGCCGTCCCTGTTGACTTCGGCGCTGAAATCGCTGTACTCGAACGTCGTGTAGCTCAGGCCGTAACCGAAAGGATAGATAACTTCGGAGCTGTAATCCCAAGTTCCCGAGGAGGCATATACGCCTGCACTAGAGGAGGCGTCGCCCTGTCCGAGCACGGCGTCCTCATAGCGGGTTTCATAGTAGCGGTAGCCGACATAGATGCCTTCCTGATAGACGACATAGTTCTTGCCGGTGTACTGATAGGACCCGAAATAGCTTTCCCCCAAATCACTCAAAGCGTCCTCGTTTACATAGGAGAAGCTGCCGAAATTGACGGTGGCGGGAGAACTGTGCGAGTCTGCCGCATAGGTATCCACCAGACGCCCGGAGGGGTTATACTCGCCCGTGAACGCCTTGGCGACCGCCGTGAAACCCGTCGTGCCGACGGAACCGACCCAGAGAGCCGCCTTGATGTTGGAATAGTTCTCCATCCACCCCAGCTCTACGGGGTTGGAAGAGTTGACGATGATGATGACCGTGCTGAAATTATCATTTGCAAGTTCGATCATGTCAAGCTCGTTTTCGGTGATTGCAAGATAGCCTTCGCTGCCGCTCTCGGAATTGGTCTGCGAGAGGTCGCTGCCCTCGCCGCCCGAACGGCCGATGAACACGATCGCCGCGTCGTTATATTCCGCGAACGAAGAGATGACGTCGCTCGTATACTCCTCGACGGGGCATTCGTTGACGATGTAGTCAGGTTCGGCGTTGGCTTCGATGGAAGCGCTCGAACGCGCATATGTACCGTCCATCTCCTGGTTGAACTCATTGAGCGTGGGGTTGACGTCATAGCCGACGCTCGTGAAAGCGGTGTACGGATCGATGGCAATCGACGTATCGATGGAACCGGAACCGGTGCCGCCGTATACGGGATTGGTGGATGTCATGCCGAAAAGGCTGACCTTTTTGCTGCTGCCGAGGGGCAGGCCGCCGTCGTTCATGAGCAGCGTCATGCCCTCGCTTTCAAGCTCCTCGCAGAGTGCAAGCCCCGCTTCGTGCAACTCCTCGTCGGTGGAAAACTCGCTCTTGAAATATTCGGAATCGATTTCTTCGTCGCTGTCCAGTTGTTCCAATTTCGATTCGTCGTGCCCGAGCGTTTCCGAGATGATGCTGCTGTACGCAAACGCCAATGTGTTGCCTATCCACAACGCAATGGCCAGGGCGATAATCACGACATACCAAATGACGGCAATAATAACGTTTTTAATGCCGATCTTCATGAAAAATCCTCCTAATCGTTTCTGAAAAAATTTTTAACGGCCGTTTTCGGGAAGGATTATAGCATACGCGCGCCCCGCTGTGGGGATTTTGGCAACATTTGATAAAAAAAACGCAGTTTTTGCCGCCGTAAAGGCAAAAACTGCGTCTTTCAGGCACAAACTGCGCCGATTGGCTTAAAATGTATTTTTTCCGGACCGCTAAAAAGACGGTTCCTTTCCCTGATCGTCCCGGAATCCGCGCACAAAGAGAATGTCGACGTTAAAAAAGTCGTTTTCCTGATAGATGCTCATCGCGCCGTTGTATTTTTCCGCAATGAAACGGACGCTCTGCACGCCGAACCCGTGCGCGCTTTTGTCCGGTTTGTTGGTCAGCGGCAGCCCCTCGGCGCCGAAGCGGATTTCGGACGAACAGAAATTTTCGATGTGGACATAGACGCAGCCGCTGCGCTCGGCGATGCGCAGGAAGATTACGCGGTTCTCCTCTTCTTCCTGCAACTCGCGCTCGATGGAGTTGTCCAGCAGGTTGCCGACCATGGAGAACACGTCGGACAGGTTCATGAATTCGAGCTGCCTGCCGTCGACGACGTAGGACAATTTAATGTTATTCTTGTTGCAGTAGATGCTGCGGTCCATGATCAAAACGTCGATCGCCTGATTGCCCGTCTGCACGCCGCTGTCATAGATCATGATGGACTCGGACAGTTCCCGTTTCAGGTTTTCCCGCGCCTCGCCGTCGCCCACCGAGAGGAGCAGGTCGAGATTTTTTTTGAGGTCGTGGCACTTCATGTTGATGACGTCTATGTTTTCCTTGGACATTTCGAACTGCTCGTTGCGCTGCTGCAACAGCTGTTCGACGATGCGGTTCTTTTGCTCCATTTCGCCCTCGTGAAAGAAGTCGAACTGCACGATGAGGACAAGCACGCTGCTGCCGATGGCATAGACGCGCGGCAGGATTTCCCCGGGCATTTCCGAATTGAGCCACAGCGACAGCACCTGCGTGACAAAGACGGTGATGCCCACGAGAAAAATCAGTTTCCAATTGCGGAAATATTTCGATTCCAGGGGGCGGATACGCCGCGCAAAAATCAACGCGCAAACAATGTATACCGCGACAAAACAGACCTCGTACAACAGCATTTGCATCCATTGCCCCGCATCCGAAAAGGAAATGCGCACGATCACCATGACGCAGAACCCGATGTGCTGCACGCTGTATCCCGCCAGCGCGACAAAAACGGTTTCCTTGCCGTCCAACTCGAAACAGGGCAGCAGAAAAAACGCCGAAAGACAGAGAATAACGATGTATTTGAGGTCGAACCACCCGTATACGATGATGTTGGGAATGAACCACGTCGCCAGCATATAAAGCGCAAGCACAACGACGTACCGCAGCGCAAAACGGCGGCGCACGCCGAATCTGTAAGCAAACAGGCTCATGGCGAAAAACAACTGCAAGGGAAAAAAGGTGACCAGGGAATTGAGAACTTCATACAGCCAATCCATTTAATTACCCCCCCCCCGCATGGCGAAGATATCTCATGAATTCTTCCATGAACTCCTTTTTCCGCAGGCGGGCAAGGGGCAGCGCGTCGCTGCCGAGGCTGACGGTGTCTTTACCGATCCCGGTCACATAGGACAGGTTGACGAGGCACCCGCTGATGGAGCGGGAGAAGCCCTCTTCCCGAAACTGCTTTTCGGCGTCCGCGACCGTCCCGCGCGCCTTATAGTCCCCGTTCACCGTGTGATAGATGAGGTAATGTTTCACGCCCTCTATATAGCGCACGTCGGACACGCGCAGACGGACAATATTGCCGCCCGTCAGATTCAAAACAAACTCTTTCTGTCGCCGGTCAGACAACTTGGGCATCCATTTTTTGAGTTTCGTGCGAAAGGTGGCATAAGAAACGGGCTTGACCAAAAAATCCAACGCGTTGACCTCGTATCCCTTGATGGCATATTTCGCCATATTGGTATAAAAGACGATGGCGGCCTCTTTATCCATCTCATACAGCGCTTTCGCCGCCTCCATCCCGTTGAGAATGGGCATCTCTATATCCAGAAACACAAGCTGATAGACGGGCTGATAGTTGGCTAAAAATTGCAGGCCGTTGGGAAATACCGTCAGATCGATTTCCGTGGAAAATTCTTTCTGATAGCGTTCGCAGTACTCGCGCATGCGTTCGGTTTCTTCCTGTGAATCCTCGACAAAAGCTATTTTCAACATCTTATTTTCCCTCCCCGCCGCCTTTCGCCCGGCGATTTCCGCAAGGATAAAAAACATACAGCCTGACGGATTTTTTATATTATAATCCATTTTTCTCCTTTTGTCAATCCCCCATTTAAGAAAGATGTTCCCGGAACCCTTTCACGGTTTGCCGCCCATATCGAAGGGCGCTTGTTTCCGTCCGCACGGGCGGAGCGGTTGCCCGCCATCCTTGCTCTTTTTGCAAGACAAATCTGCCCGAAACCGCACGGGGCAAAACCGGGGACGGCGCAACGCCGTCCCCGGTCTCTCTTTCATTTCACCGCCGCGCCGTCCTGCGGCTTATTTGCAGGCATGCCCACGGGGGATTCAGGCTTCGTCCCCTTCCGCGCCGCTTGCGGCGTCCTCCGCCGCGTCCTCGGGGGAAGGCGCGGTTTCCTCGGGCAATACCGTTTCCGCCTCGTCGTCCCGTTCGGTGATCGCGATGGTGGCGATCTCGCTGTCGCGCACGCGCATCACGCGCACGCCGCGGGTGTTCCTGCCGATCTTTGAAATGGAATCGGCGTGCATGCGCATGATGACCCCCGCCGCCGTGATGAGCATGACGTCGTCCTCGTCGGACACGAGTTTCATGTTGACGAGCGCGCCCGTCTTTTCATTGAACACGCCCGCCTTGATGCCCTTGCCGGCGCGCCCCTGCAGGCGGTACTCCTCGACGTCCGTGCGCTTGCCGTAGCCGAGAGAGGTGACGGTCAGCACGTTCTTGGACTTGTCCACGACCAGCATATCCACCAGCACGTCGCCGTCGTCCAAGTGCATGGCCTTGACGCCCTGCGTGTCGCGCCCCATCGGCCGCACGTCCTCTTCGGAGAAGCGGATGCACTTGCCCGCGCGGGAGGCGAGAATGAGTTCGTCCTCGCCCGAGGTACCCATGACCGAGATGAGCGCATCGCCCTCGACCATTCTGATGGCGATCTTGCCGTTGCGGTTGATGCGCATAAACTCCTCGACGGGGGTCTTTTTGATGAGCCCGTTCTGGGTGGCAAACGCAATGAATTTTTCCCGCCCGGCCTGCACGGGGAGCATACAGACGATCTTTTCGTCCTGGTCGATCTGCACGATGTTGACGAGCGCGCGACCGCGGGAGGCCTTGTTTGCTTCGGGGATCATGTAGCCCTTGATGTGGTACACCTTGCCCTTGTCCGAGAAGAGGAGGATGTGGTCGTGCGTGGAGCAGACGAACATATTTTCCACAAAGTCCTCTTCCTTGGGCTTGTGCCCCGTGATGCCCACGCCCCCGCGGTTCTGCGCCTTGTACTCGGTCACGGGCAGGCGCTTGGCGTAGCCGCTGTGCGTGAGGGAGATGATCACGTCCTCGACGGGGATGAGATCCTCGTCCTCGATGTCGCTCTCTCCCGCCGAAATTTCCGTCTTGCGGGGGGAAGGATAGCGGTTTTTGATGTCCGTCAGATCGTCCTTGATGATCGCCAGCACGCGGCTCTCGTTTGCCAGAATGTCTTTCAGGTCGGCGATGGTGTTGTGCAGGGCGACCAACTCTTCCTGCAATTTTTCCACTTCCAGCGACGTCAGGCGCTGCAAACGCATTTCCAGAATGGCGTTCGCCTGCTTTTCGTCCAGCTCGAACGCCGCGCACAGGCGCCGGTTGGCGTCGTTCTTGTCGGCTGACTTCTTGATGATGTCCACGACCTCATCCACGTTGGCGAGCGCGAGGACCAGCCCCTCCACGATGTGCGCGCGCTCCTCCGCCTTGTTCAGGTCGAAGCGGGTGCGGCGGACGATGACCTCCTTCTGGTGGTCGATGTACTCGGAGAGGATCTCGCGCAGGTTGAGAACGCGCGGCTCGGTGCCCTTGCCGACGAGGGCGAGGAGGTTGATGCCGTCCGACACCTGCAGGTTGGTGTGCTTATAGAGGGCGTTCAGAACGACCTGCGGGTTGGCGTCCTTCCTGATCTCGATGACGACGCGCATGCCCGCGCGGTCGGACTCTTCGCGGATGTCCGAGATGCCCTCGAGCCGCTTGTCCTTGACCATGTCCGCGATGGTCTTGATGAGCACCGCCTTGTTGACCTGGTAGGGTATTTCCGTGACGACGATGCGGGAACGGGTGGAGTTGCCCGAATGGTATTCCTCGATCTCGCACTTGGAGCGGATGACGATGCTGCCCTGCCCCGTTCGGTACGCCTTGCGGATGCCGCTCCTGCCCATGATGATGCCCCCCGTGGGAAAGTCGGGCGCGGGGATGTACTCCATGAGTTCATCCACGGATATGTCGGGGTTATCGATCATGGCGATGGTGCCGTCGATGACCTCGGCGAGGTTGTGGGGCGGGATGTTGGTCGCCATGCCCACGGCGATGCCGTCCGAACCGTTGACGAGCAGGTTGGGATAGCGCGCGGGCAGGACGAAGGGCTCTTCCTCCGTGCCGTCAAAGTTGGGCAGAAAGTCCACGGTCTCCTTGTCGAGATCGCGCAGCATTTCCGCCGCCAGCTTGGAGAGGCGGGCCTCGGTGTAGCGCATGGCCGCCGGGGGATCGCCGTCCACCGAACCAAAGTTGCCGTGCCCGTCCACGAGCGGGAAGTTGATGGAAAAGTCCTGTGCAAGGCGCACCAGGGCGTCGTACACCGAGGAGTCGCCGTGCGGGTGGTATTTGCCGAGCACGTCGCCGACGATACGGGCGCACTTGCGGTACGCCTTGTCGTTGTACAGCCCCATTTCGCTCATGGAGTACAAAATGCGGCGGTGCACGGGCTTCAAGCCGTCCCGGACGTCGGGAATGGCGCGGGACTTATTGACCGCCATGGCGTACTCCATGAAGGATTTTTTGAGTTCGTGATCGACCTCGATGTCCAGGACGCGCGTCATGGCGAGCGTCTTTCTGAACTCTTCGGTCAGTTCCTGGCTGGTTTCGTTCTTTGCCATTTTTTATTTCTCCTGATGAAAGATCTTACCTTTTCGGGACGCAAGTCCGACAAAGTATCACGCGATGCATGCATTCCGAAAATCACATGCCTCCGTAGGTATCGGCCTTATCCACCATCGCCGCGTTTTCGGTGATGAACTGCCGCCTGAGTTCGGGATTTTCCCCCATGAGGAGGGAGAACATCTTGTCCGCCTCGACCGCGTCCGACATGGACACGCGGCGCAGGGTGCGCGTGGCGGGGCTCATGGTCGTGTCCCAGAGCTGTTCCTTGCTCATTTCGCCGAGGCCCTTGTACCGCTGGAACTCGATCTGCTTGGCTTTGTCCTGGTGCTCGGCGATGAATTTCAGTTGTTCCTCGTCCGAATAGAGATACACGTCCGGTTCCCCCTTCAGGCTCGCCTTGTAGAGGGGCGGCACGGCGGAATAGACGTGCCCGTGCTCGATGAGCGGACGCATGTAGCGGAAGAGGAAAGTGAGGAGCAGGATGCGGATGTGCGCGCCGTCCACGTCGGCATCCGTCATGGAGATGATGCGGTCGTAGCGGAGTTTGCTCTCGTCGAAGTCGTCCAAAATGCCGCAGCCGAACGCCGTGATCATCGCCTTGATCTCCTCGTTTTCGAGGACGCGGTTCATGCGGACCTTCTCCACGTTGAGAATTTTGCCCCGTAAAGGCAAAATTGCCTGGAACCGCCTGTCCCTGCCCTGCTTGGCCGTTCCGCCCGCAGAATCCCCTTCTACGATGTAAATTTCGCACAATTCGGGGCGGCGGTCGGAGCAATCGGCAAGTTTGCCGGGCAGGGTCGCGCTCTCCAAAACGCCCTTGCGGCGGGTGAGCTCGCGGGCGTTGCGCGCCGCGTCGCGCGCCTTCTGCGCGGTGATGCAGCGGAGCACCAGCTCGCGCGCCACGGCGGGATTCTCTTCCAGGAAGGTGGAGAGGTGCGCGGTGGCGCAGCGGGAGACAAAGGAGCGGATGGAACTGTTGTTCAGCTTGTCCTTGGTCTGCGATTCGAACTGCGCGTTGATGAGCTTGACGGACACGACGGCGGTGATGCCCTCGCGCACGTCCTCGCCCGTCAGCCGCTCGCTCTCTTTGAGGATGTTGAGCCGGTGGCCGTAGTCGTTGATGACCTTGGTGAGGGCGAGTTTCAGCCCTTCGACGTGCGTGCCGCCGTCCACGGTGTTGACGTTGTTGGCGTAAGAGTAGATGACCTCGGCGTACCCGTCGTTGTACTGGATGGCGACCTCGCACACGCTGTCCCCTTCCGTTTCCTCGAAATAGACGGGCTGCGGGAAGAGCGTTTCCTTGCCGCGGTTTAGCTCCTCGACGAGGGAGCGGATGCCGCCCTCGAAGCAGAAACTGTCCTTCTGTTCCCTGCCGACCCGCCTGTCCTCCAGCGTGATGGTCAGCCCCTTGTTGAGGTAGGCAAGCTCTTTCAGGCGCGTTTTGAGCATATCGTACCTGAACTCGGTCGTTTCGAAGATGTCGGCGTCGGGCATAAACGTGACGCGGGTGCCCGTCCTGTCGGTGTCCCCCACGATCTGCACGTCCCGCTGCTTGACGCCGCGGTTGTAGACCTGCTTGTAGACGTGCCCGTTCTGGCAGACCTCGGCTTCCAGCCATTCGGAGAGCGCGTTGACCGCCTTGACGCCCACGCCGTGCAGGCCCGAGGAGACCTTATAGCCCGAGTCCCCGCCGAACTTGCCGCCCGCGTTGACCTTGGTGAACACGACTTCGAGAGTGGAGATACCCTCTTTGGGGTGAATGCCCGTGGGGATGCCCCTGCCGTTGTCGGTGACCGTGCAGCTGCCGTCCACGTTGACGACGACGTCGATCTGCGTGCAGTAGCCCGCCAGCGCCTCGTCGATGGAGTTGTCCACGACCTCGTGCACGAGGTGGTGCAGCCCCTTCTCGTCCGTCGAACTGATGTACATGCCGGGGCGTTTGCGGATGTGTTCCAGCCCGTCGAGGACCTGTATCTGTTCCGCGCCGTATTGGTTTTCCACTTTTTCAGACATTGTATGCTTTGACCTCCCTGTCGACAAAATGGGTGGATGATTTTTTTATTATATATAATATATATAATAAATTTGTTTCTTTTCCCATTATAACATACTTTTCCGGAAAAGTACACTGTTTTGCGCCCTTTTCGCCTTTTATTTATGCGAAAAGAGAGGGGAAAACGCCCCTCTCTTTCCTCCGGCCGTATTTTTTCCTTATTTTTCGCCGCAAAACGCTACGATACGGCGCGCAGCGCCCGTCTGACGTCCAGCCGCGCCACGAAGTACGACGCGAGAAAATAGACGGCGTACAGCGCCAGAATGATGCCCGCGAAGGCCGCCACCTGCGCCGCAATCGCCCCTGCGGCGACGGAAGAAGCGTCCGCCATAAATTGCAATATGCCGACGAGGGGGAAACACATGGCGAGCGGTACGGCGAAGGGCAGGAAGCAGTAGAAGAACATCTGCGTGAAAAGCGACCGCCCGAGCATGCCTTCGGACGCGCCCAGCCGCCAAAGCATGCGGTAACGTTCCCGATCCTCGGCGATGACGGAGAGAATCTTCAAAGAAAGCATTGCCATGGTCATGAAAAGGAACACCGCCGACACGAAGAGATCGCCGAGGAGGAAGAGCGCAATCTGCCCGATCCGATTATACCGTTCATATGCCCGTATGTTGAAAGACAAACCGTAATTGCCGTTCCCGTAATCGTTGCGCAGTTCCAGATAAAGTCCCGCGACGTCATACCAGCCGTCCGCAAGGTCGACCACAAGGGCGCGGCTATACCACACCCCGCCGCCTTCGTTCCCGGCTGCGTCCGCCTGCGTCTGCAACGCGGCGGCAGCTTCGTCGGGCACGATGTAAAAACCGAACTCCCCGTTCCCGTATGAACCGGCGATCATATACCCGTACAACACCCCCTGCGGCGAGCGGAGAATGCCCGCCCGCTCATACGAAACGCCGCCGATCTCCAAAACCTCCCCGCTCCCGGAAACCAACTGCACCTCTTCCTGCGCGGAGTCCGGTTCATACGAAATGTATTCCCCGTTCAACGCCGGCATGGTATACCCGTATATCGACAACACATGACGCGCGTCGCTCTCGCTCACGAAGAGATGTTCCGCCTGCGTTTCCCCTTCCGAAAGGCGCTGATAGACGTTATAAAGGCAGCTGTCTTCGATGTCGGCATACTCTTCTATTTTCACCAGCGCGTCCTCGAAAGACACCTGCCCCTCGCTGAAAGAACTGATGTCGTAGCGGTAGCGATGGTCGGCTGCGATCTCCATGTCGATCGTCAGATTCATGGTAAGAAAGACGTTGGGCCCGGCGACGGCGACGGTCAGAAGGACGGAGAGCACGCCCATCATGACCGAGCTTGCATTGATGCGGGCGGAGAGCTGGCGGACGGTGAACCTGCCCGTGCCCCGCGCCGAGAGCGCGGGAACACGCAGCAGAATCCATATGACCGTGCGCGACAGTCCGACGGGCAGCAATCCCGCCGAGACGACAAAGACGCCGAGATAAATGCCCAGCTCTTCGATCCGGTCGAAGAAATCGTCGCTCTGCATCCACTCCGTAAAAAGCGTGACGGAAACGGCAATCCCGACGACGGAGAGCAGAAAAACGCCGATCCACACCTGCGGAAACCGCACCGTGTTCGGCGCGGATTTTTCCCCCTGTAAGAGGAGGGAAACGCGGGCGAAGCGCAGGTAGAAGAGGGCGGCGAGAGAAGCGACGAAAAACATGAGCGCGACCATGCCGACCGTCAGAAGGGATCCCGCGGGGGAGTAGGCGGCAAATTCATACGGCTGTTCGAGAAAGTTCAGAAAGATCGCCGTGAACGCCTGATAGGCGCCCAGCCCCAGAAAAACGCCCGCGAACAGGGACAAGAGGAACGTGGCGCCCGTTTCGCCCGCAAAGATGGCGATGACGTTCCGCCGCGTCATGCCGAGGGTGAGATAGACCCCGAATTCCCGCTTGCGGCGGCGCAAAAGGAAGGTGGTGGCATAGCCGAGCACGAAGGCGACGACCGCCGCCATGACGGCGACGACGAGGAGCAGGACGGGCTGCACGAAATCGGCGTACAGTTCCGCCATTTGATTCATCATATCGCTTAATATGAGGTTATTCACGGAAAACAGCAGCGCGACGGTCAGGGACACCGTGATGAAGTAGATGAGGTAACCGCCGATCTGCCGCCGCACGTTGCGCAGCGCAAGCTTAAAAAGCACCCTCTTCACCCCCTCCCAGCGTTTCGGTGACGGTCAGAATGTCGTGACGGAACGCCTTTTGTTCCCGATCGCCGCGGAAAATTTCGTTGTAAATTTTTCCGTCGCGCAGGAAGATGACCCGCCGCGCATAAGAGGCGACGGCGGCGTCGTGCGTGACCATGAGGATGCTCGCCTCCAGCTTTTCGTTCATCAGGCGGAACTGCTCCATAAGCACGCGGGAATTGCGCGAATCGAGCGCGCCCGTCGGCTCGTCGGCGAGGATGAGCGCGGGAGAAGAGACGACGGCGCGGGCGCACGCCACGCGCTGCCGCTGACCGCCCGAAAGTTCGGCCGGGAACTTTTCCAGCTGGTCGGTGACGTCCAGCGCCTCGCTGACGCGAAGCACCTCTTTTTTGGTCTCCCCCGGCCCCGCCTTTCTGAGGTTGAGGGGCAGAGCGATGTTCTCTTCCACCGTCAGGGTGTCCAGAAGGTTATACTCCTGAAAGATAAATCCCAGCTTGTCGCGGCGAAAGGCGGCAAGTTCCTTTTCGTTGAGCGCGGAGACGGGCGCGCCGTCCACCAATATTTCCCCGCCGCTCAAAGGTTCGATGGTGGCAATGACGTTCAGAAGGGTGCTCTTGCCCGAGCCCGAGGGACCCATGACCGCGACGAACTCCCCTTTCTCCATGGTGAAGGACACGCCGTCGAGGGCGCGCGTGGTCACGCTGCCGTTGCCGAAGTACTTGACTGCGTTCGTTACTTTCAAAATTTCCTGCATGGTAAATTTACCTCCTTAAACTTTGGGATTTTTGAATTTATTGCAAAAAAACGACTTATTTCACTCTCTTCCGTGCGGCGGAAGAAAATCTTACAAAAACCGTTTGCGCTTTACATGCCCGAAGCGCGCAACGCCCGCTTAACGTCCAGCCGCGCCACAAGGCAGGTGACGGCGCAATAGAGCGCATAAAAGAGAAGGAGCACGCCCGAGAACATTGCCGCATAGCCGACGATCTGCAAATTGGTCAGCGCGCCGCCCATCACGTTGTTCAACCCCATGCAGATGAAGGACACGGGCACGCTCAGGAGAACGGGCACGGCAAAGGGCAGAAAGAAGTAGAGGGCGATCTGCACGGTGAGGGAGAAAAGGGTCTGCCGCTCGGACGCGCCCGCAAGATACAAAAGGCGGTACCGCCGTTTGTCCTCCGCGACGGCGGCAAGGCTTTTGAGCGCGAGCACCGCCATGGACAGGAGCGCAAAGGCGAGCGTGACGAAGAGCACGATCATCAGCCAGGGCGCAGCCATTTCCAGGAGATAGGAATAGAAGGAATTGGCAACGTCGGTCGTGAAGAATGTGGAACTGTAATACATTTGCAGAAATTCCTGATAGGCGTCCTCCCGATTTTTTTCCGAGAAAAACGTCGTCATCTGCCGTTCGTCGAAAGCGTCTCCCTCGTAATTGACGGCACAGCGGGTCGACGCGCTCCAATATTCCCCCGACGCTTCCAGCGCGTCCGCCACGCGGTCGGGCACGACCACAAAATAACGGGGGGACAGGCCGACGACGAGCGCGGCGCGGCCGGACGAGACGGCCGTGAAGGAGAGCGTTTCTCCCCCGCAGACGAAGGAAAAGTTTTCAAACCCCGCGCGCCTGACCTCGTCCTGTTCGGAAACGGAAGTGCCGTTGCAGAGGATGACGTACCCGCCGTTTGTGGGCGTCGCCTTCTCCCCCGCCATCGCGGCGAGCGCCAGATAATCGCTCTCCCGTATAACGCAGTCGTTGTTGGCGGAGTAACCGCCGATATAACGGCACACGCTGTAATCCTCCAATTCAAAGACAGTGAACAGGCGGCTCTCCTCCACCGTCCCGAATTCCTCCATCCAAAGGGGCAGATCGTCCGTCAGTTCCCCCGTTTCGTCATACGGGCACTCCACGCTGACGGTGAAGGGATTGTGCAGCCGTTCCGCCGCCGCCTGCGTGCCGAACGCCGTCATAAAAACGTTGCCGCCCGCGACGACCACCGAGAGGAGAACGGCGATGACGCCGAAGAGGACGGAATCCGCGCTCATTCTGCCCGAAAGCTGCCGCAAGGTAAAGGTGCGGGTTCCCCTGCCCGAAAAATTTTTGTTTTTGAGGAGGTAATAGATCCCGCATTTGAGCGCGCCGACATAGGTAAACACGATGGCGAGAAAGGCGACAGCCGATCCGCCGATGATTGTGAAGACGTCCGGCCGATCGATAGACGTCGAAACGACGACGATGAGGGACAGAACGAGCGCGACGAGGGAAACCAGCATGACGTACAGCCACAGGCGGGGATTTTTAACGGATTTTTCCGCCGTATTCTCTCCGCGCAGCAGTTTGCCGATTTTTTCAAAGCGCAGATAAAAGAGAGAGACCAACGCGGTGAGGAGGAACACGACCCCCACCAAAACGACGGTGAGCGCGAATCCCCCCGCGGAATAGTCCCCCAACGTAAAATCCGTCTGCAAAAAGGAAGCGATGCCCGCGACGATGACCTGATAGACGATCATCCCCAGCCCAAGCCCCGCCGCAAGGGAAAAGAGGAAGGTGAAGAACATTTCCCCCACGAAGACGGCGATGATGTTCCCCCGCGTCATGCCGAGGGTGAGATACATGCCGAACTCCTTCTTCCGGCGGCGCAGCAAAAAGGCGCAGCCGTAACCGAGCACGAGCGCGGAAACGACGGTGAGCACGACGGCGAGAAAGGCGCAAACCGCCATGGTTTCCGTCTTGAACGAAGCGGAAAACATGAACACCGTCTCGCTGAACATCAGCCCGGCGAGCGAAAACAGAAGCGACACGGTGAGCGCAACGGTGACGAAATAGATGAGATACCCGCCGATCTGCCGCCGCACGTTGCGGAAAGCAAGTTTGAAAAGCAACATTTTTTCCTCCTTCGGGAAGCCCGCCCCGAAAGGTTCCGGTTTTCCCCTTTTTTTCGTATTTACATTATAACACAAGTCTTTGCGAATTTACCTTACGCGAATCTTACATAAACCTTACATTTTTGTAAGATTTCCCGCCGGACGGCAGAAAAAAAGGAAATCGGCACGCAGCGCATGATTTTCATTTACTTGTTTTTCGAAAGCAAATGCAATTTGCGTTTGCGCGGAAAAATTCCCGAGCAATGCGGTTAACGTCATGCACGCAAAACATACGCCGCCGATCAATAAAATCATCCATTGTTTCATTTTTTTCATAATATTTTCTCCTCTTTACAATTTTTACAAATATACTGTTACAATGCACAATCTTTCCGCTGCAGGGAAATATACCATGTACAACAAGTCTGCATCCTTTCCCTTCAATTCAAAATAATCATCATACCCGAAAATCGGAGCATCCATGATTTCTCCCTCGGAACCGGAGCGCCACTTGTATTGCCACCTGTATGGCTCCGACCAATCAAGGCGATAATCGTCGGGAACGCTCTCATCTATGGTAGATACGTATTCTTGCAACATTCCTTCGCACGCCTCTTCAAATTCCGTACTCTTTTCCGTATGAAATGCCGAAAAAACGGTATCGTCCTGCCCCTTCCAATCAAAAACATAATAATGCTCGCCGCCGTCAAACCCCGAGTTTGCGTATTCGTACTCGCTTTTTACGTCGGTGGGGAGCGCGGGCGACAACGCCCAGCGTTCATTGAGAATTTCCGTAATCGACTTTTGATTCAACTGCATAAGCGCGCATGAAACCAGCACGCACACCCCGACGAGGATCGTCAGAAACAAAATCAGTTTGAAAACCGCGCCCGCCAATCCACAGGCATTGCTCAATCCTTCTTTCAGTTTTTCGTTCAAAACTGCCACCTCCTTAATTTTATTATAATTTTAAGTTCTTTCATCTTTATCCGCCGCCCATCTTTTTCACCCCCCCTTTTTCTTCTATTATACCATACTTCCCCGCCGATTTACCTTACGCGAATCTTACATAAACCTTACATTTTTGTAAGGTTTCCCGCCGGACGGCAGAAAAAAAGGAGGT
>CAZTND010000015.1:0-3675 GCA_964615285.1 uncultured Clostridia bacterium
GGCACCCAGCCCATCTGCTTTGAAAACGCCGTCTGGGCGTACACCGTCGGCGCGGCGATCGCCATCAGGAAGGGCTGCAAGAAGGCGGCGGACGCCGCTTCCGCCATCGGCATCGGCCTGCAGGCATTCTGCGTTCCCGGCTCGGTCGCGCAGAACCGCCAGGTCGGCCTCGGCCACGGCAATCTCGCTTCCATGCTCCTCTCCGAATCCACGGAGTGTTTCTGTTTCCTCGCGGGTCACGAATCCTTCGCCGCGGCGGAAGGCGCCATCTCCATCGCGCAGAACGCCAACAAGGTCCGCGTCAAACCACTGCGCGTTATTCTGAACGGCCTGGGCAAGGACGCTGCCTACATCATCTCCCGCATCAACGGGTTCACCTATGTCGAAACGGAGTTCGATCACTACACCGAGACCATCAAGATCGTCTATGAAAAGGCGTTCTCCGACGGCGACCGCGCCAAAGTGCGCTGCTACGGCGTGGACGACGTGCCCGAAGGCGTCGCCGTCATGAAGCTGGAAAAGGTCGGCGTGTCCATCACGGGCAACTCCACCAACCCCACCCGCTTCCAGCACCCTGTCGCGGGCACCTATAAGAAATGGTGTAACGAGAACGGCGTCAAATATTTCTCCGTCGCGTCCGGCGGCGGCACGGGCAGAACGCTCCACCCCGACAACATGGCGGCGGGCCCTTCCTCCTACGGCATGACGGACACCATGGGTCGCATGCACTCCGACGCGCAGTTTGCGGGTTCTTCCTCCGTCCCCGCGCACGTTGAAATGATGGGCCTCATCGGCATGGGCAACAACCCCATGGTCGGCGCGTCCGTCGCGGTCGCCGTTGCGGTCGAAGAGGGCATGAAGAAGTAATTTTCCGGCGGGAAAATTCGTTGAAAAGCAAAAGCGGTTTGCCGGACGGCAGGCCGCTTTTTATACGGTTTTGCCTTGACAATATATCCTGAAATATAGTATAATGGGTACGCATACCATGAAAAAATAAAAACGGAGAAAAGAAGGAAATGAAGCGAGTGAAAATAACCGTCTTAAAGACCACGCTCGACAAAGAGCTGGCGGCGGAATACGGCGTCGCGGGGTTGACCGCCTGCCCGATGATGCGTGCGGGGCAGGTATTCTACGCCGACTATGCCAAGCCACAGGGGTTCTGCGACGAGGCGTGGAAGGCGATCTATCAGTATGTCTTTGCGCTGGCGCACGGCGCGGGGGCGGGCTTGTTTTATTACGGCGACTGGATACGCAGACCGGGCGTCGCCGTCTGTAGCTGCAACGACGGATTGCGTCCCGTCATTTTCAGGCTGGAAGCGACGGAAGAAGCGTCCGCTCTGAATTATATGCCGGTCGATCGTTCGGACGGGACGGCAATTGACTGAACGGCCCGAAAAATACGTCATAAATAAGAGAATGCATACATAATAATGAGGTAATATGAGGTAATATTATGGAAAAAGACAAGACAACTCTCATTGTGCGCTATATTTTTTTGGCGCTCTCTCTGGGGCTGATGTGCCTCATCTTTTGGTTCTCTTCCCAGGACAAAGAGGCGTCGGGAACGATGAGCGGCGAGGTCGGTTCGATCATCGCGGATATTTTGGAACCCATTCTTCCGAAGGAAACAACGGAAACCATTCAGACATATATCCGGCAGATCGCGCATTTCTTTCTGTATGCCTGTTTGGGGTTGAGCGTCAGTATTTTTATCTTTACGTTTTCCTTTCCACGCGGGCATGGGTGGGCTTTTTGGGCGCTTCCGTTGCTGATTTGCCTCGCCTATGCGTGCAGCGACGAGATACATCAGCTCTTCATTTCCGGCAGGAGCGGCAGTATCTTCGACGTCGGGATAGACGCTCTCGGTTTCGTTCTGACGACCGTGATTTGTAATTTTTTCCGCATTTTGTCGGACTGGTGCAAGAAACGGGCGCGGGCAAAGAAAAGGAAAGGCGGGGCGTGACCCTGCATTGGTTCCGCGTGCGGTGCGGGAAAGACGGCGCGGCAAGACAACAATAAAACAGCAACTTCAAGGTGAAGGGCGGCTCTGCATGGGCCGCCCTTTTTGCGTATGCAAATTCTTGCAGAACCCGCGTGAGAGCCGACGGCCCGCAGCCGAAAAGCTCCGCCGCCGACGCGGCGGAGCTTTTCAAAACGTCGTAAATGGCCGTTTTTATGGCGTAAAAAACAAAAAAATGGAAAATTTGCAATATATTTGTGTACAATAAGCAATTGACACGGGGGGGGGGTATGATATACTAATGGACGATGTTTTCTGTGCCGAAAGACGAGATCGTTCCGCTTTTCGAAGCGGGAGATCGGGAAGCGGCGGGAGATCGGCGGACGGGCAGCGGGACATCGTAAAAAATAATTAGGAGAAGGAGTAAATGAACAAGTTCAAAAAGTTGTTTGCAACGGGATTTCTCTTGTTCGGGCTGACGTTTTCGGTTGCTGCATGCGCGCCGCAACAGGAAACATTCGTTCCGCCCGAAACAGGGGGCAATGTCGTTACCATCAACGACGCTTACGACTGGAACGAGGACAAAACGGGTTCCACGCGCCCCGAACTGGGCGGCGGTTACGAGCCTGTGCTTCCCCCGACGGAAGTCACCTTTACCATTTTGGAGGGGGCTGACGTGCGTTTTGCCGGAGGGGAAACGTCGCTTACGTTGCCGGTCGGGCAGTTGCTGTCCGCATCGGATTTCGACGAGTCCACGTTGGACGGACATGAAATCGGCGGCATAGCGCTCTTTGACGACGACGGATCGGTCAGAGGATTTTTCGATCTCGGCAGCTTTGCCCCGACGGAGGCGGTGACCATTCTGCCGTATTGGGTGCCCGAAAACGGAGAAGCGTATGAATTCGGGTCCAACCGGGTGGGCGACTATTATTATGCCGCCGACGGTACGGATCTTTCGGAGAATTCCGCGTATGCGCTGACGACCGACGACGTGCTCATCGACGGTTATATGGGTAAGAGCATTTCGACGGGCGCGACACTGACGGAGAATTCCTACTTCCGGTCCGTCACCGTCTGTGAACGGGAAGCGGGGCAGACTTATACATATTATTATAAGTTCTGTAATTACGGAGATGAAACGATCTCCTTTACCGTACATCAGATGTTTACCGGGCATGCCTGGGCGAATGAATCGACCAACGTTTCTTCCGACGTCGTCACGCTGGCTCCCGGCGAAACGAGCGACTGGATACTTTTGACGGATGCAAACGAAAGTGACGACTCCAACACGCTGACGCTCATTCGTTTCAATCAGGACGTCGAGGGTTTCTCGCTCGGCGTTTCCATGGCGGTCGAAAACAGCACCGTCACGGAGCCGGCAACCATCACGCTCGACCTGCCCGACGGCTTTACGGTGTCCGACGATTACGAAAGGAACGTCATGACCAACGACCTGCTTGTATTGCCGGGCGCCTCCCAAATCACCAACAACACGGGGCATAACTTCCTCTACTGGGCGTATGCCGACGGTACTCCCGCGGTGGCAGGGGTGCGCATTCAGGGCGATATAACCCTTCGCCCGGTCCTGACCGAAGACGCCGTCATATCCATACAGGCTCCCGCCGGTTTTACGGTGTCCGGTTACCCCAAGACCGTGCAGACGGGCGATAAGCTGGTATTGCCTTCCGATGAAGAAATCACCAACAATACGGGCA
>CAZTND010000015.1:3775-35112 GCA_964615285.1 uncultured Clostridia bacterium
AAATCACCAACAATACGGGCAGAACGTTGCTTGGCTGGTATAACGCCGAAACGGGCGAGGCGGTCACATCTTCCGCCGTCGTCGAAGGTTCGATGACCATTGCGCCTTATTTTGAACACGAGAACGGCACGGCTCTCGTGCCTTGCACGGGTGCGGACAACGCCACGGTGCCCGATTATGTCGGTCATTATGATGAGAACAACAACTATACCGACTGGACGGACTCGTCCGGCAACACAATAGCGCAGGACGAAGTGTTCAGGACCTCGACGAGTTACTACGGCGGACAGCGGGGCGTGCTCCTTGAATCGATTTCCGACCGCGGATTTGTCGAACGTGACGCGTTCCGCTGCAAGACTGCGTCCAGTCCGGCCATGGACGGCGTCACTACATATCGCATTTACTATTCGATTACCAATCTTGGCACGGAAAGTCTCAGTTTCCGCATCTATCAGGTTCTGAGCCAGGCCAATCTGGGTACGGCAATCGATCTCGGCGACATGACTTTCCCTGTGGGCGAAACGGTGACGTTCTCCGTTGATTTGTGCACCTCAAACAACAACCTGATGACCATGTTCCTGTTCAATGAGGCGGCGGACAGCGTCAGACTCAAGATCGATATGTCCATGGAACAGAAAGTTGAAACCGCAGCGGTCAGCGTGCAGCTGCCCGACGGGCTGACTCTGTCGGAGGACTATCAGGCGCCCACGCAGTCGGGCGGAACGTTCACGTTGCCCGACGCGTCGCAGATTGAAGGCCTGGACGAATATGACGGGCGTTTGATCGGCTGGTACAACGTTGCCACGGGCGCGGCAATCACGGAGAGTACGCTCGTTCCCGCGGGCGAAACGACCATCGCGCCTTATTTTGCCCTCGGTTCGGAGAATGCGGAGCAGCTCACCGTTGCGCTTCCTTCCGATAATGTGGGAATCGATCCGCAGTCGGGCATCACCGTCACGCGCGGCGATATGGAATACGCCAATTATGTGTACGGCCGTCGCCTTACGAGCGGCAGCGCATACGAGGAGGGCGCGTACTTCCGGGTCAAGACCGCGTATAACGTCGCCGAGGATTCTTCTTACAGGATTTACTACGTCATCACCAACGAGGGGACGGAGAGCGTTTCCTTCACCGTGAATCAAATCAACAGCGGAACGACCATCGTAGATGATTACAGTCGGGAGGTATCCTCCCTTGCCGTCGGGGAAAGCGTGTCTTTCTGCATCGACATTACCGGTTTCACCAACACCAATCTGCTCTCTTTCTTCGTTATGGATTCCGCCGGCACGGGACTGAATCTCCACGTCGCCATGGCAATCGAGCAGCTGGCGTAATGCATGGAGGTAAGAAATTATGAATAAAGTGGCAAAATATTTTTCCGATTACAACAATAATCGGAGCGGCGCATATTATTTCATGCTCATCGTGGGCGTGGCGGCCGTCGTTATGGGGATTGTCAGCTGGGCGCTGCTCTCGTTTGCGGGGGACGTCTGGTTGGTTCCGCTGCTCACGCTGGGCGGATTGGCGCTGTTTGTCGTTCTGTCCCTTTTCGGGCTGGACAACTACGGCGTCGGCGCGATGGCGCTGTGCATCTTTGCGGCGCTTCTCGCCCTCGTTGTCGGCGTGTACGATTATTTCCTGACCGAAATACAAGCGCAGGCAATGGGCGCCGGGTTCGATCTTTCCGTCGTGGACGGACTGACGGAACTCATCGTATGCGCGGCGGCGTTGCTTGTCTGCGCCGTCGTGGCGAATGTGTTTTCCTGGGTTCGCGTAAAACCCAAAAGGAATTAAGGAGGTATGGGACAAATGGCTATCAGAAAAGCATTGCATACATTGGCGCGGATTCTGTTCAACATCGTTGCGGTTCTGTTCGGTTTCGTCATGCTGTTCAGCATCCTGACGACGGATGAAAACGTGGCGAATCTCCTGACCAATTATGTGTTTCGGGACAAACCCGCCGACGTCACCTATTCCACGGGCGTCGAACCCGTGCGCTACAAAACGTGGTATTCCTCGGTGGAGGATACCCTGAACGGCAACGGCGAAATCGCCTGGCTGGCGCAAAGCGAGGGCACCGTCCTTCTGAAAAACGAAGGGAACGCCCTGCCGCTGGCGCAGAACGAAAAAGTCAGCCTGTACGGCGTGACGGCTTACGACCCCATGTATTGCCTTGACGGCGCGGGCAACAGTAAAATCAACGATCCCGCAGCCTACAACGGCTTGTCCGAAGTTTATCGCCGTCAGTTCTTCTATGAAGAGTTTGAAGAGGCGGGGCTGGATTTGAACAGCGATCTTTCCGATTGGTACAACTCTTCGGACGGCATGTACTATTGGCGGCGGGACTATGTCGGCTTCAACGGATTGAGCGGTGACCGGTATAAGGGATATACGGGTAACAATAACGGCGCCCTGCCCGCCCTCACCGAAGCGAATTGGTCGGAAATTCCCGAGACAAGCAAGGATCGTGATAATTACGGCAGCAGCACGACGGCAATCTATATCACGGGCAGAATGACCAACGAGTCCGCCGACCTCAATCCGGGAAGCGATGGGTCCGTCGGAGCGCAAGGGAACAATGACGGCGACAAGAGCAACGATTATCTGGCTTTCACCGATGACGAGAAGAATCTGTTGGAGGCGCTCGGAAAGAATTACGATAAGGTCATCGTCATCTTCAACCAGGCCAACCCGCCGCAGGAAGATATTCCCGCGCTCTTGAAAGACTACGGCATCGAGGCGGCGCTCTGGATCGGTTATCCCGGTTCGGACGGCATCAAGGCGGTCGCCGAAATCATTACGGGACAAACCAATCCTTCGGGCGGTCTGTCCGCGGCGTGGTATGCTTCCCGCGAGGCAAATCCTTCCACGCAGAATTTTTCGATGAACACGTCTTCCAACGATAATGTCGTCAACGTCGAAGGCATGTATGTCGGCTATCGCTACGCCGAAACGAGGTATGAAGACATTCTTCTCGGCAGCAGCAAAGCGGGGACTTACGATTACGGCACCAATATCTCCTATCCCTTCGGGTACGGACTGTCTTACTCGACGTTCTCCTATTCCGATCTGGAAGTGGTGCCCGACGAGGATCCCGACAAGAATTACTATTCCGGCGGCCTGATGGCGGCGAACGACGCCAATTATACGGGCAATTACGGCGAACTCCGTCCGGAAGAGGAGCGGCGCGCGACCGGCTCGAACCTCGGCGATTGCGACGATTTGATCGTGCGCGTTACCGTCACCAATACGGGAAGCACGGCGGGCAAAGAGATCGTGCAGGTGTATGTGCAGCAGCCCGTTTCCGAGCAGGACAGAGCGCACGGCGTGCAGAAACCTGCCGTTCAGTTGGTCGGCTACGGCAAGACGGACACCCTCGCCCCGAACGCGAGCGAAGTGGTCGAAATCAAAATCGACGCCAACAAATGGTTTGCGTCCTATGACGACGATCTGACAAACGAAGACGGCACGACGGGCGGCTACGTGCTTTCGGCGGGCAATTACTACCTCGCCGTGGCGCGCAACAGCCACGAGGCGGTCAACAGCATCTACCGCGCCAAGACGACCGGCGCGCTCAGCAGCGAACTCGACGACGAGTACGGCGCGGGCAGTGCGGACAATGTGGAAACGATTACCGTCTCCACGGCGCGTTCCAACAGCTATGCTTACTGGACGCAGGGCACGACGGACGACGTGCACAACCTGTTCGACGACATCAACCCGAACAAGGAGGGCGGGTCCGGCAACGTGACGTTCTTCTCCCGTTACGATTGGGAAACGACCGCGGCAACGGGCACAGACGGCTTCATCGGGCAGCGCGCGACGAGCAGTTACGGCAGCGCCTATCAGAAAACCAGCGGTTTTGATCACAACAGAACGATTTCCGTTTCGGAGCTTGAGGCATACGCCGCATATTACGGGGTCGAGTACGATACGACGGAATATGACTTCGGCTGGAATGTCGACGCGCTGGACACGGACGACGCTTTGCAGCTGGTCGATCTGATCGGCGTGGAATACGATCCCGCCCGCGGCGCGACCGAGGAAGATATCGAAAAATGGCAGGCATTGCTCGGTGAAATGTCGACCGACGATTTCGACCGCTTGTTCTCGCAGGGCTTGCGTAAGACGTTGAGCGTCGAGAGCATCGGCAAGCCGGGCACCAACGATCAGAATGCCTCCAACGGTTTTGAGTGGCCGTTCAACCTCGGAAACGGCGACAGGAACGGGGAATTTGAGAGTAAAAACGCCACATACGGCTTTATGAGCCGTTTCGATTCGGGCGCAGCCATCGCTTATCCCACGGGCTATCCCTGCGAGGGTATCCGCGCGGCGACCTTCAACAACGACATCGCTTACCTCGTCGGGCAGGCGATGGGCGAGGATGCTCTTTGGGGCGGCGCTTCCGGTTTGTACGGCTTCGGTCTCGGCTTGCAGCGCAATCCTTACCACGGGAGAGCGGGCGAATTTTACAGCGACGACTCCTTCCTGACGGGTATGATCGGCGGGTATGAAACCAAGGGCGCGCAGTCCAAAGGACTGTATGTCTACAACAAGCATTTCGTGCTCAACGATCAGGAGACCCGCCGGAGCTACTACAGTTCCTGGCTGGATGAACAGACCTTCCGCGAAATTTATCTGCGCCCCTTTGAAATGGCAATCGAAATCGGCGACGCGATGAACGTCATGATCGCGTTCAACGAACTCGGCGATTCCTGGACGGGCAGCAATTACAACCTGATGACCAGGTGGCTGCGCGGCGAAGCGGGCATGGCGGGATTTGCGCTTTCCGACTGGTATTATTCCGAAGGTGAAAACCTCGGCTTCGGTATGCTGGCGGGCGCATGTCTGTTGGACGGCGAGGGCAACGGCGGTTATTCCCGGGGCATCGACGCGCGGTATGACAACCGTCTGGTGGAAGCGGCGGTCCGCATTCTCTACACCGTGGCGAACAGCAATGCCATGAACTTCTGGGGCGACAGCACCGTTACGGTCAGTTTCGATCCGCTGTGGTACACCACGCGCGACAATGTCGTGGTTGCGGTCAGCGTCATCTTCGGTCTGAGTTGCGCCTTCCTCCTCGGCACCACGGTCTGGACGCTCGTGGAAAGGGGCGTGACCAAGGGCAAGAAGAAGTCCGACCGTTGACATGGATCGACGATTATGGCGCAACAACATAACTGTATGACAGTATAACACGGGGCACCCCCTGCGCTCTTTGCGCAGGGGGTGTTTTCGTGTAAACGCCTCCCTCGCGATCGTCACGGGGTTCAGAGGAGGCTAAAGTAGGTAAGAATATGGATATATACTTGGTTATATATATCTGCATTTCCTTTTTTCTGCGCTTGACAGATCGGGCGGGAGGGAGTATAATGTCATTGTGTCGGAGAAACGCAGGTTTTTCCGGGACAAAAAATAAGCGGAGGAGAAACAGCATGAAAAAGAAAATAGCAGTGACAGAGGCGATTTTTCCCATGCCCGTTCTGATGGTCGCCACCTATAACGCGGACGGCAGCGTGGACGTCATGAATGCGGCGTGGGGGATGATGCAGGAACGCGACCGCGTCATCCTCAATCTTTCGGAGACGCACCGCACGGTCGAAAACATTTTGGTGCGCAAGGCATTCACGGTGAGCATCGCCGATGCGGCGCACGTCGTGGCGGCGGACTATTTCGGCGTCGTATCGGGCCGCCGCGTCCCCGACAAGTTTGAACGCAGCGGGCTGACCGCCGTCCCTTCCAAATTTGTGGACGCGCCCGTCGTCGAGGAATTTCCCGTTTGTATGGAGTGTGAACTGATCGAATATCAGGGCGGCGACAACGGCTGCGGCGTGCTCGGCCGCGTGGTGAACGTATCGGCGGAAGAGAGCGTTCTCAGCGACGGCAAAGTGGACGTTGCACGGCTGAATGCCATCGCCTTCGACCCGTATACGCACGGCTATTACCGCATCGGTGAACGCGTCGGCGAGGCTTTCAGCGACGGCCTGAAACTGAAGAAATGAACCCGTCTTTACGCTGCGGCGACTGCCCGTTTTTCAGTCAGCATATATTTTGATTTTTTGCATTCATCGCGGGCATGGGTATCATGAATTTCAGTCAATCAGATAGATGTGCAGGACGGTGATATAGCTTATCGGAAAAAAAGTCCCCCCAAAAGTCAGACAGGCTTTCGGGGGACTTTTCCTTGTTCCGGGGGGGCGTTCAGATCGTTTTTTCTGTCGTTTCAAGGCAAGGACATCGGCCTTGCCGGCGGTGTCTGGCTGCACAGATTTTTTTTTACCGTTTTTTGTAGCAATCGCACGCCCGCCCGTCCGGCAGAAAGCCGGTGTCCGCGCATTTTTGGCAGGAATAACGGGGGATAAGATCGCTTTCCGCGATACCCATGCCCGCAAGAACGCTGCGGCGCTGTGTTTTCAGCTCTTCCACGCGGGCAAGCAGTTCGGGCAGGCCGTTCCCGCCGAAGGCTTCCGCCTTTGCTGCCTCCCGTTCCGCCTGCGACAGCGCGGAAGAGATCTGTTTATAGCGCGGGTCGGCAAGGGCGCGTTTTTCAAAGCGGTCGGCAACGGCCTGTGCCTTTGCCCGCCGCGCCGCATAATAGCGTTCCCGCTCCGTCCGTTCGTCCTGTGCCTGCGCGGCGGCGCTCTGGTAGCTCTCCCGGGCGGGCATGTCCGTTCTTTTTTCGGGAATGTCTTTGGGGGAGAAAATGCCGTCCCGCTTCCAGGAAGAGAGGATCTTGTTGATATAGGAGAGGGGGTGCGCGGTGTTTGCCGCCCGCACGGCGGCTTCCGCGATCATATCGTCCCCGAAATTCCATTTGCGCCATACGGCAAGCATGTTTAAGTTGGCTTCGTTCTGCCGTACCGTTCCGCACAGGCTCTGGATCTTGGAAAGCAGTTTTAGGTCTTTTTGTTTTTCTTTGAGGTATTCCTGCACGTTTTCGTCGGTGTATGCCTCTTCGTGCAGGCGGGCGACCAGTTCGTCCATCTGGCTGAAGGAGTTTCTCTCCGTCTTGGTGCAGAAGAGGGCGAGGGCGCACAGGTTCCCTTCGTCCTCAAAACCGAGGTCGATCCATTTGCGCGTGTATTCCTCGGCGTACACGAGCGGGGAGGATATTTTCAGCCCGAGGTTTTTGGCGATCTTATAGGTCAAAGAGCACAGCCTTTCCCGCTCGGCGAGGTATTCTTCCGCGGCCTGCGCCGTGAAAACGCCCTTTTCTTTCAGCTCTTCCAGAAGAACGTCGAGGGACTGCATGCTGCCCCGCTTGAAGGTCTTTGCCGCCGCAAGGACCGCGCCCGTTTCAAACCCTTCGCCCAGCCATTTGGAAAAGAGGGCGTAGTCGCTCTCGTCCGGCTCCCTGCGGTAGCCGCCCAGCGCGGAGAGCACTTTTTTGAGGTCGGCGGTGTGCACGTTGAAGTCGGAGAGCGCCTTTTCCACCTGGCTGTAAGTGAACAGCCCGCGCTTGACGAAATTTCTGGCTTTATTGAAAATTTCGGCGTGGGAGACCGCCGCGCCGCTCCGGCGGATGCAGTATTCGACGATGAGCAGGAACGCCTGCTGTTCCATCTCGTTCGTTTGCAGGAAATTCATGTATTTCTGCAGCGTGGAATATTCGAGGAAAATGCCCACGCCCTGCATTTTGCGCTGCAGCTCCTTGTTAAAATCGGCGTACTTTTCGTACCGCACCTTTTTCGGCCTTCCGTCCGAGGCGGAGACGGGCAGGTATTCGAGGGTGAAGGGGTCGCGGCAGACGATCTGCACCAGGTCGCAGTCCTCCCAGAATTCAAAGGCTTCCACGATCTTTTCGGCGGGGAGCCGCAGGACCTCGGCGCAGTTTTCCAGCGTAAAATCGCGCGCGGGATTCTGGCAGAGATACAGCCCGTACAGATAGATCTTGACCGCCACGTCCTCTGCCTGCGGCATGTATTTCACGATGAACCGGTTTTCCACGCTCGTGTAAGCATTGTTTGTGAAGTCCTTGGAAAAATAACAAAAACCCATTTTTCGCTCCCTTTTTCGAAAAGTATATTCCAACAAAACAGAATTCGCCCGCTTTCGCTTGCATTTCCCGCCGTGAAGGTGTATAATATAAAACAGATTTCCGGCGCAGTGCGGGCGTATGTATTATACTCCATTTCCGCGCCGAACGCAAGGCAAAATCCATCGTTCGGCGGGAAAATTTTTTCTCGGCATGCGGCGGTACGGAGCGCAAACGGGCAGGCATGAAGATCTTACACACGTCCGATTGGCATATCGGCAAAAAACTGATGAACCGCGAACGGCTCGACGAACAGCAGGCGGTGCTGGATGAAATTACGGGCATCGCCGAGAGGGAAGGGGCGGAACTCATCCTCGTCGCGGGCGACGTATATGATACGTTCCTGCCGCAGGCGGAGGCAGAGGACCTCTTTTTCCGCGCGGTGAAAAAGCTGGCGGGCAAAGACCGCGCCGTGCTCGTCATCAGCGGGAACCACGACGACGGCGTGCGCCTTGCGGCGTCCGCTCCCCTCGGGGAAGAGTTGGGGGTCTACATCGTCGGCGGGCATTCCGCGCCCCTGCCCGTCGGGGGCGGCCGCGCCGTGCACATCGTCCGGTCGGGCGACGGCTACGCCGTTTTCTGCAACGGCAGAGGGGAAAAGGTCTATGTCAATATCCTGCCCTATCCGACGGAAGCGCGCCTGAAAGAGGAAAAAACGGACGAGAGTTTTGAAGAAAAGATCAGGCGTTGGTTCGCCCGCGGGCAGGCGGCGTACGAGGGGGATGTGCCGTGCATCCTGCTCTCCCATCTCTTTGTGGCGGGCGGCATTTCCGGCGAGGGCGAACGGGACATCGATCTCGGCGGGGCGCGCGCGGTGCAGCTCTCCTGGCTGCCCGACTGCGACTACATCGCCCTCGGGCATCTGCACAAAAAACAGCATTTTGCCGCGAAAAACGTGTGGTATTCGGGCTCGATCCTGCAATATTCCTTCGACGAGGCGGGCGCGGAAAAACGGGTCGTTCTGCTCGAAACGGACGAAAAAAAACTGCTTTCGGCGCGGGAGATCCCTCTGACCGCGGGCAAAAAACTGCTGCGCCTTACGGCGGAGAGCGTGGAGGAGGGAGTGCGTCTCTTGGAGGAAAATCCGGACTGCCACGCCGAACTCACCCTGCGCCTCTCTGCACCTTTGACGAGCGAAGAGTCCCGCGCGCTCCTGTCGCATAAGTGCCTTAGATCCCTCGTGCCGTGCGTGGAAACGGCGGGGACGGTATCCCTGGCCGCGCGGCGGCGTGAACTGACCGATTCCGAGCTGTTCGACGAATATTACCGTTCGCTCTACGGCAAGGAGGCGGACGGCGGGCTGAAGACATTGTTTCTGGAGATCCTGGGGGAGGTGTCGCCATGAAGCCTCTCTATCTGGAATTCAGCGGCGTGAACAGTTTCAGCGAGCGGGCGTCCGTCGATTTTGCAAAACTTCTCAGCGGCGGTATTTTCGGCGTTTTCGGGGATACGGGCGCAGGCAAGAGCACCATTCTGGACTGTATCGGCTTTGCGCTGTACGGAAAGGTCAACCGCATCGGCCGGGAGGGCTCCTCTCTCGCCGACATCGTCAATTACAACTGCGCCAAGGCGGAAGTGGCGTTTGAATTTCAGACGGAATGGAACGGCGAACGCACCGTCTGGCGCGCGGAGCGCACGCTCAGCCGCGCCCGCGGCGTGCAGAAAGCGGTCCTGTACCGGCGGCGGGAAGGGAAATTCGTCGCCGAGTGCGAGGGGGCGGCGCAGGTAAACCGCCGGATGGAGAGCGAGATCATCGGCATCTCCTTTGAAGATTTCAAAAAATGCATCGCCCTTCCGCAGGGGGAATTTGCGCAGTTTCTGCAATCTTCGCGCCGCGAACGGCTGCAGCTCGTCGCCAAGCTCTTTTCCCTGGAGAGATACGGCTATCCGCTTTACAAGCGCACGGACGAGCGCCTGAAAGAGAAGGAGACGGCGCTGGCGGGCGTGAAGGGCAAACTGGAAACGTATGAAGGTTTTACGGCCGAACGGCTGGAGCAGGAAAGAGCGGCGGCCGCGCAGCTTGCCGAAGAGGCGGGGCGCAAGCGGTCGGCGTGGGAAAGCGCCCGTGCGGAAGCCGAACGGTATGCGCAGGCGTGGCGGAACATGCAGGCATTGAAAGAGGCTCGCGAAAAACTTGCGGCGCTCGCCGCCCGCGAAGGGGAGATGACCGAAAAGCGCGGCGCGCTCGGCGGGCTGCAGGCGGCGGCCACGATCTGTTCCCTGCAAAAGAACATTGCGGAAGCCCATCGGAAGGCCGAGCTCGGCCGCACGAGGGCGAACGGGCTGAAAGCACAGGCGGCGGACGCCGAACGGGCACAGGCGGACAAAAAGGCGGCGCTCTCCTCCCTGCGGCTGGACGAGGCCGAGGCGGAACTGCAAAAGAAACTGGCGCTGGCGGAGCGGTCCGAAAAGGACGTCGCGGCGCTGGCGGAGGCGGAAGCCAGACTTGCCGCCGCGCGGGCGGAATACCGCACCGTCGCCGCGTCGCTGCGGGCGTTCGCGGGGTTCGATTACGAGGGCGAAAAGGCGGCGCTCGCCGCCGCGCTCAAGGACCTGCCCGCGGAGGACAATCTGCCCGATTTCATTCAAAACCGTTTCAAGAGCCTGCTCCTCGCCGAAGAATATGCGGCGTTCGCGGAGGAACTGACCGCGCTGGCGGAAAAATATCCCGTCATTGCGGCGGACGCGCAGCCCCTCATCGACCGATACACCGCCCGCGGCGTCAAAAAGGGCGTCGATCTTGCGGCGGAGGCGGCATATTTCCGCCGATGTGCGGAAGAAAAGGAAAAGATCAACGCAAAACTGCTTGCATTGGAAAAGAAGAACGGCGACCATGCCCGGACCCTGGAGCGGGAGGGTGCGGCGCGCAAGGAGGGGGAACGGCTCAAAGAGGACTGCGACGCGCGCCGTGCGGCACTGGCGGAGATCGCCGCGCTCGGCTCTCCCGCGGCATTAAAGGCGCAGATAGACGCGCTGAAAAAGAGGCGGGAGAAGGAGCAGCGTTCCATCGAAGAATTGCAGGAAAAGCTCGCCGCGCTGCAGCGCGCGCTTGCGG
Organism: uncultured Clostridia bacterium; assembly: GCA_964615285.1. Lineage (GTDB taxonomy): Bacteria > Bacillota > Clostridia > Christensenellales > Borkfalkiaceae > RGIG4074. The sequence continues at coordinate 14,866 of CAZTND010000015.1, forward strand.
CGGAAGAAGCGTCGCAGCGGGCATATGCGGAGAGCGCGGCAAAGAATGCGGCGGAGCGGGACGGCCTGCTCGCCCGTTCGGGCATCCCGTCGGCGGCAGAGGCGGAGGGTCTGCTCGCACGTTACGGGGATCCGGAGGCGCTGCGGCGGGAAACGGACGCATATTTTTCCGACCTGCTTTCCCTGCGCGCGGAGGAAAAACGGCTCTCTGACCTGGTGGACGGCATACCGGTCACGGGTGAGGAAACGGAGGCCAGGCGGGAGGCCGCGCGGCGCGCGGAAGAGGATTTTTCTGCCGCCGACCGCGCTTTGGCGCTTGCCGAAGCGGCGGCAAAGGCGACGGCGGAAAAGCTGGCAGAAAAGCGCGCGTTGGAAGGGGCGTTTTCCGCACAGCTGAAGGACATTGACTTGCTCGAAAAGATAAGATCGCTGGTGGAAAGAGATAAGTTCATGGAATTTGTCGCGGTGGAGTATTTGCAGGAGATCGCGGCGAACGCCAACAATCTCCTGCTGCGGCTGACCAACGGGCGGTACTTTCTGGTATACGACAAAAATTTTGAGGTGGGGGATAACCTGAACGGCGGGGCGCTGCGCGGCACGCACACCCTGTCGGGCGGCGAGACCTTTCTCGTCTCCCTCGCCCTCGCGCTCTCTTTGAGCGCCGTCATTCATCAGAAATCCCTGCGTCCCATTGAATTTTTCTTTTTGGACGAAGGGTTCGGTTCGCTCGACGGCGAACTGGTGGATACGGTGATGGACAGCCTGGAAAAGCTTAAAAACGAAAATTTCTGCATCGGCATCATTTCGCACGTGGGCGAACTCAAAAACCGGTTGGAGAATAAGATCACGGTCATCAAGGCGGACGGGGAACACGGTTCTTCCATCCGCATGTATTAAAATTTCTCATAAGGCGGATAACAAATTTGGCACAGACGATCTTGACCCCCATTTCACTCTGGAAAGATTTCGACGATTCCCTCGACTTGCAGGCGGAGATCCTGGAAGAGCGGGAATCGGACGGCATCGTGTTCCGGGAAACGGCTTTTTCCGGCAGGCGGACCGAAACGGGCCGCGTGCGCGCGTACGGCGTGGAAGTGCGTCCCGCGGTCATGGAAAAGCTGCCCGCGCTCCTGCTCCTGAACGAGGCGAACCGCGCCCTTGACCTGCGCCTTGCCGAACGTTTTGCCCGCCGCGGCTACTGCGTTTTCTGCATGGATTACCGCGGCAGGACGGCGGAGACGGGCCGCTGCACCGAATATCCTTCCGACGTGGAATATGCCAACTTTCTCCGCGCGGACAGGAGCATGTTCCATGCCGATGCCGGCGCGCAAAAGACGCCCTGGTACGAATGGACGGCGGCCGCCGTCTACGCCGTAAAATATCTCCGTTCCCTGGCGCTCGTTTCTTCGGTCGGCGCGCTGGGCATACGGGAAGGCGGGGACATCGTCTGGAAACTGATGGCGATCGTGCCGCTTGCCTGCGGCATCTGCGTCAATGCGGCGGGCTGGCTGGCCTACCGCGACGTCGCCAAGTTCGGAGAGGATACCGTCGTGGACCTTGCGGAGGAAAAGCGGCTCTTCATTGCGGGCATCGATTCGCAGTCCTATGCGCCCTTCGTGCGCTGCCCCGTGCTCATGCTCATCGCCACGACCGATCTCTATGTGGACGCCGACAAGGCGTACGATACCTATGTCCGCATCAACAAGGAGCAGTGCGCGGCCATCGATTATTCGATGGCTTACGGCGGCGCCATCGACAAAAGAGGGGTGCGCGATGCCGATATGTTCATGGACAAATATCTCAAAGAACGCGAAATTTTCATCGCTCATCCGCTGCGCATCGATTTCGAGGAGCGGGAAGATGAGACGCTCTGGGCGGCGATATCCTCGGACGGGCAGGGGGAAAGCGTCTCCGACGAGGTGTATTTTGCCGAGGACAGCCGCACGGCGCATCATCGGGAATGGATCCGCACAGAGGCGGCGGAAGAGGACGAAAACGGCAAAAAATTCTTTCCCCTCGCCCTCTACCGGGGGACGGAAACGGTGTTTGCCTTCGCGCGGAGCGAATATTCCAGCGGCTTTACCGTCTCTTCCCGCATCATCTTCAAAAAATTGGAGAAACATTATAAAAACAACGTCCTGCACAGCAACGTGCTGTACGACGCGCACATGGAGGGGGATTTCTTTGTCCCCGCCGTTGCAAGCGGGGAGGTTCTGGGCGAGGGGTTTTCTCCGGAAGGAGATGCTGTTCCCCGCCGTGCCGAGGGCTACGGCAAAATCGCGGGGATGACCTGTCCGCGCGGGTTGAAAACTTATCGCGTCGCCCAACGGCGGTATGCCCCCGAGGAGCGGTCCATGCTCCATTTCAGCCTCTATTCGGAGGAGGATGCCTATGTGGACGTCTCCGTCTCCCACAAGGATGCCGCGGGCGGGCATGAACGCTATACTTCTTCGGTCTTTTGCGCGGGCGGCGGCAAGTGGAAAAATTTCGTCCTGGATGCGCATACTTTCAAAAATCAGGTGGGCGCGCCGCTCGCGGATTTCTGCGGCTGCCGTTCCCTGCAATTCATCGAGGAGGACGCAAAGCCCTTCATCGTCACCAATATTCTCTGGGTCTGAAAATAAAAACGATCATGCTGACATTGGGAACCATCGTAACAACCAAAAAAAATCACCCCTGCGGGGGCAACCGCTGGGAGGTCGTGCGCGTGGGCGCGGACTATAAGATCCGCTGCCTGACCTGCGGAAGGGTGGTCATGCTGACCCCCGACGAGCTCAAAAAGCGCACGCGTTCCGTGCAGCCCCCCGTCGGGGAAAAAGGAGAAACGCCGTGAGCATAAAACCAACCGATCTTTCCGAAAGCCCGCTCTACGAGGGCGTTTACGGCTCCCGCAGGGAATGGCGCAAGGTGCGGTTTTTAAGCATTCTGCTCTTTGTCCTGGTCGCCGTGTTGCTGTTTGAATTTTATTTCAACACGACTTTCGTGCGCATCGTCGTCAGCGGGGAATCCATGGAAGAAACGCTGCACGACGGCGATACGCTCTTTGCCGACGTGCGCGCCGAGGCGGCGCGGGGGGACATCGTGGTGGTGGACGTATCTCAGAGCGACGACGAACATTTCTCGGGCGATTTCATCATCAAACGCCTGATTGCCGTCGGCGGGGATACGATCTATTGCGAGGACAACACCGTCTATCTGCGCGCCGCGGGGGAGGAGGATTATACCGCGCTCGCCGAGGAATATCTGTCGGAAAGCACGGTGACGGCGGATTTCGGCCCCGTCACGGTGGCGGAAGGGGAGGTGTTCGTCATGGGCGACAACCGCGGCAACAGCTATGACAGCCGCCGCGCCGGCACCTTTCCTGCGGAGACCGTGCTGGGCGTCATTCCCGGCTGGTCGTATGCCATGAAAGATTTTCTGACGGCGATCAGCGATTTCTTTTCGTAAAAAACGGGGAACGCGGAACGTTCCCCGCCGTCGGTCGATAAAAATTCATAAGAGGAGACAAACAGACATCATGCACGCAGTCGTTACGGTAACGGGCAAGGACAAAAAGGGCATCATTGCCGAAGTCAGCCGCTTTCTCGCGGACAAGAACGCCAACATCGAGGACATCTCGCAGACCATACTGGGGGAATATTTCGCCATGATCATGCTCGTGGACATCTCGGGCATCCGGGAGGAACTCTCCGTGCTCGCCAAGGAGTGCGCCGAAATGGGCAAAAAGATCGGCATGGCCATTCACGTCCAGCACGAGGACATCTTCAACGCCATGCACAACATTTAAGGGACGGGGGCTTCGGTTTATGTTCAATCAATTCGACGTTCTCGAAACCATCAACATGGTGGAAAAGGAGCATCTCGACATCCGCACCGTCACCATGGGCATCTCCCTCTTGTCCTGTATCCGCGCCACGGCGAAGGAGACGGCGGACGCCGTCTACGACCTCGTCTGCAAAAAGGCGGAAAACATCGTAAAAACGGCGGAGGACCTCTCGGGGGAATACGGCATTCCCATCGTCAACAAGCGGGTGTCCGTCACGCCCGTCAGCCTCATCGCGGCGGCGTTTCCCTCCGAGGCGCCCCTCATCGGCCGCGCGCTCGACCGCGCCGCGCACACCCTCGGCATCGACTTTTTGGGCGGCTATTCCGCCCTCGTGCACAAGGGCACGGCGGACTATGAAGAAAAGTTCCTCGCCACCATTCCCGAAACACTGGCATCGACCGGGCGCCTCTGCTCGTCGGTCAACGTCGGCTCGTCCAAATCGGGCATCAACATGGACGCCGTGCGGCAGATGGGGGAGATCGTCAAGGAGACGGCGCGCCTGACCGCAAAGAACGACGGGCTGGGCTGTGCCAAATTGGTCGTGTTCTGCAACGCGGTCGAGGACAACCCCTTCATGGCGGGCGCCTTCCACGGCGTGGGTGAGGCGGATACCGTCGTCAACGTGGGCGTGTCCGGTCCCGGCGTGGTCGAACACGCCCTGAAAGCCATTCCGGACGCCGACCTGACCGAGGTCGCCGAGACCATCAAGCGCACGGCGTTCAAGATCACCCGCGCGGGGCAGCTCATCGCCAAAGAGGCGTCCAAACGCCTGGGCGCCCGCTTCGGCATCGTCGATCTCTCCCTTGCGCCCACCCCCGCCCGCGGCGACAGCGTGGCGGCGATCTTGGAAGAGGTGGGGCTGGAGAGCGTGGGCACGCACGGCACGACTGCCATTCTCGCCATGCTCAACGACGCGGTCAAGAAAGGGGGCGTCATGGCAAGTTCCCGCGTCGGCGGGCTTTCGGGCGCGTTCATTCCCGTGTCCGAGGACATCGGCATGATCGAGGCGGCGGAACGCGGCAAGATCACGCTCGACAAATTGGAGGCCATGACCTGCGTGTGCAGCGTGGGGCTGGACATGATCGCCATTCCCGGCTCTACTTCCGCCGCCACCATCTCCGCCATGATCGCGGACGAAGCGGCGATCGGCATGGTCAACAACAAGACCACGGCGGTGCGCGTCATCCCCGCGCCCGGCAAAAAAGTGGGGGAATGGGTCAACTTCGGCGGGCTTCTGGGCCGCGCGCCCGTCATGCCCGTGCACGAGAGCCGTGCCGATAAATTCATCTCCCGCGGCGGGCTCATCCCCGCGCCCATCCACAGTTTCAAGAACTGACGCGCGGGCGATAAAAACGCAAGGCAAAGCCTTGCCGTGGGATTTCGCTTTAAGACCAAGGGGCGCTGCCCCTTATAACCCCCGCCAAAGGGACAACGTCCCTTTGGGATCCCATGTCGTGCGGGTGCGTTCCCAAAAAGTACATAACAAAAAAAGCGAGGTATCTGCATGGAAAGAGAACAGGCCGAAACAAGATATACCTGGGACACAAGTGACATCTTCCCCGACGACGAGGCGTGGGAAAGGGAATACGACGAAGTCAGAAAACTGACCGATTTTTCCGCCTTCCGCGGCAAACTCGGCGACAAAGGGACGCTGCTCGCCTTCTTTCAGGCGGACGAGGCGTTCTCCCGCCGCGCCGAAAAACTCTATCTCTATGCGAGCATGCGGCACGACGAGGACGTGCGCATTGCAAAATATCTCGCCTTGCAGGCGCAGATGCAGTCCCTCTACACGGAATATGCCTCCTCCGTCAGCTTTTTCGAGCCGGAGCTTTTGTCTCTGCCCTCCTCGCAGCTCGAAGCGTGGGCGCAGGATCCCGATTTCGCCGAGCACGATTACACTTTCCGCCGCCTTTTGGCGCAGAAACCGCATGTTCTTTCGGAGAAGGAGGAAAAGATCTTAGCCCTGGCGGGCGAACCCTTGGGCGGGTTTCATGAAGTGTTCACCATGCTCGACAACGCCGACCTGCCCCTGCCCGTCCGCAAGCTGGACGGCAAGCGTACCCAAATCACGCACGCGACTTACGGGCTGATCATGCGCAGCGGGTCGCGGCAGGCGCGCAGGACTTGTTTCAAGGCGTATTACGGGGCATACCGTTCGCTCATCAACGTCATCACGTCCGCCTATGCGGGCAACGTCAAAAAAGATATCTTCTATAAGACGGCGCGCGGCTACGAAAGCTGCCTTGCCATGGCGCTTTCGGGCGAGGACGTGCCGCCCGTCGTCTATGAAAACCTCATTTCCTCCGTGCACGGCGCACTGCCCGTCCTGCACCGCTATATCTCCCTGCGCGGCGAGATACTGGGCTTTGACAGACAGCATATGTATGACATCTATGTGCCGCTGGTGGAAGAGGCGGACATCCGCCTGCCCTACGACGAGGCGTACGAAGAGGTAATCAAAGGGCTTGCGCCCCTCGGGGAGGAGTACGGCAGACTGCTCCGCCGCGCGCACGACGAACGGTGGATAGACGTGTACGAAAACACGGGCAAGCGGAGCGGCGCGTACAGCACGGGCGTGTACGACGCCCATCCGTATGTGCTCCTCAATTACCAGCCGACCACGGGCGAACTCTTCACCATCGCGCACGAAATGGGGCACTCCATCCACACCTACAAATCCAACGCCGCCCAGCCGTACGCCAAATCGTCCTACACCATCTTTCTCGCGGAGATCGCCAGCACGGTCAACGAAGTGCTGCTTCTGAAGCACCTTTACGCCGGCACGCAGGACAAAAAGCTCAAAAAATTCCTGCTCAATTACTATATGGATATGTTCCGCACGACCCTCTTCCGGCAGACGCAGTTCGCCGAGTTTGAAGAGATCGCGCACAAAAAGGCCGAATCGGGCGAGCCGCTCACGCGCGAAAATCTTTCCGAAACCTATTATGAGCTGAACAAGACATATTACGGCGACGGCATCGTGCACGATGAGGAGATCGCTTTGGAGTGGGCGCGCATCCCGCATTTCTACCGCTCTTTCTATGTGTATAAGTATGCCACGGGCATCGTGTCCGCCGTGTCCATCGCCTGCGCCATTTTGCGGGAGGGAGAACCTGCCGTGCAGCGGTACTTCCGCTTTTTGGAGAGCGGCGGCAAGACCTGCCCCGTGGACATCCTGAAGGAGGCGGGCGTCGATCTCACCACCCGCGCGCCCTTCGACGCGGCAATGCGGGAATTCGCGGATACCCTGCGGGAATTTGAATCGCTGCAAAAGTAATACGAAGAGGAGGAGAAGGCAATGCCGACCAACAACGTCAACACCATGCCGCACAGCATCGACGCCGAAAGCGCGCTTTTGGGGTGCCTGATCATCGACAATGAATTGCAGGGGGACATCATCGAATCCCTGACCGAAGAGGATTTTTACCTGGAAGCGCATAAATACATCGTCAACGGGATGCGGCGGGTGTTCGCCGACAAAAAGCCCGTGGACATCGTCACGCTCTCCGACGAGCTGGAAAAAAACGGCGAACTCGAGCGGGCGGGCGGCATTCCGTACATCACCGAGATCGCGCAGGCAACGCCCTCTTCCGCCAACTATAAATATTACCTCGACATCGTCAGGCGGGACAGCATGAACCGCAAGCTCATCCGCGCGTCCCGCCGCATCATCGAGAACAGCATGAAGGGCGAAGAGATACGCCAGTCACTTGAATTTGCCGAAAAGCAGATCTATGATCTCTCCAAACAGACGGAAAACTCCTCTTTGAAAGGCATGGCGGAAGGGGACGTCGTGGGCGAGGTCATCCGCAAATTCGAGGAGATCGAAAAGGACAAGACCATTCTGCGCGGCGTGGAAACGGGCTTCCGCCAGCTCGACCGCCTGACCAACGGACTGCAGAAATCCGACCTCATCATTTTGGCGGCGCGCCCGGGCATGGGCAAGACGTCCTTCGCCATGAACATCGTCGAACACGCCGCCCTGCAGAAGGGCAAGATCTGCGCCGTGTTCTCCCTCGAAATGCCCCGCGTGCAGATCGTGCAGAGGCTCCTCTGCTCGTATGCGGGGGTCAGCATGGAAAAGGCGCTTTCGGGTAATCTTTCCGGCGATAAGAACGCATGGAAAAAACTCTTTCTCGCCGCCGACCGCCTGACCAAGAGCAAAATATACATCGACGACACCTCCCGCATCATGCCCGCGGAGATGCTCTCCAAGTGCCGCCGCCTGAGCGCGCAGGCAGGCGGGCTCGACCTCGTCATGATCGACTATATCCAGCTCATGGGCAGCATATCGGGGGGCGGAAACAGCGAAATGAACCGCCAGCAGGAGATCGCCTCCATCAGCCGCGATCTGAAACTCATGGCAAAGGAACTCGACGTTCCCGTCATCGCGCTCTCCCAGCTTCGCCGCATCCAGACCAAGGAGCCGCAGCTCTCCGACCTGCGCGAATCGGGCGCCATCGAGCAGGACGCCGACATCGTCATGTTCATCAACCGGCCCGAAGCGACGGCGACGGCGGAGGAACTCGCCTCGGGCAAGATCGTCAAGGGCGCGGCGGAATTGGTCATCGCCAAACATCGCAACGGTTCGCAGGGTCGTCTGCAGCTCCGTTTTATCGGCGAATCGACCAGGTTCGTGGACGTGGACGCGCAGAACCGTGACGACGAACCGCCCGTGCGCGCAGTCGATCCCGGGGATTACGACCCTGTGGACGCCCCGCAGGAGGAAATGCCGCCTGTAGACGAGAGCCACCCTGCCGCCATGCGCCGCGTGGGGGAGGACGACCTGCCTTTCTGACGGGAGGATCTCGGACGGCAAAAGACGCCTCAAGAGGAGGGAAGAGGGATGAAACGGAGAAAGGTGCTCTTTGTCTGTACGGGCAATACCTGCCGTTCGCCGATGGCGGAGGCGCTCCTGCGGCGGCAGATCAAAGAGCGAAAAATCAAGTTCGTGGATGTCGCGTCCGTGGGGCTGCACGTGGAAAAGGACGCCGTCATCCATCCGCTCAGTGCGCAGGTATTGGAAGAAAACGGGCTGACCATGCCCAAGTTTCACCCCCGTCAGCTCACGGATAAGATCTATCGGGGCGCCTTCGTCGTCATCACCATGACGGACGCGCAGAAGGATTATTTCAAGGGCGATCCCAAGGTGTACAGCATGTCCGAAGCGGCGGACGGCATCGAGGTGCCCGACCCCTACGGCGGAGGGATAGAGGCTTATCGAGCGGCATTCGCACTGCTGCGGGCGGCCGCCGAGAAGATCGCCGACAGCATTGCGGGGGCGTGAAGGGCGGGAGGATAAAACTTTTTTTGATGTCCTGTATAAAAATCGGAAATGTGAAAATTTCGGCGGAAACCGTTTGAAAAGTTGATAAAAATCGAAAAAAAGTGTATAATAACGACATAAAAATACGGAGATACGGTATGAAAATTGCAATCGCCTGCGATCACGGCGGGCTCAATCTCAAAAAAGCGCTCAAAGATTATCTGACGAGAAACGGGTATGAATACGTCGATTTCGGCACGGATACGGCGGATTCCTGCGACTATCCCGACTATGCCCTTCCCGCGGCGGAAGCGGTGGCACGGGGGGAGTGCGACCGGGGCATCGTCATCTGTTCGACGGGCATCGGCGTGTCCATCGTAGCCAACAAAGTGCCGGGCGTCCGCTGCGCGCATTGCCATGACACTTATTGCGCAAAATATACAAGGTATCACAACGACGCCAACATGCTTGCCTTCGGTGAAAAGTGCCTGGGCGTGGGCATGATGGAGGAGATCGTGACGGCGTTTTTGACCGGCGAATTCGAGGGCGGCGAACGCCACACCCGCCGCATCGCCAAGATCACGGCGATCGAGGAAAAATATTCCAGAAAATAAAACCGCAGGGGAGGTGCAGGAAGATGGTGGAAGAGGTCGTCGGCAGTATCGTCGGGGCGGAAGAGAAGGCGGAACGCATCGGGCGGGAAGCCCGCGCGGCGGCAAAACAAATTTTGTCCGAGGCGCGCGCCTCGTCCGAAGCGCGCCGCGCCGCCTGCGTGAAGGAGTGCCGGGCAACGGGCGCGGCCCGTCGGCAAGCCGCCGCGGAAAGGGCGGCACAGGCATATGCGCAGGCGATGGAGTCGGGACGGGCGGAAGCCGAAACTTTGCGCGCCGCGCAGGAAAAGAACAGAGAAAAAGCGGTCAAGGTCATTTTGGGTTCCCTGCTTGCATAGGGAGCGGAAAAATTTTCGGCAGGATACAGAAAATATCGAGGCATAAAAGCGGAGGCGCTTATGGCGGTGGTCGGGATGAAAAAGTTCCGCCTGGTCGGACTTTCATCGGAAAAAGAAAAAATCATCGACAAACTTTTGCGGTGCGGCGCGGCGCAGCTTACGCCGACAGAGGAAACGGAGCTGACGGTCAGGAATCTCGAAGGGGAGACGCTGGACGAAGCGGCTTCCGTCTATTCGCGCGCCTGCGTTGCGCTCGATTTTCTCGGGGAGCGGCTGAAGGCGTGCCGCCGCCTGGTCGAGAAAAAAATTCTGCCCCGGGAGACCCTTGCGGGCGCGGAAAAAAAGACATTGCTCTTTGTCCGCACCGCCGTTTCGGCGGACGATTTTGAAAGGGTGGACCTGCAGAAAGAGGAGCTCTTTGCCGTATGCGAAGGGCTGGAAAAACTTGCGGCCGAAAAGACGGAACTGAAAACCCGCTTTTCCGCCCTCGGCGCCCTGGGGACGGGGTTGCAGCCGTATCGGGAGTTCAGGATGAAATTTTCCGAACTGCAGCCCACCAGGCACGTGCGCTTCCTGCTCGGCACCTGCAAAAAGGCAGCTTCCTTGCAGAGAGACGTCCATGCCATGTCCGAAAAATATGGGGCGGAAATACAAATTTTCCCCGTCAAGGATCTCAGGGGCAAGGTGCGGGAATATCTGCTGTTTGCCGCCGTGGAAAAAGAGCGGGCGCAGGGGCTGGATGCCGACCTCGCCGTGCTGGGGTTCGCCCCCTGTCCGTATGATTTCGATTGTACGGCCGATGAAAAACTGCGGGAGATCCGCCGCGAGCGGGAGGAGATCCGCCGGGCGGAAGAAAAATTGGAAGAGCGCGCCGCGGCTTATTTTTCCTATGAAAAGCCGCTGCGGCTGCTTGCGGACTGTTATCGCCTGCGCATGGAGCTCATCCGCGCGGACGGGGATTTTGCCAAGACGGCAAAGACCTTCATTCTCGAATGTTTCGTGCCCGCGCCCGATGCGGAGCGGGTGGAAAAGGCGATATATGCGGCGACGGAGAACGTCGTTTTGGACGTCCGCGACGCGGAGGACAGGGACTGCCCGCCCACGCTGCTCAAAAACAACGCTTTCGTGGCGCCGTATGAGAGCATCACCAATACTTTTTCTCCGCCGTCCTACCGGGAAACCGACCCCAACCCCGTCGTGGCGATCTTCTATGTCATCTTTTTCGGCATCATGTTCGGGGATGCGGGCTACGGCCTCGTGCTCGCCGTCGGCAGTTTTCTCGCGGTGCGGCTGTTAAAGCCCGAAAAATCCATGCGGAATTTGCTGCTCATTTTTGGCATGGGCGGCATCTCTGCCATCATCTGGGGCATCTTGTTCGGCGGCGTTTTCTCCATCGACACGGTGCAGCCGCTCTGGTTCGCGCCCCTCTCCGACCCCATCATCATGCTTATCCTGTGCTTTGCCTTGGGATTGCTGCAGATATTCGTGGGCATGGGGTACCAGGCGCATGAACTCATCAAGGGAAAGCACATCGCCGACGCCGTATACGACGTGTTCAGTTGGTATGCCATCTTCCTGGGCGGCGGGCTTGCCGCGCTCTCGCTGCTTCTCGTTCCCGCCTTCCCCGTGTGGATCGGCGTGGCGATCCTGGCGGCGGGCGTCGCCGTGCTCATGTTCGGCGGCGCGGTGCGCGCCAAGGGCGTGTTCGGCAGGATATTCGGCGCGGTTTCCCCGCTGTACGGCATCGTCAATTACTTCTCGGACGTCATGAGCTATTCCCGGCTCTTCGGGCTCGCGCTCGCGTCGGGGGTCATCGGGCTGGTGTTCAACACGCTGGCGGAAGTGTTCATCGGGCTCATTCCCGTGGCGGGGTACGTCCTCGCGGCGATTCTGCTCCTGGTCGGGCACGGGCTCAACCTTGCGATCGGGCTTTTGGGCGCGTACGTCCACGATTCCCGCTTGCAGTACATCGAATTTTTCGGAAGATTTTATCACGGCGGCGGCAGGCTGTTTGTCCCGCTGGGATCGAATTTGAAATATGTGACCATAAAACAGGAGGTATAACTTTTATGGGATATTGGATCGCCCTTCTGGGCGCAGCGTTGGCAGTGGGTTTGTCCTGCGTCGGTTCTTCCATCGGCGTCGGCGTCGCGGGGCAGGCGGCATCGGCGCTGGCAGCCGAACAACCCGAAAAGGCAACTTTGGCAATGCTCCTCGAGGCTTTGCCCGGCACGCAGGGCATCTATGGCACGGTCGTCGCCTTCCTGGTGCTCCTGCGCCTGGACGTGTTCGGCGGGCTGGACTTCACGAGCGAACTCTTCACCGTGGCGGAAGGCTGGGCGGTCTTTGCCGCCTGCATGCCCATGGCGATCGGCGGACTGGTTTCGGGCATCTTCCAGGGGAAGGTCGCGGCGAGCGGCATCAACCTCTACGGCAGGCGCACCGAAGGTTTCGCTTCGGCCATGATCTATACGAGTATCGTGGAAATGTACGCCATTTTGAGCCTTGTCATCTCCGCGATCACCGTATTCATGATGTAAAATAACGGCGAAGGACGGCTGTGAGCATGAACGGAAAGGAAAACATCATAAACAACATCCTTTCGGCGGCGGAGGAGGACAAAGCGCAGGTGTTGAGCGCGGCGCGCGCTGAAGCGGAGGCGATCTCCCGCGCGGACGAAAAGTTCTGCGAGGAAATGAAGGGGAGAGCCGCCGCGGCGGCGGAAGAGGCGGAGCGCACGGAACTCTCCCGCGCGGCCGCCCGCGCCCGCATGGATACGGGCAAATTGCTCCTTGCGGCGCGGCAGGCAGAGCTTTCCGCGGCTTTTGCGCAGGCGGAAAAAGAGTTCCTCGCCCTCGGGAAGGAGGAATATCTCCGTTTTGTCTTTTCCCTCCTCGACCGCTATGCGGAGGCGGGCGATACGGTCGTCGTCGCGGCTTCCCAAAGGGAAAAGATCACAAAAAAAGACGTGGCGGATTATGCCGCAAAGCGGGGCATGGTCCTTTCCTACCGCGCAGACGGCAAGTTTTCGGGCGGCGTGATCCTGGAGAACGAAAAATATGACAAAAACCTCACGGTCTCCATGCTTTTGAAGGAGTATCGGGAAGGACATGAGGCGGAAGTGGCGGCGATCTTGGCGGGAGAATGATCACATGGGCGGGAGCAGCGTTATTTATGCCAACACGGGCGCCTATGTCGCGCTGAACGGAATGCTGACGGCGGAACGCTATCAGCGGCTTTTGGATTGCGCGGACGACGGGGAACTTGCCAAGCGCCTGTCCGAATTCGGGTTCGAGGGCGAAAGGGCGGACGACATGCTTTCGCGCGCGCAGGACGCCGTGTATGCCTATCTCGACGAACGTTCGCCCGTGCCCGCGGTGCGCGCCGCACTGCTGAAAAAGAACGATTATCACAACGCCAAGGTCATGGCAAAGTGCAAGTATGCCCGCCGTACCGACTTCGGCGCGCTGCTCTATCCGCACGGCGGCATCGATGCGGAAAAGATGAAGGAGTGGGTGATCAAGGACGATTACTCCCTCTTGCCCGGCCCCATGGCGGCGGCGCTCGCCGACATCGATCTGCGGTTTGCAAAGGGAGAGAGGAACGGCCGGGTCGTCGACTGCCGCCTTAACCGCGCGATGTACGAGGATATTTTCGGGACATTGGGACACATGTACGGCGAAATGAAAGACGTGTTCCGTGCCGAGGCCGATTTGTCCAACGTTTCTGCCGCCCTGCGGGTGCGGCGGGACGGCCTGGGGGAAAGCGACCTTCGGGAGGAGTTCCTGCCAGGCGGAAAGATCCCTTATCAAACGCTCTGCATCCTATTGACCGGGACGCCCGAAAAGGTGCGCGACGCCTTTTCTTACGGCGCGCAAGAAGAATACCGCGACATCGTTTCAGATGCGATGAACGAAGCGGAGAAGGGCGCCATGCCCGATTTCGAGCGGGTGAGCGATAATTTTATCATCCGCATGTTGCGGCGATACAAAAACAGCAATTCCCATTATATGATGTTCTACGGCTACGTCCTGGCGCGGCTGTATGAGCTCAAAAATATCCGCATGATCTGCGTGGGCGTGCGCGCGGGGGAAGAAAAGGGCAAAATTCTGGCAAAGCTGAGGGAAACATATGTCTGACAAAATGGCGGTCATCGGCGACAAGGACAGTATCTTTGCCTTCAAGGCGGTGGGGATCGGCGTGTTCGGCGCATCCACCGAAGGGGAGGCAAAGGAACGCCTCAAAGAGCTGGTGAAGGAAAATTACAAAGTCATCTTCATCACCGAGGACCTGGCGGAAAAGCTGGACGGCTTTCTGGAGCGGTACAAATCGTCGCCCTATCCCGCCGTCATCCCCATCCCGCGCGGCGGCGCGTCCGCGGGGTTTGCCATGAAATCCTTAAAGCGGGACATGGAGAAGGCGATCGGGGCGGATATACTGTTCAAAGACGGAAAATAGAGACAGAATGGTTTCAGCGCCGTTCCGCGGCGGCAATGCGCCGAAAGATTTTCGGTCGCGCGAGGAGAGAAAGAAAATGCAAGGTAAAATCGTAAAAATTTCCGGTCCGCTCATCGTGGCGGAAGGCATGGCAGACAGTAAGATCTACGACGTGGTGCGCGTCGGAAAGGAGAAGCTCATCGGCGAGATCATCGAGCTGCGCGGAGACAGGGCGTCCGTTCAGGTCTACGAGGAGACCGCGGGGCTCGGTCCCGGCGACGAGGTGTACTCGACGGGCGCGCCCCTCTCCGTGGAACTTGCGCCCGGCATCATCGGCGGCATCTATGACGGCATCCAGCGTCCGCTCGTCCGCCTCGCCGCACTCTCGGGCGACCGCATCGGCAGGGGACTCAACGCCGCCGCCGTCGATCACTCCAAAAAGTGGGACTTCGTTCCCGCCGTCAATGTCGGCGATCAGGTTTCCGCGGGCGATGTCTTGGGCACCGTGCGCGAAAACGACGTGGTCGAACACCGCATCATGGTTCCCTTCGGCGTGGCGGGAAAAGTGTCCGCCATCGAAAGCGGCCCGTTCACCGTCGAGGAGACCGTGGCGAAAATTGCGACCGAACAGGGGGAACGGGCGGTCTGCATGCTGCAAAAATGGCCCGTCCGCCGCGGCAGGCCGTACAAAGAAAAATTCTCACCCGACGAACCCATGGTCACGGGGCAGCGGGTCATCGACACCCTCTTCCCCGTGGCGCGCGGCGGCTGTGCCGCCGTCCCCGGACCCTTCGGCAGCGGCAAGACGGTCGTCCAGCACCAGCTCGCCAAGTGGGCGGACGCGGACATCATCGTCTATGTCGGCTGCGGCGAACGCGGCAACGAAATGACGGACGTTCTGAACGAATTTCCGCAGCTCACCGACCCCAAGACGGGCCGCCCCCTGATGGAGCGCACGGTGCTCATCGCCAACACGTCCGACATGCCCGTCGCCGCGCGCGAAGCGTCCATCTACACGGGCATCACCATCGCGGAGTACTTCCGAGACATGGGCTATAACGTCGCCATCATGGCGGACTCCTCCTCCCGCTGGGCGGAGGCGCTGCGCGAGATGAGCGGGCGGCTCGAAGAGATGCCCGGCGAAGAGGGCTATCCCGCGTATCTTTCCTCCCGTTTGGCGGAATATTACGAACGCGCGGGCGCGGTGAAGATCCTGGGCAGCGGCGAGCGGACGGGCTCCGTCACCGCCATCTCGGCGGTCTCGCCCCCGGGCGGCGACCTGTCCGAGCCCGTATCGCAGGCGACCTTGCGCATCGTCAAGGTGTTCTGGGGGCTGTCCTCCTCCCTCGCCTACAAGCGCCACTTCCCCGCCATCGACTGGCTGCAGAGTTATTCGCTCTATGCCGACAGGCTGCAGCCCTGGTTTGACGAGCACGCGGGCGAATCGTTCATGCAGGACCGCGCCTTTGCGATGAAGGTCTTGCAGGAGGAAGCCGAGCTGTCGGAGATCGTCCGCCTCGTCGGCGTGGACGCGCTTTCCTCCGCCGACCGCGTGACCATGGAGACGGCAAAGATCATCCGCGAGGACTACCTCCATCAGAACGCTTTCCATGAAACGGACACCTTTACATCCCTCAAAAAGCAGAGCGCCATGCTGGAAATGATACGCGCATTTTATACCGCCGCAAACGAAGCCGTTTCCCGCGGGGCAGGCGTGGATGAAATCCTGAATCTCTCCGTGCGCGAGAAGATCGGCAGGGCGAAGTATCTGCCCGAGGGCGAGGCGGAAGAGGGCGTCCGCTCCATCATTGCGGAAATCAAGGCCGAGGCCGCCGCGGCGGCAGAGGAGGCGGAATAATGCAGAAGGAATATAAGAGCATCAAAGAAGTCGTGGGACCCCTGTTGCTGGTCGAGGGCGTGGAGGGCGCCACATACGACGAATTGGTGGAGATAGAACAGGCGGACGGCGAAGTGCGCAGCGGCAAAGTGCTGGAGATCGACGGCGACAAGGCGCTCGTACAGCTCTTTGAAAGCGCGCGCGGACTGCAGATCTCCACCTCCAAGGTCCGTTTTCTCGGGCATGCCGTCGAGCTCGGCGTGTCCAAGGACATGCTCGGGCGGGTATTCGACGGCATGGGTCGTCCCAAGGACGGCGGCGCGCCGATCATTCCCGAAAAGAAACTGCCCATTGAGGGCGCGCCCATCAATCCCGCCACGCGGGACTATCCCAACGAGTTCATTCAGACGGGCATCTCGGCGATCGACGGGCTGAATACGCTGGTGCGCGGGCAAAAACTCCCCGTGTTCTCCATGAGCGGCCTGCCCCACGCGCAGTTTGCCGCGCAGATCGCCCGGCAGGCAAAGGTCCTCGGTTCGGACGCCAGGTTCGCCGTCGTGTTCGCCGCCATGGGCATCACCTATGAAGAGGCGGACTACTTTGTGCAGGACTTCCGCCGCACGGGCGCCATCGAACGCGCCGTGCTGTTCATGAACCTCGCCGACGACCCCGCCGTGGAGCGCATCTCCACGCCCCGCATGGCGCTCACCTGCGCCGAATACCTCGCCTTCGACCTTGGCATGCACGTCCTCGTCATCCTGACGGACATCACCAATTACTGCGAGGCGCTGCGCGAGGTGTCCGCCGCGCGCAAGGAAGTGCCCGGCCGCCGCGGCTATCCCGGCTATCTCTATACAGACCTGGCGCACATCTACGAACGCGCGGGCAGGATCAAGGGCAAGGAGGGATCCATCACGCAGATCCCCATCCTCACCATGCCCGAGGACGACAAGACCCACCCCATTCCCGACCTGACGGGTTACATCACGGAAGGGCAGATCATCTTGTCCCGCGAACTCTATCAGAAAGGCATTCTGCCGCCCGTGGACGTGCTGCCTTCCCTGTCCCGTCTGAAGGACAAGGGCGTCGGCAAGGGCAAGACCCGCGAGGACCACGCCGACACCATGAACCAGCTCTTTGCGGCGTACGCCACGGGCAAGGACGCCAAGGAACTCGCCGCCATTCTGGGCGATTCCGCATTATCCGCGACCGATAAACTGTACGCAAAGTTTGCCGAGGCGTTTGAAGAGGAATACGTTTCGCAGGGGTTTGATGCCGACCGCAGCATCGGGGAAACGCTCGATTTGGGCTGGAAACTTTTGGGCATGCTGCCGAAGAGCGAGCTGAAGCGCATCAAAGACGAATACATCGAGAAATATTATCCCGCAGAAAACGAGGAAAAGGCGGAATAAGGAGGGCGCATGGCACGGCTGAACGTCAATCCCACGCGGCAGGAACTCAGGCGTTTGAGGGAACGGCTGAAAACTTCCGTCCGCGGGCACAAGTTGTTGAAGGACAAGACGGACGAAATGATCCGGCAGTTCTGCATCCTCATCCGGAAAAATAAAAAGCTCCGCGAAGAGGTGGAAGCCGATCTTGCGGGGGCGCTCAAAAACTTTTCCTCCGCCAAAGCCGTCATGGACGAGCGCGCGCTGGAAGAGGCTTTTTTGCTGCCCGCCGCGTCGGTCAGCCTGACCTGCGGCGAAAGGAGCGTCATGTCCGTCGCCGTGCCCGACATCGAGGTGCACGAGGAAACGCGGGGCAACGCGCCCTATGCCTATGCCACCGTTTCTTCCGAGGTGGATCATTCCGTTTCCGCGCTCGCCGCAATCCTGCCGAAACTGGTACGCCTTGCCTCGGTGGAAAAGACGTGCAACTTGCTTGCGAACGAGATCGAAAAGACCAAACGCCGGGTCAACGCGCTGGAATATGTGCTCATTCCCCAATATGAGGAGACCATCCGCTACATCATGATGAAGCTGGATGAAAACGAGCGCGGCGCGACCACGCGGCTCATGAAGGTCAAGGATATGCTCGCCGCCGCGCGGGAGGGGTAAGCATGCTCGGGGACGGCGCCCGAGTCCGGCAAGGACGGAAACCGAAGAGAGGAAGAAGTCTTACAAAAATGTAAGATCCGTGTAAGATTCGTGTAGGATAGATCGGCGGAAAAGTATGGTATAATGGAAGCACGGTAAAAAAGGTATAAGGGAAACTTCATGTCCGGTGTCAGAAAGTTTGTTTCTTTGTTTCTTGGCGCGGTGCTGTGCCGTTGCCCTGTTCTCCGCTTGCGAGGACAAGGGGAAGAGCGCGCTGCTCCGTGCGCCCGCCGCGGCGCAGGATTTTTCATACAGTGAGAGCGGGCAGGAGGGGTTTGCGGCGATCACGGATCGCGCGGAATCGTTTGCCGCCGCGGCTTATGCCGCCGACGGGCGCCTTGTGGAACGTGCATACAAAACGGGAAGACCTTTTACACAAGGAAACTTGCAGAGAAATGCAGATCCGGCGCATGAAGCAGGCGACAGGCATAGAGACGGATCTATGCGGCCTGTGTTTTGCCGTGTGTCCCTACACGCAAAAATATCTCGAAAGGGAAGGCATGGACGGGTCGTCCGACCCGCTGGGTTCGCCGAGGAATAAATCATGGAAGAGGAATAAATCATGAGAAAGGAAACGGATGTCAAAAAAGAGATCGAAAAAAAGAGAAAGAATGTGCGCGTTTGCAACTATGTCAGCGCAATCGCCTGTTTGCTTTTGGCGGCGGTGGCGCTCATCAACGCCTATACGGACTTTTTTGAGGGCATGCCCGCTTTGCTTTGGACATTGATCGGCATATTGTTTGCGGCGGTCGTCATTTCTTTTGTCTGCGATATTTTCATCCTTGTGCGTCTGCGCCGGCTGAAAAAGAGCGCGGACTCTCCGGAGAACGAGGAGAAAAAAGGGTGGCTGTAAGTGCCCGTGCGGCTGCAGGGACGGAACGGAACATACATAGGAGCAACATTCGGTTATGGAAGAATTTTTTCAATCGGCGGCGGATTTTTTTGCCGGCTTTTTCTCGGGAACCGGGCTTGCCGTCGTCAAGGCGCTTGCCGTGCTGGTGGTCGGGCTTATCGCCGTTTCCCTCATTGTTTCGCTGGTGCGCAGCATTGCCATCCGCAACCGCAAGCTGGATAATGCGGCGGCGTCCTTCATCGTTTCTCTGACCAGGGCGGTGCTGCTCGTCCTCGTCGCCATCGTCGTGCTCGGGGTCGCGGGCGTCAATACGGCAAGCCTCATCGCGGCGTTCGCCGCGGTCGCCCTCGCCGTTTCCCTCGGCTTGCAGGACACCCTTTCGGGCTTGACCAACGGCATCCTCATCATCTTTACAAAGCCGTTCAAACAGGGCGATTACGTCAGCATCGACGGCACGGAGGGGACTGTCAAGGAAATACGCCTCTTCAACACCAAACTCACCACGCCCGACAATCTGGACGTCATTGTGCCGAACAGCAAAGTGCTCGGCGCCAATGTCGTCAATTACAGCGCCATGCCCCTGCGCCGCATCGACATCGACGTGCCCGTGCCCTATCAGACGGATGTCGAAACGGTCAAGAGGATATTGCTCGCCTGCATGGAGGATGATCCCCGCGTCGTCAATCTTCCCGCGCCGATGTGCCGGTTGTACGAATACGGTTCCAGCGCGCTCAAATACCGCGTGCGTTGCTATGTGCCCAACGGGGAATATTGGAACGTCCGGTTCGATCTGAACGAGCGTCTCTATACCCGTCTGCGTGAAAACGGCATCGAAGTGCCCGTCAATCAGGTGGATGTGCGTTTCGTTGCGGAAGGTCCGAAAGACATCGATCCCGCCGGACGCGGGGAATGAGGGGGAGAGTGATATATGTCTTGTTACGGATTGTTGACATCGCAGGAAATTTATTCCGTCATTATGCAGTA
>CAZTND010000016.1:0-2889 GCA_964615285.1 uncultured Clostridia bacterium
CCCGAAAAAACGGCGGAATTCTTTTCGCCCGCGAAAAATTTTTGCAGGATTGGAGAATTACTATCAATTTTAAGTACGATTCGCCCCAATATATCAGAATATTGCTATATATTAGGCTATATACTATTAGAATTTTATTTTTAATCATAATATAATGTTAGTGTCAAAGCAAAGGAAAGAAAAATACGGAAAACGGAGGTACAGATCATGATCAGTCTTTTTGCAAGAAAAGCGTCCGGGTCTATCTTCCCTACGAACAAACTGGGAAGTTCGACCAAAAACACACCGAAGAAAAAATAAGGGTAACTGCATTTGCGGAGACCTGCCGCGCCCTTTGCAAAGGGCGCGGACGGGCGCAAAGGCACGCGGCTGTACGAACCGCAGCGCATTTTTAATTTTGCCTGCACACTTTTCTAACCTACAAACACGGAGGGGCGTCCCGGAGATTTCCGGAACGCCCTTTCGCGTTTTCCCCGTCATCGCCGGAAAAACCGATGTGCCGGGACACAACGGCGCCGCCAAAGGGCCTCCGCCGCCCCGAATGTCTTTACTGCCGTTCCCATACTTCTTCTTCCCGTTCAGATATGCCGCACTGCCCGGATATATGCCCGTCCGGCGCGGCGCTGCCCGCAATGTCGCCGTACAAGAGCGCCGAAACGACAAAGACCGTCATAACGGCAACGCCCGACCGCGGTTTCCAACCGTCATCCGCCATCCTGTACAACGACCACTTCCACGGTATTTTCCTGCCGCTCGCCGTCCTTGGCGAGGTCCAGCTCATTGTCGAAGATGCGCTGCGCCCGGCTCAAAGAAATTTTGGCTCCCTGACTGCCGATCTCCAGCCCGATCGAATATCCGACCTTTGTAAAAAGCACCGCAAGATCGATGTTTGAATAACTGACCGTCAGCGTTGCCTGCGTTCCCTCGTCGTTTTCGACGGTGGATTCTACGCTGTACCTGAACTCGCGCAGGCCATCCTTATACATGTCCTCATAAAAATCGACGATATCATCGTCAAAAAGCAATACTTTCCGAGAAAAAATTTTTATATTTTTTCATTTTTTGTAAAAAATTTACGTTTTGAACAAAAGAAAGAAAAAATGCCGGGCGGCCCTGTCGGCCCTCCCGGCACATTCAAACGAAATCCCTGCCCCGGTGCATGCCCCGCCGGAACGGGGGCGCGGCTATGCCGCCGCGGCATTCTCCCCCTTCCAACTTGCAGGCATCGTGCGGTTGGCGGCAAACCATTCGGTGTCTTTGAGCAGCGTCGTATTGTTCGACGCGTACACCGTGACCGCATTCTCCGCGGTATTCGCGCACACGGCGATGTTGCCGTTCAGGGAAGCGAACGCGCCCGCATCGTAATCCACGCACAGGGTTGTGACATAAACCCTGTCGGTATAAGGCGCAACGCGGTTGATGAAATCCTGCGTCGGGAACTGATTTTCATTGTTCTTGGTATACTCAGAACTGCCCGCGCAGCAGCAAACGCACACGATCTTCGGGCGGATGACGCTTAAAAGCACGTCCGTGGAAGATGTTTTTGAGCCGTGGTGCCCCGCCTTATACAGTTCCACCTGCGGCAGGTCGTTCCGTTCGACGAGATATTCTTCGCCGTCCTCTTCGAGGTCGCCCGTAAAGAGGTAGTGCTTGGCGTTCTCCCCTTCACCCTGGTTGATCATGACGCAGACCGAATGATCGTTTTCGGTGGAAGAGCGCTGATAATAGTAGTAACTATCCAAGATCTGCAGTTCGACGCCTCTGCCCAGGTCAAAGCGGTCGGACGCGCCCGCCTTTCCGCCCGTCATGCACTCTTCGGCGGTATACCACGCCGCGCCCGCGTCGATCTCTTCCTGCAATTCCCTCTGGAAATTCCGGTACATCCGCTGGCTTTCCTTGCCCGCAGTGATCTGCGAAAAGGTGATGACCGTCTCGCACGTATAGAGGTCGAACAGGCTCTCCGTGCTTTCGCTCGTGGCAAAGCCCGCATAGTGATCCTCGTGCGCATGCGTGACAATGACGTATTCCAGCACGCCGTCCGTACAATATTCGTCTATGTACGCCTGCAGGGCGGGAATACTGCTCGTCTTGGAGCCGGCGTCGATGAGGACTTCGGTGTCGCCCACTTTGATCAGCGTACAGTCCCCCGTATACTTGTTGCCCAATTCCAGAAAATGGATGGAGAGGTCATAGGAGGTGATGACCTCCGCCTCGTATCCTTCGCCCGAACCCGTCTCCGACGAAAGTTTTTCGGTCGGAGGGATGATATACCCTTCGGGCTGCGTCATGTATATCCTTGCGACCGCCCCGACGGCAACGCCCGCCAGAAGGCAGACGAGAAGCCCCGCCACCAGGAGGATGCGGGATGTCTTTTTCTTTTTAACCGATCTGCCCATCGTCTTCCCCCCTCACCACTTCGATCGTGCGAATGAGCTCTATGCCCCGATAGGGAAAGCTGTCGCATGTGTATATCGCGTAATAGAAACCGTTGCGCGAAGTGTCCACGCCGTCCGCAGGCGCCGCGTCATGCGAAATGTCCTCGCGGTAGCGGTATTCGGTCTCCACCGTCGCTTCTTTGCCCAGGAACACGGCGGACGCGCCCCGTTCCTCGTACTGCCCGTACATCTGTACCTCCACGAAATCCTCGCCCGCCATGGCAAAACCGTCATCGCCGGTCAGCGCCTGCAGACCGAAATAACCGCCCGCCGCGCCGAGCAGAAAGAGGACGACTGCCAAAATGACGGCGGCCGCCCGGTGCCCTCCGGAAGATTTTGCCGCTGTCGCCGCGCCCGCGGCGCCCGCCGCAGCGGCAATGCCCTGCAAGGCCTTTCCCGCAGAGGATTTTTTCTTCTTCTGCGCGCGTTCTTTGAGACTTTTATTTGAAGCCAT
>CAZTND010000016.1:2989-22604 GCA_964615285.1 uncultured Clostridia bacterium
TTCTATAGTGTAACACATCGCGCGGCAGATTGCAACCGATTGCCCCCGCTTTTCCGTACGCCCTGCCGCGGCGGCGCACTTTCCCCTCTTTCCCGCCTCGTTCCGGGCATGCCCCGCCCATAGGAAACGGGCGGATGACTGCCGCCATCCGCCCGCTCTCCGGAAAAAATTTTATTTGTTTTTGAGCAGGCCGCGGATCTCTTCCGGCAAACGGGTATTCGCCGTCTCCTTTTCCGCCGCTCTGTTTCTTCTTTCTTTTCGCTCCGACGGAAACCCCGTCACCTTCACGCATGCCCTTCCGCGGCCAGGATGTCCCGATAGACCCCCTTTGCGAGCTTCATGAGCCGATCGGCACGGTTGTCCTGCGGCTCGGCAGCGCAGTGCAACAAGAGCCCGTGCAACACCTTTCCCACATACGGCGCGGGCATGCCGCCCTCCAGGAGCGCCTTCCCCGTCACCTGCAGATCGCGCAGGACGAGGGGGGCTTTTTCTTCGCGCATGCGTGCGAGCACCGCCCGCCAACGGCGGACGGTGGGCGCCGGAGAGAGGTCGTCCTTGCACGCCGAATAATCCGCCTGTTTCAGGGCGATCAGATCGTCCAAAAAATCAAAATTCTCTGCAAAAAAACGCCGCAATTTCCGTTCGCGCGTCTCACAGAGCATGTCGTACATGTGCCATAAAATCAAGGCATGGGTCTGCTTTTTCAGCCTTCCCGGCGCCTTCAGACGGGTGAGGATCGCATCCGACAGCGCCGCCCCCTCTTCGGCATGCCTGTAATAATTGCCGTCCCGCCGCATGCAGAAGGGTTTGCCGACGTCGTGCAAAAGCGCCGCAAAGCGGATCTCCGGGGGCGCATAGAGCGCACAGCGCAGGGAGTGTTCCAGCACGTCGTGATCGTGAAACGCCGCCGGCTGTTCCATGCCCCTGCCGAGGGCAAGCTCGGGCAGTATCTCGTCCAAAACGCCCGTTTCATCCAACACATGCAGGCCGCGGTAGTGCCCGTCCGCCACGCCGTGCTTTTCGTCGGCGCGCAAAATGAGCCCGAGTTCGGCAAAGATGCGTTCGGGCACGATGTCGCGGATGAGCGCGGCGTTTGCGCGCGCGCCCTGCAGCGTCTCTTCATCCGCCCGGAACCCGATCTGGCCGCACTGCCGGGCAAGGCGCATCAGGCGCAGCCCGTCCTCGCCGAACACCTTTCCGCTCTCGCGCACCGTGCGCATCCGTTTGGCGGCGATGTCCGCCCTTCCGCCGAGCGGGTCAGCAAATTCCCCGCGGCGGATATCGAAATAGACGGCGTTGCAGGTAAAATCCCGCCGCCGCGCGTCCGCCTCGATGTCCTGCGTGAAACAGACGGAAACGGGGGCATGCACCCCGCGCACATATTGATCGGAGCGGAAAGAGGCAAACTCTATCTCCGTGCCGCTGCCGTCGGTCAGCTTGACCGTGCCCGTATTTTTATAGACGGAACGCACGGCAAAGCCGTTCTTTTCCGCCGCGGCGGCAAAGGGTTCCGGCAGCATGGGCGCGCACACATCCCAATCGGCAAAAGCGCCCTCTTCCCGGGCATACCCCGCCAGAAAATCGCGCACGCTGCCGCCGACGACATAGAGCGGGACCGGAAGTTCTTCCGCCAGTTTTTTTAAGTTTTGAGGAATGAACCGCTGCATCCTTTCTTTTGCCCCCGCCGGGTTGACCCTATAAAAAATGCACGATCAGTTTGACGATGAACGCCGCCGTGGGAACGACCATAAAGACGAGCACGACGAGCGCCGCCAGCCCCGCGGCGAGGACCGCAACGGGCTTTTCCGCCGCCCGCACCCAAGTTTCCTTTTTCTTGCGGATGAACGCGACGGCGACGAGCATAGCGGCGGCAACGCCCGCGGCGATCAGCCCGTAGACGGGATAGGGCGAAACATAGACGATCTCGACCTCGTTCTCCCCCGCTTCGAGGGGCACCAGGATCATGTTCAGCCCGTTTTCGATGAGTTCGGCCTCCTTGCCGTTGACGTACGCCTTCATGCCGTCGATGCCGACGGTGTTCAGGAAGAGATATTCCCCCTCTTCCGCCGTGACCGACGCGCAATAGGAAGTGGAAAGCAGCGTGTTTTCGACGGTGTATGTCTGCGCGCGCTCCCAAAGCCGTTCGGAAAGCGCGGACAGCGTGTCGACGGAAATGAACTTGACGGAACAATGTTCAAGCACCTCTTCCACGGTCAGCGCGTCGTCGGGATCGGCGCTGTAAAGATACATGTAATAATAGCGGCTCGGATCGGCGTCGTGATAGGTATAGGTCTTGACGGACGAAATATCGTAAGAGTCGGAATAACTGCCCGTATAGTAGCGGATATTCCTGTCGGCGGGAAAATCCGCATAGAAGGAAGGATCTCCCGATTCGTTCAGCCGCACCTTGACAAAGACGACGCGTATATCCTCGCCCGTCTCTTCGTCCTCTACGGTGACGTAACTGACGTCCTGTTCCTCTATGGAATAGGTCGTGAAAACCTCCCCTTCCCCGCCGAGAAATTCATACAGGTTCTGCATATTGTCAAAGTATTCGTCGTAATCGGTTGTCACGCCCATGTCTGCGGAGGAAACAGTGAACGCGGACGGAAACACGATGGTGTTTTCATACATGGCAAAGTGTTCCTCCTGCGCCGCCTTTTCCAGATATTCCCGATCGAGCGTCCCGCCGTTTTCCGTCTGATAAAAGTAATATTTATATCCCAGCAGGCAGTCGCCGAACACCGTGCCGCCCCCGCCCTTCAGCGTGTTGATGCCGTTGCCGTTGTACCCGAAAACGATGTTCGCGGCATAATTTTCATAATCGGCGACGGACGAAAACATGGTGTAAGCGGACGTATCCGTGATGAGCGACTGGTTGTCGCTCAGATATGCGCCGCAGTCCTTGACGCGGTAATGCTCCTCTGCCGCTTCTTCCGCCCCGACCTGACTGTAGAGGGAGTTGTATTCGTTGTACCGTATGGGGTTGAAGATGTTCCCGCAGACGAGCTGCGAGCCGTAAAAACAGACCTGGGCAAAGAGCACGACCGCCAGACAGGGATAGATGAATTTCATCCGCACCAATCGGAATTTATGGAAAAACATTGCGGGCACGGCGACCAGCGCGACGGCCGCAAACAGGACGGCGATCCCGCCCAATCCACCTTCCGAGTGGGCAAAGGAAGAGGAAAAGCCCGCGCTCTGTTCTTTGAGCGATTCTATCCAGGACGACAGACCCAAAAATCCCAGGTCAAACCTGTCCGACCCGCGCACCACGAAATAAACGCTCACTATCACCGCAACGGCAAACAGCGCCAGCGCTGCCAAGAGCACGACGAGCACGCCTTCCGCAGCAGGCATGCCCCGCCTTTTCCGCCGCACGGTCTCCGTTCCCGCAAGAGAGGCGCCCGCCGGAACGCCCTTTTGCCCGTTCTCCGCCGCGACGGCTCTCTCCTGCCCATTCAATACGGGCATGCCCCCTTCTTTCTCGTCATACAGCGGGGCATGGGCAGCATACGCCGCGGAAAAGCGGCTTTCCTCCCCGAAACGGATCTTTTCGAGCATCAGGCAGGCGATGTACAGCTCATAGACGGCGTTCAGGAACCCGAACCGAAGGGCATACGAAAGATAGGAACCCATGTTCATGAGCAAGCAGCATTCGTCCACGAGGACGGGCATCATGATGAGCAGCCCCGCCAGTCCCAGAAAACGGCTCTCTCCGGTGCGGAAACGGGTCCTGACGAAATACGCCGCAATGAGCAGGACGAAGAGCGAATCGCTGAAAATATACGAAAATTTGCGCAGGTAGGGCAGGGTGCTCAATCCGCTCGAAAGAAAGCTGAAAAGCCCGCCGCTGCGCCCCGAGCGCAGGACGGCGATAAGCCCCGGCACCATGACGGGCAGCGCCGCCAGGACCCCGCAGAAATAAGCGAGGAAGAGCCTGAAAAGATACCCCTTCCGCTCCGATTTTTCGACGACCGTGAACGCATACAGCACAAAGACGGGGTAACTGATGAACATGGAAAAGCAGGCGATGGAGAAGCAGGTATAGATGCAGGCGGCGATGACCAGCGAAAACCACCGGATGCGGCCCGTGCGGCACATATATTCAAAGGCAAGCACTCCAAGAGGCGCATAGATGAGGAAGTCCATCCAATTGATGTATGTGTTTGCCACGAACATGTAGCCGCAGAAAGCGTACAGCAGCGCGACGGGCACCGTCAGGAGGACGTGCATATCGGGAAAGCGCACGCGGATCATGACGATCGCCGCGGCGGCGATGCAGGTCAATTTGACGGGCAGGATGACCGAAGCGGCATAGTAAACGTTCCCCTCTCCGAACAGGAGAAAGAGAAAGGTGAACGGACTTAAAAGGCAGTACGCCAACGTGCCGAACACGTCCATGCCGCCGCCCACGCGGTAGGAATAAAAGAGGGAGGCCTCTCCCTTGAAAACGTCGAAGAGATGTTCGGCATAGGGCACGATCTGCGCCAGCAGATCGTATTGCGACACCGTCCGATCCGAAAAGGGAAACACGTTAAAGAAATACAGCATCCCGAAAAACAGGACAAAGATGACGGCCGCACAGACAGCGATCGGCAGGAGAAAGGAGAGCACCCGCCGCATGCGCGTCCGATCCTTTGCAATCACATGTACCGGCAATATTTTTTCCTCACCATAAAAATTCTGACGCCCCGCCGCACATTTACCGCAACCGGAGCATCCTTATTATACCGCCGGCGGAAAGTTTTGTCAACACTGCGGCGGCAGTGCGCGCAATTCTTTCCCGCCGCGGGAAAATTTTCACATAAAAAACGGCCGTTCGCGCCGCTTTCCCCAAAGACAAAACTTTACGGCGCCCGCGCACCCCCCCGCCGACATAAAAATATGCACCGCCGACAGCCGGCAAGGCTTGCGGGGTGCACATCGAAATGAAATCAATCCTTTTCTTTTCCCGTACGGATATTCCCCTCCGAAGGCGAAACGTTCTGCAATGAAAGGATGTACTGTTCATATTCCGCTTCCGTAATGCTTCTGACCTTCGACTTCTTCTTTTTGGGCATGGTCTTTCTCCTTTTCAGAAAAAAATTTTGGATACCGAAGCGGGAACTCCGTTTCGGTATCATCAGTATGCCCTTCGGGGTCGATTTTTATTCCCCGGTTTTTATAACAGAATGCAGAGAAAACTGCCCCGGCCGTCATTGACCACGCGGGAAATGGCGCGGCGCATTTTGCCTTGGATATTTTCGGGCATGCCCCCGCTCTTTTTCGACAATCCGTCATCCACCAATTCGCGCAGCGTCCTGCCGAACAGCTCCGTGTTCCACAGTTTTTCGCCGTCGCTCTCGTACCCGGACAAAAGTTCCTTGACGAACGCCTCGCCCTGCTCGCGCGTCCCCACGATGGGATCGACGGCCGAAGTGATGTCCACCTTCATGATGTGATAACTGGGCGCGCTTGCCGTCAGATGGATGCCGAAATTCTGCCCCTGCCGGATGAGCGCCGGCTCCGCCAGGGTCACCTCGTCCTCGGCGGGCGGCACGACGCCGTATCCCTGTTCGCGCGCCGCGGCGAACGCATCGGCGATCTTGTCGTAGGCGCGCTTGCTCTTTGACAGTTCGCGCACGTAGCGCAGCAGTTCGTAGTCATCCTTGACGCTCTCGCCGCACTCCTCGCTGACGACCTGATAATACACCTCTTCTTTGACCGCCAGCGTGCACTCCGCCGTCCCGCGGGAAAGGTTCAGCCCCACCCCGACCGTGCCGAGCAGTTTTTCGCTGCCCTGAAACGCCTCGTCCAGAAGGGAACAGTCACGCATCTTCTCTATTCTCGGCGCGACCGCGCGCAGGCGGTCGGCGATCTCGGCGATCAGGCTGTTTTCGGCGGGCAGGGAACGCATCCACTCGGGAATGTTCACATCGATGCCCGTCACGGGGAACTCGAAGAGCAGGCTTTCCAGGACCTGCAAAAACTCCTCTTTATCCATTTCCTCCACGTTGACCGCCAAAACGGGGCAGACATATTTTTCCGCCAGCTCCGCGCGCAGCGCCTCCGCCCGCTCCGAACGCGGGTCGCGGCAGTTCAGCAGCATGACGAAGGGCTTGCCGATGGACTTGAGTTCCCCCACGGATTCCTCTTCCGCGCGGACGTAATTTTCGCGGGGAATGTCCGTGACGCTGCCGTCGGTCGTGACCAGCACGGCGACGGTGGAGTGCTCGCGGATGACCTTCTGCGTGCCGATTTTGGCGGCCTCGGAAAAGGGCAGGGGCGCCTCCTGCCAGGGCGTGTTCACCAGGCGTTCCGCGCCGTCCTCCTCTGCGCCGGCGGCGCCGGGGACGAGAAAACCGACGCAGTCGATGAGGCGCACCTCGGCGGACGTATTTTCGCCCAGCCGCACGAAGACGGGCTGCGCGGGGACAAATTTGGGTTCGGTGGTCATGATGGTCTTACCGCCCGCCGATTGCGGCAGTTCGTCCTGCATCTGCGAACGCTTTTCCCCCGCCGCCGCGGGAATGACAAGCTGTTCCGAAAACCGCTTGATGAAGGTGGACTTACCCGTGCGGACGGGGCCCACGACGCCGATGTACAGCGCTCCCTGCGTGCGCGTGGCAATATCCTCGTAAATATTATAATTTTCCATACAAAAAAAGCCTCCGCTTCACTAAACTTACTTGTTTAATGTATGCACGGAGGCAACGGAATATGAACGCCGCCGAACCGTTGACGGGCGCCCGGAACGCGGTACAATGAATATATAATAAGGATAAGAAGAAATTTGCATGTATCGGACGATCGTCATCGGTTATACGCCGAAAGCAAAAGAGCCGTCCAAAAAGATCGAAGAAAAAGCCGGCGAAATGCAGGACGAAGACTTTTCCCTCGTCACGTTCTCCGTCGCGCCGCCGGCAAAGACCGTTCATCTCTTCCGCCAAAAGGAACAGGTCGTTTTGCCCTTGAAAAGCGGCGGCGTTTCAATCGGCGAAAAAATTTTCCTCTTCGTTTTCGGGTTCTCTTTGCCCGAAAAAAGTTGATTTTTTCCCTTTTTATACTATAATGAGCGGCAGCAAAATGCGCCCCGCGTTCCCTTTCGGGGACGCGGGGCGCACAAATGCCTGCGCACATAAAAATTTACTTGATCTCGTCCATGGCATAGGCCGCCGCGCCCATGACGCCCGCCTTGTTGCCGAGGGACGCCTTGACGATGGGCACCGCCACGCCCAGCCCGTGGGCAAAGAGTTCGCTGTCGAACTTCTTCTGCACGGGTTTGGTGAGGTTTTCGCCCTGGTTGGCAATGCCGCCGCCCAGCATGATGACGTCGGGACGGAAGATGTTGGCAAGGTTGACCAGCCCGCAGACGAGATTGTTCTCGTAATTCTCGATGATCTTCGCCGCCGTCCTGTCCGTCTTGGCGTGCGAAAACGCCGTCAGCCCGTCCACCGTGTCGGGCGTGTAGTCCTGCCACATCTCCGAATCGACGTTCTCGATCATGGCGCGCCTGGTGTCGCGGATGAGCGCGGTCGCCGAGGAATAGACCTCGAAACAGCCGCGGCGGCCGCAGGTGCATTTCAGCCCCCCGCGCTCGATGACCATGTGCCCGATCTCGCCGCCCTGGGAATGCCGCCCCGAGAACAGTTTGCCGTCGATGACGATGCCGCCGCCCACGCCCGTGCCGAGCGTGACCAGAATGCTGTCGGTGTATTCCTTGCCCGCGCCGAAACGGGCCTCGCCGAGCGCCGCCGCGTTGGCGTCGTTGGTGATCTTGACGACATAGCCCGTCACCGCGCTGAGCTCGTAGCCGATGGCGAAATTTTTCCAATCGAGGTTGCCCGCAAAGGCGACCACGCCGTTTTCCGAATCGATCATGCCCGGAATGCCCATGCCGATGCCGGCGATTTTATCGCGCGTCAGCCCCGCTTTATCGATGAGTTTGTTGGCAAACCCCGCCAGATCGCTGACAATATTTTTCGTGTCGGTGGGAATGCTGTCGAATGCCAGCAGCCTGCCGTTTTCCTCCACAACGCCGCCTTTGACGAACGTACCGCCGATGTCGAACCCGATATAAGTTTTCATTTTTCTCTCCTAATAACTTTATTTACTGTCCCAATTTCACGAATTTACACAGGAACCTGTAGCCTGCGGCAGAGACGGCGCCGCGGATGCCGAAAGGCAGCCAACTGATGATGGCGGGCAAAGAGCGGTAGCGGAGTTTGACATACAATTTCTTATCCCGCTCTTTGACGTGCCGCCAGAGTTCGTCCAGTCTCTCCTTGCGCGTTTCCCGGTCGTCCTTGCCGCCGGCGGTGAAAAAGATGGTGTTCATCATGATGGCGCCGAGCGCATGGAACAGATATTTGCGCAACCCCTTCGGCTGCGAACGGATATCATCGTAGGTATAGGCGTCCGTCATCAGCCGCATGACGCGGATCTGCTGTTCGTAACGCCTGGTCATGTTGTCCACATTGACCGATTGGTCGCTTCTGCCGATGAAATAGCGGTACAGGTCGACGTCGATGTAATAGAGCTTTCTCATATAGGGCAGCGGCTGATAGGAGAACAGATTGTCCACATAAAACGTGTGTTCCGGCAGCCGGACGCCGCTGGCGCGGAGCGCTTCCGTGCGATAGATGAGGGAATGCATGAGGAGCATTTCCCACTTGGTGAAGGCCTTGACCTCGTCCCAGCCGAAAAAGCGGCCGACGGGCATTTTCTTGCGGTAATGGCTGACATAGGACGTGCCGTCCGATACGTGTTCATAGACGAAATTGCAGATGTACAGATCTGCCCCTTCGCCCGCCTGCACATGCGCGCGGATGGTGTCCAGAACCGTTTTGAGCGCGTCCGTATCCAGCCAGTCGTCCGAATCGACGACCTTGTAATAGAGCCCTTTCGCCCGATCCATGCCCGCATTCACGCCCGAACCGTGTCCGCCGTTTTCCTGATGAACGGGAACGACGATGTCGGGATATTTTGCCGCATATTCGTCGGCGATGGCGCCCGTATCGTCCTTGGAACCGTCGTTGACGATGACGATCTCCACCTCGTCGCCCCCCGTCAGAAGGGTATCGATGCAGTGCCGCATGTAGTCCTGTGAATTGTAGCTGGGCACCGCAAAGGTTATCAGTTTCATACGTTCACTTTCCTTTTTGCGCTTATTTTACAAAAGGCAAAGGTCACAGCGGCGAAATCCGCCGCCATGACCGCTTTCAATTGTAAATTTTTATGCCTTCGGCTTACGCCCGCGCCGCGCGGGCCGCTTCGACTTCTCTTATCGCCGCTTCGTTCGCCGCAATGGCTTCTTCGCGCTTGACGGCCGCTTCGACCGCCTGCTGATACTTGTCGGAAACGATCTTTTCCTGTCTTTCTATTTCTTCTGCCGGGCTATTCTCCGCTTTCATCTTTTCAAGCAATTTCGCGGATGCATCCCAGGAGACGGCCTTGGCGTTTGCCACGGAGAGCGCGGAAATCTGATCTTTTCTCGCCGTATCCAGCTTTGCTTCCTCGGCTTTGACAATGGCGTTCATTTCCGCCTCTTTGATCTTTTCCTCGCTTGCGCCGGACGCTTTCAGCTTTTCCACCTTCTTCTGCGCGTTTTCCGCCGCCTTCTGCTGATCGGGGAAGATGATCATGAAGATAAAGTAGAAGACGACCATAGCAATACCGCCCTGCGCTACCATCGCCAGAATGGAACTGACGGCATAAGGCAGATAGTGATTGGAAATAGGCAGCCAAAGATTGTTGACGGCGTCGCAGGCAAGATTGATGAGAACCCAGCCGATGAAATACCACATCGCCTGCCACCAGGGATTGCCCTTGGACTTATAAGTAATGTTCCGCTGCAACGGGAAGTTGATGCACTGCGCCAGGAAGGTCGCAATCTTAAAAGAAAGGAAGTAGCCGAGCCCGCCGCCGATAATGACTTCGCCGGCATCGTTATAGTTGATATCGTTCCCCAGGAAACTCCAATAGTATGTGAGATCCCCGATGGTAATCTCAATTTTGGGAATCATAAATTCCGTCGCCGCTAATTCCAATCCGAACAAATAAGGCAGGAACATCAGGATCAAAATCTGTACGATCGTAACGCCCTCGGAAAAAACGATGAAGAAAAAGACCTGATAGATAATTTTCGATCCCTTCGGGTGTTTGTCCGCAAAGCCGTACCATACGCCCAGCCACCAACGCCAGATCTTTTGGAAAAAGGCGATGAAGGCGTTGTCCGACAGGGGTTTGATCCTGACCTCCGCCTGCGGCGATCCCGCCGCGGGCATTCTGCTTGTTGCTGCTTCATTCATTACATTGATCCTCCAAAAATATAATTGATTTACATCCGATTTTCCACTTTGTTTTCTGGAAAATTTTCAGCCTTACGATTTCCGTGCCTTACTTCTGCTCTTTTTTGGCCTGCTTTTCCGCCTTGGTCTGCGGGTCACCCGAGATGAACATGCCCAGCCCCTTGAAGAAGTGACCGTTGAACATGGTGACAAGCCCGTTCATCCTGTACATGCCGAATCCGCCGAACTTTGCCATGCCGCGCATGGGCTGATGGTATACGCCCATGACGAGGGTATTGGCGAGCGTGCGGTTGCCGGTGGCGCGCAGCAACCTGATGGCAAGCGTGATGGCGCCAGCAAAGAGCCGCCCCGTCCAGCCGCGCGCATACCGAAGGTCTGCCACCGTGCAGTTGGCGTGAATGACCATTCTGTTCTTCTTATAGAAGGGATAATTGGGGCTGGGCCGTTTGTAACGCACTTTTTCGTTACCCGTGGAGAGGAGCGCCTCGAACTCTTCCGTCGAAACGTCCGCGACCTTTCCGGAGAAATAGGACGCCAGTTTTTTCTTGTCGTAAGGCGACCTGGCGCCCGTCCCCTTGCGGGTGACCGAGCCTTCCAGCCGCACGTCCGCGACGGAGGCGGCGACATAAATCTGATATTCGCCCCCCTCTTCTTCCCATTGCAGGGTATCGACGTTGTAATAGCGGAACGTCTTGTCGTCGAAGGGAACGGTGACCCGTTTGCTCTCGCCCGCTTTGAGGAAAACTTTCGTAAACCCTTTCAGCTCCTTCTTGGGGCGGAAGATTTCGGAATCTTTCTTCCCCACATAGACCTGCGCGACTTCCGCGCCGTCCGCGCTGCCCGTGTTCGTGACGGTGAAGGCGATGCCCTCTTCATCCACGAACAGATCGGAATATTCAAAAGTCGTATAGCTGAGCCCGAACCCGAAGGGATATTTGACGGGGACGTTCGCGGTGTCGTAATAGCGATAGCCGATGAACGGGCCTTCGCGGTATTCGACGGACATCTGCTTGCCGGGGAAATGGCTGGCGGAAGAACAATCTTTATATTGCAGGGGATAGCTCTCCGAAAGTTTTCCGGAAGGATTGACGGCGCCCGTGATCACTTCGAGCGCGGCTTTCGCACCCGCCTGCCCGCCGAGATAGGCGTGCACGACGGCGTCGCATTTTTCGTCCCAGTTCATTTCGACCGCGGAACCGCAGGAAAGAACGGCGACGATCTTCGTACCCGTCTTTGCCAGCGCGTCGATGAGTTCGATCTGATTGGCGGGCAGCCTGATGTCCTCTCTGTCCAGCCCCTCCGCTTCGGTGACTTCGTCCAGACCGATATAGAGCAACACCACGTCCGCTTTTTTCGCCAGCGCGCACGCCTCTTCGACGAGCGCGGGTTTGGACTTGCCGTAGCGATCGAATCCCTGCGCATAGCCGACGGAATTCACGCCGCACTCCGCAAGGGAATCGTAGGCGGTGTCGAGGCGGGTGGGATTGACGACCGACGACCCCGCGCCCTGATAACGGGGAGCCTTGGCAAAGTCGCCGACGACCGCGACCTTGGCCTGACCGTTCAGGGGCAGGATGTTGTCCTTGTTTTTCAACAGCACGACCGACTCCCGCGCGGCGCGCAGCGCCATTTCGTGATGTTTCATTTCGTCGAACACGATCTTGTGCGGGTCGGCCGCGCCGGAAGCGGCGGCATATGCCCCCGCCTTCTTGGCGGATTTATTTTTATAGACTTCTTCGGTTGTGAAGATGAGTTCGAGCAGCCTGTCGAGATTTTCGTCGAGCACTTCCTCGGGCAAAACCTCTCCCTTTTCAACGGCTTCGTCGAGAGCGGACTGTTTCATTTTGCCCTCTGCGACCGCCTTTTTGTATTCGTTGTACTTTCTGACCGCCCGCTCGATGTCGAGGTTGGTGTCGCCGTTGGTGCCGGGCATTTCCAGCTCGTTGCCCGCCAGCATGCCCGGAACGCGCAGGTTTTCGCCCGCCCAGTCGGTAACGACCACGTTTTCGTATTCCCAATCCTTGCGCAGAATGTCCACCATCAGGTGTTTGTTTTCGTTGGCATGGACGCCGTTGATCATGTTGTACGAGGACATGATGGCCTTGGTTTTGCCCTCTTTCACCGCCATTTCAAACGCGGTGAGGTAAATTTCGCGCAGGGTGCGCTCGTCCACAACGGTATCGATGACCATGCGGCGCTCTTCCTGGTTGTTCGCGGCAAAGTGTTTGACGCAGGCGGAAATGCCATTGGACTGGATGCCGCGGATGTAGGCCGCCGCCATTTTGCCCGCGAGGTACGGGTCCTCCGAAAAATATTCGAAGTTCCTGCCGCAACGGGGATTGCGCTTCATGTTGGTGCCGGGGCCGAGCAATACGTTGACTTTGAGCGCGACCGCCTCTGCGCCGAGGCAGGTGGCCATCTCTTCCCCCAAAGCGGGATTCCACGTGTTCGCCATGGTGGCGGCGGTGGGATAGCAGGTGGAGGGAATGCTCTTGTTCAGTCCGAGGTGGTCGGCCGCAGCCGCCTGTTTTCGGATGCCGTGGGGGCCGTCGGAGAGGAACATGCTGGGAATACCGAGCTCGTCAATGTTCTTGCTCTGCCAGAAGTCCTTGCCCGACGTCAAAGACGCTTTTTGCTCGAGCGTCATTCTGTCGATCAATGCCTGATACTTTAACACGTCAAATTACCTCTGATATAAAAATTTTGTCCTCAAGCGCTCCCCTGCTCTTCCGCTTGAAAAAAATTACATGCAAAAAGGGCGGAACGCCGCTTACTACCACTATTATAACATCACATATGCCTGTTGTCAATACCCATTTTTCGAAAATACATTGCATTTTTTCCTTTTTTTTCCTCCCAAAAAGCCTTGACTTCAAAATATTTCCGCTATATAATGAAAAATAAGGGAAACCGAAAATCTTATTAAGGAGTCCGACTTGCGGCTATGTACGACTATCTCATCGTCGGTGCGGGGCTGTACGGGGCGGTGTTCGCCCACGAGGCGGCCAAGCGCGGCAAAAAGTGTCTTGTCATCGAAAAACGCGGGCATATCGCCGGCAACATCTACACCGAAAACGTGGAGGGCATCAACGTCCACCGTTACGGCGCGCATATTTTCCATACCTCCGACAGGGAAATCTGGAATTATATCAATCGGTTCGCCGAGTTCAACAACTACGTTAACCAACCCGTGGCGCGGTATAAGAACGAATGCTACAACCTGCCCTTCAACATGAACACCTTCACCAAGATATGGCCGGACGTGTTCACCCCCGCCGAAGCGAAAAAACGCATCGAGGAGGAGCGGAAGGAAACATACGTCGAAAACCCTTCCAACCTCGAAGAACAGGCGATAAACCTGGTCGGCAAGACCATATACGAAAAGCTGGTCAAAGGATATACAAGCAAGCAATGGGGCAGGGCATGCACGGAATTACCGCCCTTTATCATCAAACGCCTGCCCGTGCGCTTCACCTTCGACAACAACTATTTCAACGACCGCTATCAGGGCATCCCCGTCGGCGGCTACACCGCCATTGCGGAAAAGATGCTGGACGGCGCCGAAGTCAGGCTGAACACCGATTTCTTCGATGACAGGGAGAACTATCTCGCCTGCGCGAAAAAGGTCGTCTACACGGGCGCGATCGACCGCTTTTACGATTATCGTTTCGGCGCGCTGGAATACAGGAGCGTGCGCTTTGAAACGGAAATACTGGACACGGACAACTTTCAGGGCAACGCCGTCGTCAATTACACGGACGCCGAAACGCCCTTCACGCGCATCATCGAACACAAACACTTCGAGTTCGGCACGCAGCCCAAAACGGTCATTTCGCGCGAATATTCCTCCGCGTGGAAACCGGGCGACGAGCCCTACTACCCCGTCAACGACGAGAAAAACGGCAGCCTTTACCGCCGCTATAAGGAACTTGCGGATCGGGAGGAAAAGGTGCTTTTCGGCGGCAGGCTGGGACAGTACAAATATTACGACATGCACAACGTCATCCGCGAAGCCCTGAACGCCGCCCGACAAGAATTGGGATAACCCTCTTTTTCCGGTTTCATATCGCCCCGCGCGGGACTTCCCCGCGGGGCCTTTCTTTTTTATAGTATGCCCCTTTCCGAGCGGTACATGCCCGTGACGAAAGGAAAACACGATAAAGTTTTTTATGCGGGAAAATATTCTCCTTTTCAAAAGGTCGCCCGCTTCGGGGAGAAACGGCGGATATTCCCCGATAAATAAAAGAAACGGCTCTTTCAAAGAACCGTTTTTTTTATCTCCCTCATCCGGAAGGGGCGCTCTTTTCAATGCGCCTGTTTGCAGGCGTCGGGAAAACCCGGAACCCAACCGACCGGCGGTCCGGCGGCGCCTGCCGTACCCCCCCGCCGCCGCTTCCGAAAAGCGCGGCGTCAGAATACGACGGTGAACGTGGTGCCTTCGCCGAGCTTGCTTTCCACGCCGATGGTCCAGCCCGCCTTGCGGCAGAGTTTGCGCACCACGGCGAGCCCGAGCCCGAAGCCGCCGCCCTGCCCGTTGTGCGATTTATCCACCGTGAAGAAACGGCTGAAAACCTTGTCGAGATTTTCCTCGGCGATGCCGACGCCCGTATCCGCGACGACGAGCTTGGCAAGCCCGTTCTCTCTGCCGAGCGTAACGAAAATTTCGCCCCCCTCCTTGTTGTAACGGACGGCGTTGCCCACCAGATTGTTCAGGATGATCAACAGCCGTTCGTAGCGGGAAAAGACGGTCACCCCCTCGGCAATGTCGGCATGGAGCGTGAGATTCTTCGCGCGCATGTTCGGCTCGAACGCACTCAGCGCGTCCTGCACCAACTCGGTAAAATCGACGTCATAGGAGGGCAGTTCATCGCTGTCTATTTCGCTGTAATGGATCGTTTCGGTGATGAGATTGGAGAGCCGTTCGCTCTGGGCACGGATGATGTTCACGGCGCGCAGCCGCTGCTCCTCGCTCAGCCCCTCGCCCGCCAGCAGTTCGGCAAAGCCCTTGATGGAGGTGAGCGGCGTGTTCATTTCGTGCGTGATGTTGGCGATCATCTCGTCCTTGGAATTTTTTGCCTGCAGGGCGAGCTCCTTCTCCTCCTCTATCCGCTTCAGATCCCCCACGATCTTCTCGTTGCGCTGGTTCAGCACCTCGGCAATGGGGCGGAGCTCCTCATAATTGCTGGTCAGTTTTTTGCCCTGCTGCGCCTGCAGCGTGAGCTGACGCACGGGCTTTAAGATGAAATCGGCGGCAAGATAGGTGAAGAGAAAACACACCAGCCCGTCTGCGAGCAGGAACCCGATGAGCGTGGGCAGCGCCTGCAAAAAGATGCTCCAGACCGAAGACGTGAACACCGCGATGCGCACCAGAACGCCGAGCCCGGAAAACAGCTTGCAGTAATAGACCATGTTCGCGCCCAACGTGTCTGAAGCGCGCACGGCATACCCCTCTCCTTCGGTCAGCGCCGCCTGCACTTCCTCCCGGTTCAGATGATTTTCTTCGATGCCCTCCGCCTCGCTGTCCGCAATGACCGTACCGTCCGTCCGGAGGAACGTGACGCGCGCGCCGCCCAGCCGCTCGGACAACGCCGCCGCCCCCGCCTCGTCGAGGGATACGCTTTCGTCGAACACATTCATATAGACGGCAAGCGTTTCCCGGCTGCGTTCGACGGAGAGATTATAATAGATCTCCGTCGCCGCGAAGGAAAAGAGTATGAGCCCGAGAAACGTGATGAGAATCGATACCCATAAAATTCTTTTCCGCATTGCCCTCCCCTTTTTTGCCTTTATTTTTTCGTCACGAATTTGTACCCGACCCCGAATACCGTTTCAAAGTAGTCCACGCCCAGCTTGCGAAGGCGGGCAATGTGGTTGTCCACCGTGCGCGTTTCGCCCGACTCATACCCCCAGATGGAGATGAGCAGTTTCTCGCGCGTGAGCACCTTGCCCTCGTTTTCCATGCAATATTTGAGCAGTTGAAATTCCTTGTTGTTCAGGTCGAGTTTCTTGCCGTTCAGAGTGACCGTCATGGATGTTTCGTCCAGATACAGCCCGCCGCGGTTGAGGTCGGATTTACCGCGTCGGAACGCCACGTTGACCCGCGCCAGAAGCTCCAGAACGCCGAACGGCTTGGAAACGTAATCGTCCGCCCCCGCGTTCAGCCCCTTCACCTTATCCAATTCGCTGCCCAGCGCGCTGAGCATTATGCAATATGTTTCGCTTTTGGCCGATTTCAGGAAAGAGAGCACGTCCAGCCCGTTGCCGTCGGGGAGCATGACGTCCAGAAGCGCCACCTCGGGCGCGCGCTCCCTGGCGGCGGCCATAAATTCCTTGACCGTGCGGAAAGAACGGCAGGAAATGCCGTTCATCTCCAGCGTGGTCTCCACGAGTTCGCAGATGCTCTTATCGTCTTCGAGAATGTAAACTATCTTTTCCATGGGAAACCGACCGATTTATTTTCCTCCGTAAATTTCTTCGACGGAATGGGCGAGATACGAGAGATGATCCCCCGCCCGCTCCAGGTTGGAGACGAGATTGATAAAGACGTTGCTGTTTTCCGGCTTGCAGTAGCCGCCGTTCAGCCGCTCTATGTGCTCGTCGATGAGTTTTTTGCGCATGCCGTCCACTTCGTCCTCGAGCGCGTCTACCTCGGAGAGCCGGCCCAAATCGTTCTTTTCCAACGTCCCGCGCACGGCGTCATAGAGTTCTTCGAGTTTTGCAAACATCTCTTCGAGCTGCTCGTTGACGCCCGAGGAAAATGTGAGATTGTACTTGATCTCCCGGCGGGTATACTTGGTCATGTTGTCGGCCAATTCGGCGAGACGGACAATGTCTCCGAGGTTATGATGCAATGCGGAAACGATTTGTTCGTCGTGCATGGAAATGTCCTCGCTGGAGACGCGGACGAGGTAGTCCGTAATTTCCTTGCTTTTGGCGGTGATCTCCTCGTTCTTTTTCAAGATGCCCTCCGTCACGCCGTCATCGCGGCGGATGTAGGCATTGAACGCCGTGCGCAGGTTTTCCACGCCCATGTCGGCAAGTTGCAGCCGCGCGTTGGAAAGCTGTTCGATGGCGATCGACGGCGTGCCCAAAAGGCGCTCGTCCATGAGCGTGTCCTGCGTTTCTCCCTTGCCCTTCTTTTTCTTTTCGGGCACAAGGATGCCGGATAATTTGACAAAACCGTTGGTAAAGGGCAGAAAGATGAGGGTGCAGACCACGTTGAAGAAGGTATGGAACATGGCGATCTGCCTGCCCGGATCGTCGGGGAACCAGGAAGCGAAGGTCATTTCCATGAAACTCGGCCAGCAGAGAAGCACGATGAAGAAGATGAGCGCGCCGAAGGTGTTGAACATCAGGTGGATGATGCACGCGCGGCGGGCGTTGCGGTTGGCGCCGATGGAGGAAAGGAGCGCCGTGACGCAGGTGCCGATATTCGTGCCCAGAATGAGGTAGAGCACGCTGTTGCCGCCTCCCCCGAAGATCAGGCCCTGCCCCGCCATGGTGATGATGACGCTGGTCACCGCACTCGACGACTGCACGACGGCGGTCACCGCAAGCCCGATGAGGAGCATCAGGAAGGGATTGGTCGCCAGCGCCAGAATGCTTTTCAGATTATCGTCGGTCGCAAACTGTGACATGGAATCGCCCATGAGTTCCAGCCCGACGAACACAAGGCCGAGCCCCGCCAGCATGAGTCCGACCGACTGCACCTTGTCGTTCTTGGAAAACATGTCCATGAAGATGCCGATGAGGGTCAGAAGGGTCGCCGCTTCGATGAACGGGATGGTCTGCAGCGAAACGATGTGCCCCGTGATGGTCGTGCCGATGTTACAGCCCATGATGATCGCCGTCGCCTGGTAGAGGCTCATGACCCCGACGTTGACGAACCCGACGACCATGACGGTGGTGACGGACGAACTCTGCACGATGGCGGTCGCCGCCGCGCCGATGCCCACGCCCGCCAGGCGGCTCTTTGCCGTCTTGTTGAACATGCGCTTGAGCCCGCCCGAAGCAATTTTTTCCATGTTATCGCCGAGCAGCTTGAATCCGAGCAGAAAAGTACCCAGTCCCGCCGCCAGCGCGACGATCGCAAAAAAAATCTCCATTGTGATCTCCTTCTGTAAAACTTTCTCTCTCCATCGTTTTTTGTGCTTTGCTTCTTACTCTCAATCGACGCAGACCGAAGGCTCGCGGTCCCTCCGCGCCGCCGTTCTTCGCCCTACCCTTCCATTATAAAGAAAAGTTGCAAAAAAATCTACATAAATTTGTAATAAAAATGTAAAATTTGTCTAAACCTTGTATTTTTTTTCTGCCGGAAGGAATTTTTGAGGACGATACGCAATAAGTTTCCGTTTTTTTGCCGTTGCGGACAACGCCGGCTCAGCCGCCATAAACGGCAAAAACCGGGAAAGGCGTTCTGCCCTTTTCCCGGTTTTCTTCCGCTTCAGGAATGATTCGTTTTTTCGTCCGCTCAGCCGAGCACGGCGGCGACGGGTTTATAGGTGACCGCGTCCTCCTCGCTCTCCAGCTTGACGACCGTAAAGTCCGCCGCATTGTTGTCGGTATCGACGGCGTCCGTGCGGGTGACGATCTTGTTTTTGCTGATGTCGGTGACGAACGCCCCTTCGCAGAGTTCGTTTTCTGTCCCTTCGATCACGCCCAGGCGGTCGACGACGTTGCCTTCCGCATCCGCGATCTCAACGGTATACTGCTTGTTGTCTATTTCGAGATCGTCCACCTTTTTGTTGTACTCGCCCTCTTCGAAGGAGATCAGGGCGTTTTCATTGCCCGTATCGCCGCCGATGATGACGTAGTACCCGCCCGCGGGCAAAAGCCCCTCCATGGAAATCTCCTTCCACACGCGATCGGACGCGTCGTTCATGGTCGAATAGCGCACCGTATAGTCCGAAAGATCGATGGCTGCGTCCGTCGGATTATAGACGGTGATGAAATCGTTGGACGTCTGCCCGTCGTCCTTGCCGCCGTTGCCGAACACCGACCAGATCAGCAGGTGATCGGCGTTCTCCACGGGAATGAATGTCGCCGTTTCGTGCATGGTGTACGTCTTTTGTTCCCCTTCGAGGGCATACAGGGAGATCGTTCCGCTGTTCTCGTTGGCGACGACCAGCAGATCCTGCCCGTTCGGGCTCTCCGCCGCGGGGATGAA
Organism: uncultured Clostridia bacterium; assembly: GCA_964615285.1. Taxonomy (GTDB): domain Bacteria; phylum Bacillota; class Clostridia; order Christensenellales; family Borkfalkiaceae; genus RGIG4074. The sequence continues at coordinate 22,448 of CAZTND010000016.1, forward strand.
GTCCAGCCCCTCGGGCGCGACGTCCCCCGCCATATCGTCGGAATAATCGCGGGAATTTGCCCAGGCAACATATTCCACATCGGAGAGGTCGGAGACGTCAAAGATCATGACGCCGCCCTGCCGTTCCAGCCCTACGGAGATATACGTCCTGCCGTTC
>CAZTND010000016.1:22704-24152 GCA_964615285.1 uncultured Clostridia bacterium
ATACGTCCTGCCGTTCTGCTCGAACGCATCGACCCCGTCGGGCATATACACGCCGTACACGTCCTGCGTTTCAATGGAGATCTGCCCGTCCTCGATCATATCCAGCCCGTTCCCGGGAAGACTGTGGTCCTTGAACCCCAGCCCCCGGACGGAGAGAAATTGCCTGGCTTCGATGTCCAGCACGGCGATCGCGTTCGCTTCCTGCAGGGAAACATACGCCCTCGTACCGCTCACCGCGATATACTCCGGCTCCAGGTCGACGGAAGGCGCGGTATCCTTTTTGAGCAGAACGCGGTCGGCAACGAGCTGTTCCCGCTGCGCGTCAAAACTTTCAAACGTAACGACAACGGGGGCGGGCGTCTCCTCGTCCAGATCGAGCACCGTCACGCTCCCCTGCGGGTCGGTCGTCCCCGCACCGTATCCGTCGCGCGGCTCGCCCTCGTCCGCCGTGAGCACGACATTGCCCGCAAAGGTGATCATATCGGGCTGCACGCCGCAGGCATATGCCGCAACATAATTCCCCTCATAGTCCAGGAGAACGATGGCGCCGCCCTGCGTGAAATCGGAGTTTTGCACCGCCACCGCAATGCGGTCGAGTTCGGTGTTGACCGCAACGCTCGTGATGTCGCCGACGGCAAAGCCCGCCGCAAAATCTTCGGGATGCTCTTCCATCAGAGAATGAAAGGAAATGCGTCCGCTCGCCTCGTCGAACACCGTCTCCAGCTCCTCCGTCTCCTCATACCGTTGCAGCGACACGATGTCGAGCGTCTGCGTTTTTCCGTTCACCAGGTACAATTTTCCGTTGTCGGCATTGTACTGCACGATCTCCGCCACGCCGCCGTCAGCGCTGGAATATCCCGTGGAAAAGTTTGCGACCTTATTCAGCCAGACGGAAGCGGGAACGTCCTCTCCCCCTTCGTCATCGCCCGTGCCGCTGTCGTTGCCGCTGTCAGCGCTGCTGTCCGTACTGCCGCCGGTGCTGCTGTCCGTACTGCCGCCGGTGCTGCTGTCCGTACTGCCGCCGGTGCTGCCGGAATTTTGCGCCCCGTCCGTGCAGGCGACCGCGAACATAAGCGTAAAGACCAGCAGAAGCGCGAGCGCCGCTGCCGTCAGAGTGTGAAAAATCCTTTTGCTCATAAACATTACTCCTTTTTCAAAATCATGACTTTATTGTAGCAAAAGGATGTAATATTTTTTCAGCGCAGTTGTCTATAAAATGTCATTTTTTTGTAATATATTTCCAAAGCGGCGGGCGCGGAGTCCGTCCCAACACATTTTTTCTTCGTTTTTCATATGAATGAATAAGTGTATATGCACTGCAAAGGAGAAATTTTTATGTGTAACAGAGATTTATGCGGCAACGGCTGCGGGAACTGCAACGGCAATTGCAGCTGCTGCAATGACTGCACCGCTGCCTACAGCATCGTTCGCTTTGTCTACGGTGCAAC
>CAZTND010000016.1:24252-34881 GCA_964615285.1 uncultured Clostridia bacterium
ACAGGGGCAACCGGCTCTACCGGGACGACGAATATTTCCGACTTCGTAAGCGCTTATTCTACCCCGACCGCACCGGTGACGATCGGCAATCCGCTGTCCTTTGACATGAACGCCGTTCTGAACGGAACGGCGCTCTCGCACACTGCGGGCACAGCCAACGTGACCATCAACACCCCGGGAACCTACTATGCGGCGTACTCGGGCACGGCTTCGCCGTCGGCGAGCGTCTCGTCCTTCCCCGTGAGCAATCTGGTAACTTTCCAGCTGAACGGGACCAATATCCCCGGCGCGGCGGCGCAGGACGTTTTCAGCGACAGCGGGCAAATGGAATCCCAAAGCCTGTCCGCTGTCTTTACCGTCACGACCGTACCCACGACCTTCCGCGTCCTTTCCTCCAACGGCAATTTCAACTATTCCAACACTTCCATCAACATCATCAAACTCGGCTGACACGGGACGGAAAAGTTTCAGAGCCGGCGTTGCACAACGCCGGCTCTGTCCCGCGCCGTTAAAGCACGGAAAAACTTCAAACCCGTTGCCCGCGAGCATCGAGCAGACGAGATCGTTCAGTACCTTATCGTCCTCGGCTGCCAATATTCTGACCATTCCCTTTCTCCGTATCGTCATTGAATTTTATATGTTTATGATATATTATTATAATACACCCGTTTTTCCGAATCAATAAAAAAATGTTAAAAAATTGTAAAAATGCGGGGGACTTTTCCCCTCTTCCCCGGCATATTTCGATCGACGGCAATTCATATTCTTTGCATGCGCCGGCGCGCCAATATCCTTTTCCGCCCCGCCAAAAATGTTTTTTTCTTTCCTTTGCATGAAAAAAAACCAATATTGTATGAAAAAACCAGACATTCAACCGATTTTTTTCTCCGAAAGATAGTTTTTCCTTGACATCTCCCCCTCACTTCATTTATAATATAGGCACCTGGTTGCTTATTGCTAACCATAACCGATTTTCATTTACCTTTTTTCATCGGTTATTTTTTTCGGCGTCGGTTGCCTATTGCTAACCGAAGTGCGCGAAAACGGCTTTCCGTTTATTCAGACAAGGCGGTAAATTTTTTGATGAAAGTAAAACGATTCTTATCCGGACGGATGTCCTCCGTCGTCCTGTTCGTACTGTTGCTCTTCACGGCGGTCGGCTCGCTTTTCGTGGGAGCGTACGACATCGATCCGGCGTCCCTCTTTTCGGACGCCGAAAAACTGAACGTGTTTCTCGTTTCGCGCCTGCCGCGGCTGGCGGCAATCCTCTGCACGGGCGTGGGCATGAGCGTTGCGGGACTGATCATGCAACAGCTGTGCGCCAACAAATTTGTTTCCCCTTCGACGGGCGCGACGATTTCTTCCGCGCAGCTGGGCATGCTGCTGTGCATGGTGCTCGTGCCGTCCGCCAATCTTTGGACGCAGGCGGTTTTCTCCTTTGTCGTCGCCATTGCGGGGACGTGGATATTTGTGGCGTTCATCCTGCGCATACAGTTCAAAGACGCGGTCATGGTGCCCCTCGTCGGCATCATGTTCGGCAACGTCGTTTCGGGGCTGAACAACTTCATCGCCTACGCCACGGACATGACGCAGCAACTTTCCAGCTGGACGACGGGCAGCTTCGCCTGGGTTCTGGCGGGCAATTACGAACTCGTATACCTCGCCGTGCCCCTCGTAGCCGCCGCCTTTCTCTTTGCCAATCACTTCAACATCGTGGGCATGGGTAAGGATTTTTCTAAAAATCTGGGCGTGAATTACAACGCGGTGCTCTTTTTCGGCATCAGCATTGCGGCGATGATAACCGCGGCGGTCGTCGTGACCGTGGGACAGATTTCCTACATCGGGCTGATCATCCCCAACATCGTGACGATTTTCAAGGGAGACAATCTGAAAGGCACGCTTTGGGACACCGCCCTGTCGGGCGCCCTCTTCGTGCTGGTCTGCGACCTGATCGCCCGCAGCGTCATCTCGCCCTACGAACTGGCGATCGAAATGATCATCGGCATCGTCGGCAGCGTGCTGTTCATCGCCACCATCATTTACCGGCTGAATTTCGGCAACAAATCGGTGAAATTATCCGAAATCATAAAAAAAGGAGTCAACTATGCAAAAAGCTGAAGCCTCTGCGGGCGCGCTCGCCAAAGGGAAGCGGATAAAAATCCGCTCCGATCGGCGCACCGCGCGACTGAACGCCGTCAAAATCGGCGCGCTGGCGGCAATCGTACTGATATGCGTCGCGCTCTACCTTTTGATCGGCCTGAATTTTTCCAAATGGAAATTCGTAGCGTACTCCCTGAACATCCGCATCCCCAAACTCGTCGCCATGCTTCTGGCGGCGTATGCCATCGGCGCGGCGTCGCTCGTGTTCCAGACAATCATCAACAACCGCATCGTGACCCCCTGCCTTTTGGGCATGAACGGGCTGTACACCCTGTCGCATACCGTCGTCGTATTCACGTTCGGCGTGGGGAGCGCGCTCGTCCTGAACGCCAATCTCACCTTTGCCGTAGACCTTGTAATCATGATCGCAGCCTCCCTGCTCATCTACGGGCTGATGTTCCGCCTCACGCGGCGCAACGTGCTCTACATCCTGCTGATCGGAACCTGCCTTACCTCTCTCTTTTCTTCCATACAATCGACGATCGTCATGGCGATGGACCCCAACGATTACGAAACCCTGCTGCAATCGATTACGGCGAGCTTTGAAAGCATAAACACCGAAATCCTCGTTTTCTCCGCCTGCATCCTGGCGGCGCTGGGGCTGCTGTTTTCCCGGGAAGTGCGCACGCTCGACGTGATGGCGCTGGGCAAAGATCAGGCGGTCAACCTGGGCGTCGATTACGACAAAAATGTGGGAAAACTGCTGCTGGGCGTGACGGCGTATATTGCCGTTGCCACAGCCATGGTAGGCCCGATTTCCTTTCTGGGGCTCATCATCGCCAACCTGTCGCGGGAATTTTTCAAGACCTTCCGCCACGGGCAGCTGATTCTGGGCACCACCCTGTTCGGCATGATTATTCTCATCGGCGGGCAGGTGCTGGTGGAACACGTATTCAACTACGCCGTGCCGGTGAGCGTGTTCATCCTGCTGATCGGCGGCGGTTATTTCCTGTACCTGTTGCTGCGGAGGAAAAAATAGAATGCAAGTCAAAAATCTGATCAAGCGTTACGACAAAAAGCCGGTGGTGAATGACGTGAGTTTTGAACTGCACAAGGGAAAGATCACCTCCCTCATCGGTCCCAACGGCGCGGGCAAGTCCACGGTCATGGGCGTCATTTCCCGCCTGATAGCCAAGGACGAGGGGCGGGTGGAATTTCTCGGCGAAGACGTTTCCCGGTGGAAGAGCAAGGAACTCGCCAAAAAACTTGCCATTCTGACGCAGAACAACAACATACAGATGAAGCTGACGGTGCGGGAACTTGTGGCGTTCGGCCGCTTCCCCTACTCGGCGGGCAGACTCACCGAGGCGGACGGGGAAATCATCGACCGCGCCATCCGATACATGTCCCTGAAGGACATGGAAGACAAATACATAGACGAGCTGTCGGGCGGACAGCGCCAGCGGGCGTACATCGCCATGGTCATCGCGCAGGACACGGAATACGTACTGCTGGACGAACCGACCAACAATCTCGATATATTTCACGCGCGCAATCTGATGCGCACGGTCAGGAAACTGTGCGACGAGCTGGGAAAGACCGTGGTGCTCGTCCTGCACGAACTCAATTACGCCGCCTTTTATTCGGATTACGTCTGCGCGATGAAGGACGGCAAAATATTCACCTATGGATCGGTCGCCGAGGTGATGACCAAACAAAACCTGTCGGAAATTTACGGCGTACAATTCGAAATCATCGAAGTAGAAGGAAAACCGCTGTCAATCTATTTCTAAAAAAGATAACATAAGGAGATTGTTTATCATGAAAAAACCTGTTGCTTTGTTGCTCACGCTGGCAATGGCGCTGTCCTGCGGCATTCTGGCAAGCGCCTGTTCCTTTGACGAGGAGCCCGCAGAGGGAGAAACCGTCACCGTCTCTTCGCTCGATGAAAACGGCGAAACGGTGCAAAAAGAAGTCCCCCTCAATCCCCAACGCGTCGCCACTCTGGACTATGCCGTCATGGATATTATGGACTATCTGGGCGTAGGCGATCGGATCGTCGCCTCCTGCGAGGGCACCATCGAATATCTTTCCGATTATTGGGACGCCATGGAGTCCGGCTCGATCGCCAATCTCGGCACGCTCAAATCCTATTCCCTGGAAGAGCTGATGTACAGCGAACCCGACATCATCTTCATCAGCGGCAGGCAGTCCTCCGACTATGCGAACTTTGAAGAGATCGCGCCCGTCGTGTATTTGTCCGTGGACGGCGACAATTACTACAGCGACATCCTATCCAACGTGGACACCGTGGCGAAAATTTTCGGCATTTCCGAAAGCGATGTGGACGAAAAGCTGTCGCAGAGCGGCTATGAGGAAAGGATTGCGGCAATCAATGAAACATACAACGGCGCTTCCTGCCTGATTATGATGTACACCACCAGCCCCACGGTGACCAACTCCAACTGCTACCTTATCGACCACGAGCTGGGCTTTGAAAACCTGTACAACAGCTACATGGCGGGAACTTCCGAAACGCACGGCAGTTCCATCAGCTGGGAATCCATTCTGGAACTGAACCCCGACTATCTGTTCGTGCTCAACCGCGGTTACATCACTTCCGGGACGGGCAACGACGCGGTGGCGTCCGATTTGGCCGCACAGGCAAGCACAATCGGTTACACCGGAAAAATCATCGTCCTTGCGAACCCGGACGCATGGTATACCGCCAGCGGCGGCATTCAGGCGCTGGGCACGATGATTTCCGACATCGAAACCGGGTTGGGAATGACCGACTGATTTTTTGCATCGCGCAGCGGACCTCCTTCACACTCCGTAAAACCATAAAAATCCATCGGCGGCAAACCGATGGATTTTTTTACTTTTTTTACCGGATAAAAGAGAACGGCGGGCAAAGACGCGCCCGCGGGCATTCCGCCGCCGTCAGGCGGATTCATAAATTTCGTTCCCGAAATTTTCCCCCTGCTTTTCTTCCCCTTCCGGCTCCGTCCGGTCGTTTCCGGAAAACTCAATGACCATATTTTCAAACACGACGTTGTCCGTACAGCGCATGGCGCGGTTGTATTCCTCTTCGTTCGTGACCACGAACGTCAGCACGTTGCGGATGGCATACCGCTTTTGATACTTGCCGTAACAGCGGATGTCAATATTGTAAAAATCGGGATCGGAAAACCAGTTGAACCGCGTAAACCCGAACAGCCAGACGACGAAATAGCCCAGCCTGTCGCGGAATCTTTCGCGCGGCATTTCGCTCAGGTCCTTGGTGATGAGCTGCCCGCGGATGATTTCGGGCGCGATTTTTTTGAGTTTGATGAGATAGAAGGGATTGAACGTCTGAATGACGAACTCCCCGCGATAGCCCCGCAGCATCCGCACGACGTTTTCCACGAAATGCTTGGAGCCGAAACACGCTTTGAGTTCGATGAGGAGGGGCGCCCTGCCGTCGACGTATGCCAGAAATTCGGAGAACAGCGGCACATGCACGCCCTTGAACCCCAGAAGGTCGATATCCTTGATCTCATCGTAGGTATATTGCCCGATCCGGCCCTCCAGCCCCAGGCAGCGCTTGGCGTATTCGTCGTGAAAGACGATGATCTGCCCGTCCCGGGTGACGCGGATATCCAGCTCGATGGCGTATCCGTGGCGGATGGCATTTTCCGCCGAAAGCAAAGAATTTTCGGGTATTTCGCTCGTATGATACCCGCGGTGCGCGATGGGGATTTTTTTCAAAAAAGAATGATCCAACCTTCTCATAAATTCCATCGGGCTCCTGCCCGTCGATATGCTCCGTTTTTTCAAACCGTATTATGCTGCCGCCGCGTAATTTCCCGCAGGATGGCTCCTCATTCTGTATTATACCCTCTTCTTCGTCGAATGTCAATAAAATATATTAACAAGGCGGTCATTTTCGTCGATTTTTTTGCCCAAAAAGTCCATTTTCTGACAGACCTCTCCGCATTCCGTTCGCAACGGCTTACGCGGAAACAAAATCCCGTCCCGGACGGTGCGCTTTGTTGACAGCCGAAGGCAAATCGTGGTATACTGAAAAGCAGTGAAAGCACGGAGGAAACACATGGAAAAAATCAGATTTTTAAGCGGCAACGCCGTCAAGATTCTTGCAGCCATACTCATGGTCGTCGACCACGTGGGATTTTTTCTCTTCCCCGATCTGATCATTCTGCGCATCATCGGCAGGGTATCCTTTCCCCTCTTCGCCTACATGCTTGCCGAGGGCTGCCGCTACACCAAGAACAAGACGCAGCATTTCGTTCTCCTCTTCGGGCTCGCGCTCCTCTGCCAGATCGTCATATTCTTCTTTGACAACGGCAACATCGCCATGAGCGTCCTGGTGACCTTTTCCCTCTCCGTGCTCATGATCTACGCCCTGCAATTCTGTAAAAAATGTTTCTTACAAGAGGCATGCCCGCTTTCCCTGCGCCTCCTCTCCCTTTTGCTCTTCGCCGCCGCCGTGGCGGGAACCTGGGGGCTCAACGAAGTCCTTGTCATCGACTACGGATTTGTAGGTTGCCTGCTGCCCGTCTTTCCCGCTCTATTCGACTTTAAGGACATACCCATGCCCGAAAAAACGGCAATATTGGCGAAGCTCGACAACTTATATGTCAGGCTCGCCTGCCTGGCGGTCGGCATCGCGCTACTGCCGCTCGGCACCGATCTGGGCGCGCTGGAATACTACGCCTTTTTCGCCCTGATCCCCCTCCTGTTTTACAGCGGCAAGCGGGGCAAACTGCGCATGAAATATTTCTTTTACATATTCTATCCGCTGCACATCGCGCTGCTGCAAGGCCTGGCGATGCTCCTCTGACAATGCGCGGATGAACCGATAAGGAGAAAACCATGGCAAAAGCGACCACACAATATGTCTGCGGCGCGTGCGGCTACGTCAGCCCGCGCTGGCTGGGAAAATGCCCCGCCTGCGAAAAATTCAATACTTTTGCGGAAGAGCCCCTGCCCGCCGCACCGTCCGCCAAAAATGCGGCGCCCAAACCGCGCTTCGGCAGTTCCAAAGCCATTCCCCTCGCCGCCGTCGAACGGGAAAAACTCATCCGCGTAAAGAGCGGCGTCGCCGAGTTCGACAACGTTTTGGGCGGCGGCATCGTGCCCGCGTCCCTCGTGCTCGTCGGGGGCGACCCCGGCGTGGGCAAGAGCACCCTCTTAACGCAGATCGCCGCCAACCTGTCCGGGGAGCACAAAGTGCTGTATGTGTCCGCCGAGGAGAGCTGCGCGCAGGTCAGCCTCCGCTGCGAACGGCTGGGCGTGGCGGGCGAAAATTTGTACCTGCTCAACGAGACCTGCCTGGAAAACATCCTCGAAAACGTCGGGGAAAACAAATTCGTCGTCATCGACTCCATCCAGGCGGTGTACACCGAGACGCTGAACTCCACCGCGGGCAGCGTGGGACAGGTGCGGGAATGTGCCACCGCGCTGATGCGGCTCGCCAAAAGCCGGGGCGTCACCTTCTTCATCATCGGGCACGTCACCAAAGAGGGGGCGCTGGCGGGCCCCAAGGTGCTGGAACACATCATGGACACCGTGCTTTACTTTGAAGGCGAGGGACAGGAAAATTTCAGGATCCTGCGCGCGGTCAAGAACCGCTTCGGCTCGGTGCAGGAAGTGGGCGTGTTTGAAATGACCGAATCGGGCGTCAGGGGCATTGCCGACTATGCGGGGATCTTTCTCTCCGAATCGCGGGGAGAGGCGGCGGGCAGCGCCGTGACCCCCTCCGAAACGGGCAACCGGTGCATGATGGTGGAGCTGCAGAGCCTGGTCGCCAAGACGGCCTACGGTCTGCCGCGGCGCATGGCCCTCGGCGTGGACTACAATAAGCTGGTCGTTCTCCTGGCGGTGCTGGAAAAGCGGTGCGGCATCCCCTTTTTCAACGCCGACGTATACTGCAACGCCATGGGCGGCATGAAGCTGAACGAACCTTCCGTGGACCTCGCCATCTGCGCCGCGCTGGCAAGCGGCGCTTCGGGCAAGGTCATCGACAAATACACCGCATTTTTCGGCGAAGTCGGGCTGACGGGCGAAGTGCGCGGCGTCTCCTTTGCCGACAGGCGGGTGAACGAGTGCATAAAAATGGGCTTCCGCCGCGTCATTCTCCCGAAGAAAAACCTGCCCGCCTGCGAAAAATACAGGGACAAAATAGAGCTGATCGGCGTCTCTTATGTGGGGCAGATGCTGAAAAACGCGGATATACGCTGAAAACACGAGCCCGTCTTTCCCCGCTCTTACAAAAGGCGGCTATGTCTGTAAATCCTTGACATCTCCCTCAAAAACGATTATACCGACAGGCACAGAAAGGGAGTAGTCCTTCACGGTGAAAACAACAGTACCCGAATCGCATTCGGTGTTTTCATCGGTTTCGCGGAATCACGGAACGACAAGACTTTCGGTCATTGACCGGGAGTCTTTTTTGTTTTTATACAAAGACGCAGAAAAGGAGCAAAAAGAGCGGAGGCTTGTCCTCCGCTCTTTTTCTTTTCCGATCGAATTATTCGCCGAAATATCTCTTGAGAAGGCCGGCAAAGCCTGCGCCGTGACGGGCCTCGTCCTTCGCCATCTCGTGCACGGTGTCGTGGATGGCATCGTAGCCGAGCTGCTTGGCGCGTTTTGCCAATTCAAATTTGCCCGCGCAGGCGCCCGTTTCCGCCGCCACTCTCATTTCGAGGTTCTTTTGCGTGGAATCGGTCACCGCTTCGCCCAGAAGTTCGGCGAACTTGGAAGCGTGGTCGGCCTCTTCATAGGCATATCTCTTGTACGCCTCGGCGATTTCGGGATAGCCCTCGCGTTCGGCAACGCGCGCCATGGCAAGGTACATGCCGACTTCGGTGCATTCGCCCATGAAGTTGTCCTTCAGGCCCTGCATGACTTCGGCGTCTTCCACAACGCCGTCGCCCACATGGTGTTCGCACGCAAACCGGGGCGCCCCTTTGCTCTCTTCGATGGGAACAAACTTCTTTGCCTTGCAAACAGGGCAAACTTCCACATCATCCGCTACGATCTCGCCGCATACAGCACATCTTTTCATAATAATTTTTGACTCCTTTCTTTGAATTGATTGAGTTCATTATATCATAAATGATAATGAATGTCAATAAGATAAAGAAGAGAAAGGTCAACTTTTTTGGAAAATTTTTCCGCTCGGTCGTGAAAGATGCACGCAAGGCGTTTTCGCCCTCCCCTTACGGGAACGGCAGAGGCGAAGGGCTTACAGGAGCAGCAGCAGGATGCTGACGAACTGGAAGATGCTGCCGAGGAGCACGAAGATGTGCCAGACGCAGTGCATATAGCTCTTTTTTCTGCCCAGCACATAGAACACGATGCCCACGGTATAGAAAATGCCGCCCGCCAGCAGCCACAGGAAACAGGCCGGGGAAACGCTCTCCAGAAAGATCGGCAGAATGAACACGATCATCCAGCCCATGACCACATAACTGATGTAGCTGAACACCTTGACGGCCTTCCACTCCATGTTGACGGCGTTCAGGGTGATGCCGATGAGCGCCAGCCCCCACTCCACGCCGAAAATGATCTTGCCGACGGGCAGGGACCAGAACGCCACGAGGCAGAAGGGCGTATAGCATCCGGCGATCAGCAGATATATGGTACAGTGATCGAAGATGCGGAACACGCGCTTTGCCGTGCCCTGCGGCAGGAAATGATAGAGCGCGCTCATGGTGTACAGCGCGATGACGGTAAAGGAATAAATACCCGCCGCAACGTATTTCTCGACGCTCGGGACATAGGATGCGGCGAGAAAGGACGCTATACAGAAAATGACGCCCAGCCCCGCCCCGACAATGTGGGAGATGGCATTGAACAACTCTTCCCCCTTGGTGTACACGGGCTGTTTTGCCGCGCGCAGCCCCTTGGCGCCGATGCCGCGGACGGACATGCCGTCCAAAAGTTTTTCTCTCATATCGCTGCCTCCTTTCCGATCGTTTTGCTTCTTTTTTATTTTGTATTTTCCCGCGCCCGCCCTTCGGTTTTACGCTTATTATTATAGACCGCCGGCGCCGATTTTACTACCTATTGCCTTCCCTTTTTTCTCTCCGTTCCGAAACGCCCTTTCTACCGGCGCCAAACGGCTCTCTACTGCAAAAAAAGCGGGCTCTACTGTCGGTAGAGTTGTAAGAAGAAGGAAGGCGCGAGTGTTCCCGGCAGGAAACGGAACCGGGGATATGGCAACCCTTTTCCGCGCGGGATAACGCAAAAAAAACAGCCCCGAAAAATATTTCGGCGCGGGCGCGGTCATTCATCTGATTTTAACGGACGTATGCACTATGAATAAGGAATTTTATTCCGCCTGTCTGTGCTCCGAGATATCAGGGCACAGGAATCCCGCCGTCACTCTGAACCGCTATGCCCACTCCCTTACGGAGCACAAGGCGGCCATGATGAACAGGCTCGGAAAACTGCTTTGAAAGCAAAAGAAAATGTTCACTGATTATTCTAATCAGTGAACACTTATATTTCTATTATAATGGA
>CAZTND010000017.1:0-15258 GCA_964615285.1 uncultured Clostridia bacterium
TCATGCCGGGCATGGAAGCCCTTGCGCCCGAGCGCACGGAAACGAGCAGGGGATTTTCCTTGTCGCCGAATTTCTTGCCGCAGATCTTTTCCATCTTTTCGATGTACTCCATGATCTCCTCCTGGATCTCGGGATTGATCTGTCTGCCGTCTTCATAATACTGCGTGCATGCCTCGGTAGAAATCGTGAATCCCTGCGGCACGGGCAGCCCGATGTTTGTCATCTCCGCAAGGTTTGCACCTTTGCCGCCGAGGATCTCCTTCATTTTCGCATTGCCTTCGGAAAAAAGGTAACAATACTTTTTCGCCATAAAGTTTCACTCCTCCTGATATTTGGTCTTATCCGACCCAAATTCGTTACAAAAATATTTTTTTGTCTCTTGTTATTTTAATACAAAACGTTGCAAAATTCAAGTCTTTCCGCGCATTTTTCCGAATTTTTCCCTTTTTGGAAAACAAACGCCATTTTTTGTCTCAAATCAGGCGTATGTATTCCGACAAACTGTCCGTCCGGCAGCCCGTTTTGCGGATAAAATATGCCCGCAACAGGCGCAGGGCGCGCTTGATTCCGTCCCCTCCGTCCGGCAGAGCCTCTCCCCGTTGGGCGGCGCGCAGGGTCCGGAAGGTGATTTCGCTTGCCGGTTCGCAGTTCTCCTGCGGGCAGGCGGCGCAGAAAAACCCTCCCTGTTCAAAACTGAACGCGCCCCTGCCGCAAACCGGACGCCCGCAGCGCAGGCACCCGTCGGCCCTGACGGTGTACCCCGCGGCGGAAAGAGCGGTAAGCAAAAAAGAGACGAGCGCCGCCCCTTCCCCCCCGGATTCTTCCCCGCACATCCTTTCCAGCGCGCGCAGGGCGGCAAAGAAAAGCGCGTCGCTCTCCATGCCCTCCGGCAGGAGAAGATTACACACTTCGGCGACGGCGGCGGCGGCATAGAACCTGCCGATATCTTCGCGCAGGGAATAAAACCCGTCGTGCAGAAAGGCGGAAACGACGGTATATCTTCCCGCGCGTTCGGCAAGGACATATTCGGCAAAACAAAAAGGCTGGGCGGCGAATTTCAGTTTTGCCGCCGCCTTTCTGACCCCCCTGCACACGGCGGTCAATTTTCCCCTGCCCGCGGCAAACAGGGTGAGAAGTTTATCGTTATCCTTATAATCGGTCGCCCGCAGCATGAGCGCGTCGCACTTGACTTCCATCTTCCGTTCCCGTCCGTATTTCGTATCTTGTTTTTCCGCTGCCCGCGGGCATGCCCCTTTCCGAAAAAGTCTATTTTTTCAACTGTTTATACAGCATGTAATAGCTCATGTTGCCCGTCTTCTGAAAAAGTTTCCATGCGATGTCCGCCGCTTCTTCGTCGCGTATATTCTTGTGCATGCCTCCCTCCTTTCCATGGTGAAGTATGCGCAAAAAAAACATTGCTATTCTTCCGTATCGCCGTAACCGAATTCCTTCATCAGCCCGGGACGGTTACGCCAATCCTCTTTGACCTTGACATAAGTCGTCAGAAAGACTTTTTTGCCCAGAAATTTTTCCATATCCTGCCGCGCGAAGGAGGACGCCTCCTTGATGGCTTTACCCTGCCTGCCGATCAGGATCGCCTTGTGGTTGGGCTTTTCGCACACGATGTCCAGCCCGATCTCGTACACGCCGTTTTCCTGCAGGCGGAAGGTGTGCACGACCACCGCAATGCCGTGGGGGATCTCTTTGTCGAATTTCAGAAGGATCTTTTCGCGCATGATCTCGGACACCATGAACCGCTCGCTGCGGTCGGACACCACGTCTTCCCCGAAACACCTTTCCCCTTCGGGCAGCCGCTCCGCGATTGCCTTTTCCAGTGCGGCAAGCCCCCTGCCGCGGCGCGCCGAAACGGGATAAATGTCCGCCTCCACGCCCATCTCGGAGAGCTGCAACAGTCGCTCCGGCAGCTTTTCGGCGGGCATGATGTCCGTCTTTGTGAACGCGACGAGGAGGGGAACCTCCAACCCCGAAAAACGTTCAATGAGCCGCGCGTCCTCTTCCTCCACGCGTTCATGCCCGTCGAGGACATACAAAATCACGTCCACGCTCCTGGCGCTGACGTCCGTGGTGTGCATCATCTGCCTGGACAGCGCGCTGTTTGCCTTATACAGCCCGGGCGTGTCCACAAAGACGATCTGATGGTCTTCCTTCGTCAGCACGCCGAGGATCCTGTCCCGCGTGGTCTGCGGCTTGGGCGACACGATGGAGACCTTTTCCCCCACCAGCACGTTGATGAGCGTGCTCTTGCCCGCATTCGACCGGCCGACAACGGCGACGTATCCGCTCTTCATTTTTTTCGTATCTCCGTAAAAATTTTATTTTGGCAAGGCGAAGCCTTGCAACCTGGGGGTTTCAAGGGTGAGCCACTCGAAAACGATCGACGATCGTTTTCGACAGCGCAAGACAAATCGCATATGCGGCGCGATTTGCTGACCGAGGGCGAAATTCCGTTCGCCCGAGAAATGTCCTTTGAATGGGGTCAAGAGGCGACGCCCCTTGAAAAAACCGAACTCTTAAAAGCAGGGCTTTGCCTTGCGTCAATATCGCCCATCGGGCGATTTGAACGCGGGCATGCCCGCGTTTGGAGCAGAACTCCGTTCCGCTTTATAATGGCACTTTTTCGGAGGGCGCCGCCCTCCACCCGCCAAAGGGACTATGTCCCTTTGGGATCCCGGGGTATCGGCCCACGGGACGATCAGCGCGTGATGCCGATCTTTGCGAGCACTTCCTCTTCCGCCGCGCGCATGACCGCCTTTTCGCCCGCCTCCATGTGGTCGCAGCCCAGGCAGTGCATGACGCCGTGCACCAGCAGATAATGCAGCTCGCGCTCATAGGAATGACCGTACTCCTGCGCCTGCTCCTCCGCCCGCTTTTCGCAGATGACGACCGAGCCCAGGAACAGATTGCCGTTCTCGTCCACGTCAAAGGGAAAGTCCCTGCCGCAAATTTTCTGCCCTGCCGTGAGGGAGAGGGAAGGAAAACTTAAAACGTCCGTTACGGCGTCCACATGCCGCTGCTCGCGGTTGAGACGGCGGATCTCCTCTTCCGAAACAAATACGGCCTCGACCGCCAGAGGCATATCGCTGTCGATGAATGACGCAAGCGCCTCTTCCAGGGGCGCATATGCCATTGCCGCGCCGCCCTCCTGCCGATAAAAGACAAAGGGCTCAGCCATCGGCCTTGCCTCCCTTGTCCTCCATGCCGCTCCTCGTGAAGCGCACGTCCGGATATTTGATGCGGTGATGATAGAGACCGGTCAGCGCGCTGACGAGCGTCTCCTTGATGACGTTCAGTTCGTTCATCGTGATCTCGCACTCCGAAAACTGTTCGAGATCCATGCGTTCCTGAATGATGGAGCGCACCGCCTTTTCCACGTTTTCGGGCGTTCTGTCCGTCAGGGAACGGGTGGCCGCTTCGCAGGCGTCGGCGATCATGACGATGGCGGCGATCTTGGTGTGCGGCTTGGGACCCTGATAGGAATAGTTCTCTATATTGATCTCCCCGTCGGACATCCTGAGCGCCTTGGCATAGAAGTATTTGATGGGCATGGTGCCGTGGTGTTCGAGGGCGACCTCGGCAAAGAACCTGGGAAGATGATATGCCGTGATGAGGTCGTAGCCGTCCTTGGTGTGCGAACGGATGATGTCGGCGGACAGCTCGGGCGTGAGCTCGTCGTGCAGGTTGTGATCGGTCTGATTTTCCGTGAAAAAGTCGGGCTGACGGAGTTTGCCGACGTCGTGATAGTACGCCGCCGCGCGCGCCAGTTCGACGTTTTCGCCCAGCGCGGACGCGCAGCTTTCGACGAGCTGCGCCACCGCCATGGAGTGGTTGAACGTGCCGGGCGCCTCGTTTTTCAGCCGCTTTAAGAGCTTGGCGTCGGGCGAGGTCAATTCGCGCAGGCGGAAGACGGTCAGCACGCTGAACACCCCTTCGAGCAGGGGAAGCAGGGCGAGGGCCAGAATGGCGGAAAACACGCTGCCGCCCAGCCCGAAAGCCGCCGCCTTCAGAAGTTCCAGCCCGTCCAGATGATTGTAATCGGTGATCTTCAAAAGAAGGATGATGATCACGGTGGGGATGGCGATGACCAGCCCCGTGCCCAGGACATGCCCCCTGGTCTTTGCCGAATTTCCCACGAACACGGCGAACATGCCGCCGATGAAACAGATCATGAAGGAATAGAACATCTCGTTGGTCATGCCCGTGGCGACATAGGTCTGATAGTCGATGAACACGTCCAGCGTGAACATGGCGACCGAAAAGACGACGTTCAGGAAAATGGCGTCGCGGTATCCCACGAGAAAGAGAATCAGAAGCGCCAGCATCGCCGTGGGACGGGCATACGCGCTGATGTAGTCCCCGCAGAGGGCGCATACGACGATACTGACGTCGAGGCTCAAAAAGACCAGCCAGATGTTCTTCATCTCCGTCAGGAAGGAGCGCTTATCGAAGAAATAGTACAGATAGACGATCCAGCAGAGCAGAAAAAGGCACCCCACGGTGAAAAAGAGCATGAAGAGATTATCCGCCAGATACTGCGAATAGCCGGCGGGGTCGTGGAAAAAGACCAGCAGCAGCGTGATGCCCAACAAAATGAGATAGTTGAGCACGAATGTAATGATGCTCTTGATGAGAACGGCGCCCGCAAAGGGCTTTTCCTCGCCGATTATCATTTGTTTTTACCTCCTTCCGCGCCTTCGGCGTCCCGTTCGTAGGCGCGGATGATCGCCATGACCAGCGGATGCCGCACCACGTCCCTTTCCGTCAGACGGCAGACGGCGATGCCCTCCACCCCCTTCAGGATGCGCACCGCGTGGATGAGCCCGCTCTTTTTGCCCTCCGGCAGGTCGATCTGCGTGAGATCGCCCGTCACCATGACGCGGCTGCCCTCCCCCATGCGGGTGAGAAACATCTTCATCTGTTCCTTGGTCGTGTTCTGCGCTTCGTCCAGAATGATGAACGCGTTGGACAGGGTGCGCCCGCGCATATACGCCAGGGGGGCGATCTCGATCACGCCGCGTTCCATGTATTTCGTATAATTTTCCAGCCCCAGCAGTTCCTGCAGGGCGTCGTACAGGGGCCGCAGATAGGGATCGACTTTGTTCTGCAGGTCGCCCGGGAGAAAGCCGAGTTTTTCGCCCGCTTCGACGGCGGGGCGGGTGAGGACGATCTTTTCCACCTGCCGGCTCTTGAGCGCGGCGACGGCGAGGCAGACGGCAAGGTACGTCTTGCCCGTACCGGCGGGCCCCACGCCGAAAACGATGGTGTTGGTCTTTGCCGCGTCCACATATTTTTTCTGCCCGACCGTCTTGCATTTCACCTGTTTGCCGCGGGCGGTGATGGCGACAACGCCCGACATGATCGAACCGATGTCCTCCGCCCTGCCCTCGCGGGCGAGCTCGATGCAATAGCCGATGCGGCTCCTGTCGATGGGCTCGCCGCTGCGGATGATGCCGAGAAGGCTTTCCAGCACCGCGGCGCCCGCTTCGGCGTCCGCTTCTTCCCCGTCGAGCAGGATGCTCGTCCCCTCCACGCGCGCCGTGAGCCCCAGCGCGCGAGTGACGGCGGTCAGGTTTTCGTCGAAATTGCCGAGTACTTTCTGCAATTCGTCCAGCCCGGACGTCTCCACTTCTTTTCTGATCTGTGCCGTAAACTATTTCCTCCAACGTCGAAATTTTCAGCCGCCCGAAGGCCGGGAACGCATCGTCCCTTCAATCCATATTCAGGCTGACGGTGAGAATATATTCTATCTCCACTAAGAACCCCTCCGCCTGCGGCGAGACGGACCGGGATACGATTTCGGCCTCGCCGGACGCTTCCGCCGCAAGCAGGCCTTCCGCCAGCGCCTCTTCCTCCGTCGCCGCGGCGGAAATCGCCTCATACGAACAGAGAATGCGCGCGCCCGCCATGACGATCTGCCTTTCCCCCTCCGCCGAACCGACAAGCAGCTGACCCGCTTCGACGGCATCGCCCTCCGCCACCTGCGCCGTGCCGCGCACGACGGTGAGGGAATATACCGTTCCCGCCGCGGGGGCATAGAGCCCGCCGTCCGCCGCGGGGGTGAGGGAGGAGGAGACCTGCACCTCGACGGTCAGCACGCTGCCCTCCTTTTGCAGGGAACAGAAACTGACGTTTTCAAACGCGAGGATCTGTGCGGTGATCGCCGCCGCCTTTTCCGTCCCGTAGAGCCTGCCCACGGTGACGCCGTTGTCGCCGAGCAGCGCCAAAACGCGGTCGCGGTAATAGGCGCCCGTGCCCACGACGTCGATGCGAAGCACGAACAGATCGGACGCGGCGCAAAGCAGGGCAAAGACCGCCGCGCCGATGAAAAAGCCGACCCGCTGCCGCAGCAGAGCAAACAGCCGCCATGCGCCGAACCGCCTTTCTTCCGTGATATTATAGCATGAATCGCGCAAAATTGTAAAGGCTTTTTCACGATATTTCCGTTCTATGCACAGTTCCAGCCTCTTTTTATCCGTCTTTCTGACGTCCGAAACGGGAATTTTTGCCCGTTTGAAGCGCGCCAGCGCCCCCTCGGGGTAGATGCCCTCGACGGTGAGGCGCAGCAAAAACAAACCGCTCATGGCCCGGTCCCTACCCCTCCCTGCGTTCGACGGAGCGGATAACGCCGCGGATGAATACGTCGCTTTCACAATATTTTGCCACGGTCAGCCCCTCGCCCGCGACGCAGAGCTCTCCCCGCCGCAGGACGAGCAGGATCTCCCGCGGGGAAAACGCGCCGATGGACCTGATGTTCTGAAAGTAGCCGCCCTTGCCTTCCCAGACGGTATAAATCGTCTCCGTCACGCCGCCGTCGGGCACCTGCCCGTCGCCGAATTGCGCCAGAATTTCCTGCCAAAGCCGCATTCCCGTTGCCCCTCGCCGTTTTTTATCAATGTATGTCGAAGGGGCGAAGATTATGCGGGGCTCTGCCCGGCCGTCCGATCCAGCGCCTCTATTTCCCCGCCGGGCGGTTGCCCGTCAGCAGGTTGAGCTCGCGTTCGACGGCGGCGGGGTCGGGCGTTTCGGCAAAGACGGAGATGACGTCCCCCGCCGCCAGGACCGTGTCCGCATCGGGCACGATGTTCTCCTCCCCGCGGGAAAGGGATTTCACCGCGGCGCCCGCCGGCCAAAGCACCTCCTTCACGGACATGCCCGCCACGATGCTGTCCTTTTGCACGATAAAAGAACAGGAGAGCTGCGCAAAGCGGTAGTCCCGGCTTTTTACGATCTGTTCCAAAAGTTCCTCGTAGATCGGCTTGGCGCCCGCCGCCTGGCCGACCATATAGCCCGCCGCAACGCCCAGCACCACGGGCAGCAAGGGAGTGAAACTCCATGTCAGTTCCACCACCATGACCACGCCCGTGATGGGCGCGCGCACCACGCAGGTAAAGAACGCCGCCATGCCGACCATGACGATGAGATCGGAATATGCGGCATCCATGCCCAAAAATTCCTGCATGAACAGCGAGAGCAGCGCGCCCGCCGCCGCGCCGATGGTCAGCATGGGAATGAAAACGCCGCAGGGCACGCCGCAGGACATATTGACGACCGAGGCAATGAATTTGAACACAAGCGCCAGCGCCAACGTGCCGGCAAGACCCAGAAAAAGCGTCTCTTCCGGCGCCATCTCTTCCGTACCGCCCTGCGTTCCGAGCGCCTCGATGAGAGAATGCCCGCCGCCCATGGCGTAGACCGTGATCAGCCCGAAAACGCCGGCGAGGCAGAAGGGGATCAGCATTTTTCCGACGCCGCGCCAGAAAGTCACCCTGCGGTCCATCCATCTTTTCAGGGCGATCGCCGCATGATAGAACCCCACGCCGAGCAGGGCGCAGACGAACGCCGCCAAAACGATGTAACCGTACGCCGCATAGGGATAATCGATCACGGCAAAGGAAAAGGTATCGAACGTCGCGCCCGTGGAGAGCCCCAGCCCGCCGCGGATGAGATTGCGCGTGACCACGGCCGTGACGACCGAAGAGAAGGCGCAGATGAACACCTCGGGCGAGAACTTTTTATGCGTCTCCTCGAAGGCGAACGCCATGCCCGTGAGCGGCGCGTTGAACGCCACGGCAAGCCCCGCGCACGCGCCGCCCGTGATCTGATAGCGGCGGAGCATGTCCGTGCGGGAGAGGAGGCGGGAAGAGCCGTAGCCGCACGCCCCGCCTATCTGGATGCTGGGCCCCTCCGCGCCCGCAGACAAGCCGAAAAACACGCAGGCGAGCGAGGCGGCGAACATGGAACAGAGCACGACAAAGGGATTGTATTTCAATATCCCCCGCGCGGCGCCCTCGGTCTGAGGGATGCCGCTGCCGCGCACCATGGGCACGAGCCGCACGAGCACGCCGATGAGGAGAGCGCCCGCCGCCAACGCCAAAAAGAGCACGGGGATCAAAAACCAATGCTCCCGCACATAGGCGTATATATCCGCCGAAAATCCCTCGGCGAGGGAAACGCAGATGTTATAGAACGTGACGACCACGCCCGCAAGGAAGCCCGTGACGCAGCCCATGACGAGGAGCTGCAGACCGCGGTGGAAAAAATTCCCCGCTATTTTTCTTCCGATGTCGCCCGACATTATTCAAGCCCTCCCCAAACTATATTTTGTACCGTTTTTCCGCCGTTTATTGTAACACGCGCGGCGCGAACAGTCAAACGTTTTCCCCGAGCGTACCCATCCGGGGACAAAAAATAACTTGCGTATACGAAGATTTTATGTTACAATAGAATCAAAATCCCACACAGGAAGCACACTGAGCATGGAAAAGAAACCTTTTGTCACCAAAGCGCAGATCGAAGAGATCGTCAAGACCTATCCCACGCCCTTTCACATCTACGACGAAAAGGGCATCCGCGAGAACGCCCGCCGCCTGAAAAAGGCGTTTGCCTGGAACAAGGGCTTCAAGGAATATTTCGCCGTCAAAGCGACCCCCAATCCCTACATCATGCAGATACTGCGGGAAGAGGGCTGCGGCGTGGACTGCTCCTCCCTCACCGAACTGATGCTTTCGGATGCGGTCGGGTTTTCGGGCAAGGAGATCATGTTCTCCTCCAACGTCACGCCCGCGGAAGATTTTCGGCTGGCGCGGAAGCTCGACGCCATCATCAATTTCGACGACCTCACGCACGTCGATTTTTACGCGGGCATCGCCCCCTTTGCGGAGACCATGTGCTGCCGCTACAACCCCGGCGGGGATTTTACCCTGAACAACGCCATCATGGACACCCCCAAGGACGCCAAGTACGGCATGACCAAGGAACAGATGAAGGAGGCGTTCCGGAAACTGAAGGGTTACGGCGTGAAACACTTCGGCATCCACGCCTTCCTCGCCAGCAACACCACCGACAACGGTTACTACCCCAAACTCGCCGAAATCCTGTTCCGCCTCGCCGTGGAACTGCACGAGGAGACAGGCGCGCACATCGCCTTCGTCAACCTGTCGGGCGGCGTGGGCATCGCCTACCGCCCCGACCGGCCGGAGAACGACATCTTTGTCATCGGCGAAGGGGTGAGAAAGGCGTATGAGGACATCCTCGTGCCCGCGGGCATGGGCGACGTTGCCATCTTCACCGAGCTCGGACGGTTCATGCTTGCCCCCTACGGACACCTCGTCGCCAAAGTATTGCATGAAAAACACATCTGGAAGGAGTATGTGGGGCTGGACGCCTGCGCCGCCAACCTGATGCGCCCCGCCATGTACAAGGCGTACCACCACATCACCGTGCCGGGCAAGGAAAACGAACCGTGCGACCACAAGTACGACGTGACGGGCGGGCTGTGCGAGAACAACGACAAATTTGCCGTCGACCGCATGCTGCCCGAGGTGAACGTCGGCGACTACGTCGTCATTCACGACACGGGCGCGCACGGCTTTTCCATGGGCTACAACTACAACGGCAAACTGCGTTCCGCCGAGCTCCTGCTGCGCGAGGACGGCTCGGTCAGGCTCATCCGCCGCGCCGAGACCCCCGCGGATTACTTTGCCACCCTCGACCTGACCCCTTTCAAAAAGAAATAAAAATGAAAACAAGGCTGCGCTTTGTTTAGCACGGATGCCGAGAGGGTGAACTATTCGGAAAACGATCGATGATCGTTTTCCGACAGCGCAAGACAAATCGCATACGCAAGGCGATTTGTTTCCCGAGGGCGAAATTCCATTCGCCCGAGAAAGAGTCCCTTGAAAATCCCAAGTTATCGCCCGTACAGGCGATGGAACGCGGAGCAATGCTCCGCTTGATGGAAGGCTAAATTTTTCGGAGGGCGCTGCCCTCCACCCGCCAAAGGAACCACCGTTCCTTTGGGATCCTATGACATCGCCCGTACGGGCGGACATTATCATCAATGAGGAGGAGAAATGATAGAGATGGATGAAAAAGTAATGCATAAACTGAGTTACGGCTTGTTCGTACTCACCACCAAGGACCGGGACGGCGTGAAGGACACGGGGTGCATCGTGAACACCGTGACCCAGGTGACCTCTACGCCCAACCGCATCACCGTGGCGGTCAATAAGAGCAACTACACCGCCGAATGTATTCTGAAATGCAAAAAATTTACCGTTTCCATCCTCGATACGTCGGTAAAATTCGAACTCTTTGAACGATTCGGTTTTCACAGCGGCAGGGACACCGATAAATTCCAAGGCTTCGACGCCCGGGACACCGCCTCCAACGGCTGCGCCTTTGTGACGGCGGGGACGAACGGCTACCTCTGCGCGAACGTCATCGACGTTTCCGATCTCGGCACGCATTACCTGTTCGTCGCCGAAGTCACCGACGGGGCGATCCTTTCGCAGCGGGATTCCTGCACATATGCCTATTATCACGCCAACGTCAAGCCCAAACCGCAGAAGAACGACAAGGGCCAGACCGTGTGGCGGTGCACCATCTGCGGGTATGAATACGTCGGTGAGGAACTGCCCGACGGGTTCGTCTGCCCCGTCTGCAAGCACCCCGCTTCGGATTTTGAAAAAATCACAAAATAAACATCGGATCCGTTTTTTCCGTCCCGCAAAGAATTTTATGCGGGACGTTTTTCTTCTTTATTCCGGACATGGTGCCTCCCAAAAAAGCATACCCCGCAGAGCGTTGCACGCTCTGCGGGGTATAATTCAATTCCGCTTCCGTCCTATCGGTCCTTTTCCCGCGGGACCAGAAACCCGCGGCGGGCCAGCCGTTCCCCGATGCGGTCGAGCACTGCCTCGCTTTCGGCCGTCACCGTATGATAGTGATAATCGGACGTGATGTTTTTGAGAAAGACCGACTTGCCGCTTGCGATGCCCGCCATGAAAGCTTCTACCTTGCTGCGGCTGTCGATGCCCATGAATGCCGTGATGGTGCCGTACAATTTGTGATGGACAAATACGTTCTCCACGCAGCCGCCCTCGTCCACGACGAGGCAGAGCTCTTCCCGCGTGTCGCCGTCCGCATGGCGCACCTTGAACACGCGCGAACAGGTCTTTTTATTCGGCAGGACATAGCCGCGGTTGGTCGCCACAATTTCCCGTCCCTCCGCGCGGAGCAGCGCCACGTCCTGCACGACGACCTGGCGGCTGACCCCGAACGTCCGCGCGATGTGCGCCGCGGGAAGGGGCTTTTCCCCCAACATCGCCGCGATCTTTTTTCTGCGTTCATCCCCCGTCATTTCGGACATACCCCCTTTCTTTTATGCATTATACGGCGTGAAGATTTTTCAGGGAGACGTCCAGCACGGGGGCGGAGTGCGTGATCGCCCCGCAGGAGACGATGTCCGCGCCGATGCCCTTCAGCCGCGCGACGTTCTCCGCCGTGACGTTGCCGGACACCTCGACGAGCGCCCTGCCCGCAATGCGCTTTACCGCCAGGCGCATCTCCTCGTCCGTCATGTTGTCAAGCATGACGATGTCCGCGCCCGCTTCCGCCGCCGCCTGCGCCATGGCCGGCGTTTCCGCCTCCACCTCTATCTTCGTCGTAAAGGAAGCGTAGCGCCTGGCGGCCGCAACCGCCTCTTTTACGCCGCCCGCCGCACCGATGTGGTTGTCCTTGAGCAGGATGGCGTCCGATAAATTATAGCGGTGATTGGCGCCGCCGCCCGCACGGACGGCATATTTTTCAAACAGCCGCATCCCGGGCGCGGTCTTGCGGGTGTCGGCCGGCAACAGGCCGCTGCCCTCCAGCAACTTCACCATGGCGCGCGTCGCCGTGGCGATGCCGCTCATGCGCTGCAAAAAATTGAGCGCCGTGCGTTCGCCCGTCAGAATGGCGCGCATATCCCCGCGCACCAGCGCGAGCCGCTGCCCCTTTTTGACTTCGTCGCCGTCCTTGGCGAAAAATTCCGTTTCGACGGCGGGATCGAGCAGGGCAAAGGTGCGCGCGAACACGGACAGCCCCGCAATGACGCCGTCCTGCTTGCACAGCAGCTCCGCCTCCCCCTTTTTGTATTCCGGCAAAACGCAGTTGGTGGACAGGTCCTCCGCCGTCACGTCTTCCCGGAGGGCGGCGAGAATGATTTTGTCGCCGTGTATCCGCATGGTTATCTCATCGATCATGATGTGCCTCCCTTTGTCTTTCCATCTCTGCGCGGACCGATGCCGCGTAGATATTTTTCAATCCTTCATAGTCGGCGTATGCCGACAAATCGATTGCGGGGCGCCTGTCGGCGGGAACTTCTTCCGCCATCGCCTGCGCCGCGCGCTCCGCCCATACCAGGCTTTCGAGCAGGGAATTGCTGGCAAGGCGGTTTTTGCCGTGCACGCCGTTGCAGGCCGTCTCTCCCGCGGCATACAGCCGCTTCATGCTCGTCCGGCCCCAAAGGTCGACCTTGACGCCGCCCATGAAATAGTGCTGGGCGGGCACGACGGGCACGGGCGTCTTTGTCACGTCGTACCCCTCGGCGAGGCAGTGCGCGCAGATGGTGGGGAAATGCTCGCGCAGCACCTTTTCGCCGACGGGGCGCATGTCCAGCCGCACATAGCGGGAACCTTCCTTTGCCATCTGTTCGCGGATGGCAGCCGTCACGACGTCCCGCGGGAGCAATTCGTTGCAGAAACGTTTGCCGTCCGCCCCGAGGAGCACCGCCCCTTCCCCCCGCACCGACTCGGAGATGAGGAACCGCCTGCCGTGCTTTTCGGAATAAAAGGTCGTGGGGTGGATCTGCACATAGTCCACATGTTCGGTCCGGACGCCGTTTTTGAGCGCGATGGCGATCCCGTCGCCCGTTAAGTGGCGGTAATTGGTGGAGTTTTCGTACAGCCCGCCCACGCCGCCCGAGGCAAGCAGGGTGCGGTCGGCATATACAGGGATGACCGCGCCCGTTGCCGCACGCCGCACGACGCCGCCGAAACATTCCCCGTCCTGTGCGATGACGTCCAAGAGCTCGCAGTGCTCGGCGATCTGCACATTCTGACGCCGCCGCACCGCCGCCAGCAGACAGCTTGCAATGGCTTTGCCCGTTTCGTCGCCGTGAAAGAGGATGCGCGGCACCGAATGCCCGCCCTCACGGGTACGGCGGAACCCGCCCGACGCGTCCCGTGCGAACGCCACGCCGCAGTCCACCAATTCGCCGATGACCGCGGGCGAGCTTCTGATCATCAGCGCTACCGCGGCGGGATCGTTTTCATAGTGCCCCGCGCGCATGGTGTCCTCAAAATAGCTCTCATAGTCATCGGAAGAATTGAGCATGCAGATGCCGCCCTGCGCCAGGAAGGAATCGCTCTTGTCCGCCCCGTCCTTGGAGAGCAGCAGTACGCTGTATGTTGCGGGCAGATGCAGGGCGCAGAACAGTCCCGCCACCCCCATGCCCGCAATGAGCACGTCGTATTTCCGACCGAAAATTTCTTCCATCTCTTTCCCTTCAGCCCAGCTGCAGCATCCTCGCCAGCGGGCGGTACGCCCGACGCGCCTCTTCCGCGTCCAAAATCACTTCTCCCCGCTCCTCCTCGAGCGCGGCAAGCATTTTTTCCAACGTGATCTTTTTCATATCCGCGCACACCATGCCCGCGGAGTAGAAGGTTTTCTGCGGGCAGCGGCGGCGCAGTTCGAAAAACACGCCCGGCTCTGTACAGACGATGAATTCCGTCTTTTCGCTCCGTTCGGCAAAGGCAATGATGTCCGCCGTGCTGCCGATGAAGTCGGAGAGGCCGCGCACCCCGGCGTTGCACTCGGGATGGGTGAGCACGGCCGCGGCAGGGTGTTCCCGCTTGTGTGCCGCCACGTCGGCGGCGGAGAGAAAGGCATGCACGGGACAGTGCCCGCCCGAGAAATAAAAGGTCTTTTCGGGCATCGCCGCCGCGACGAACCGCCCCAGATTTTCGTCCGGAATGAACAGGATATTCTTTTGGGGCAGCGCGCGGACGATCTTCACCGCGTTCGAGGAAGTGACGCACACGTCCGAAAGGGCCTTCAGCGCCGCCGTGGAATTGATGTAGCACACCACGGCGAGGTCGTCCGTCTGCGCGCGCAGGCGGGCGATTTGTTCCGCGTCCGCCATGTGCGCCATGGGACAGTCCGCCGCCGGGTCGGGCAGGAACACCCGTTTCTGCGGATTCAATATCTTTGCGCTTTCACCCATGAAGTGCACGCCGCAAAAGAGAATGACGTCCGCCGCCGTTTCCCGCGCGATTTTGGCGAGATAAAAAGAATCCCCCACGAAATCGGCGACCGCCTGCACCTCTTCGGGCACATAATAATGCGCCAGAATGACGGCATTTTTTTCTCTCTTGCGCGCCAGGATGCGTTCTTGCAACGTCTGCATGGCTCCTTCCTCCGCTTTTGGATATACCATGAAACTATACACTAAATTTTTACATGTGTCAAGACATTCCGCGCTCGTTCGGAAAATTTTGTTAAAATTTTCTTTTCCGCACGCGCGTACCGTTCACGGAGAACTGCAAGGCCGCGCCTTGCGCAACGCGGGTGTCGAGAGGGCGGAACGCCCTTCGCGTAGTCAAGGAGCGGGGCTCCTTGCGGGTGGTTTGGAGGGAAGCGCCACCACAATTATCGAACTCTTATCGGCAAGGCGGAGCCTTGCGCCAATATTGCCCCGCGAGCGATGTGCGCGGCGCATGCCCGCGTTCAGCGCGGAACTCTGTTCCGCTTTTGATAAGGCTATTTTTTGTAGAAGTGCCATACTTGGGTTTCCGAAGGGAGTGCTCCCCCCTTTGGGGGAGGGGGGGGAGGGCAAAGCCCTTCGTTTCCGAACCAAAAACGCAAGCCCGACGGCTTGCGTTAAATATCGCCCAAGGGCGACTGAACGCAGGCATGCCC
>CAZTND010000017.1:15268-34540 GCA_964615285.1 uncultured Clostridia bacterium
TGCGCCAATATTGCCCCGCAAGCGATGTGCGCAGGCATGCCCGCGTTCAGCGCGGAACTCTGTTCCGCTTTAGAAGGCTACTTTTTCGGAGGGCGCCGCCCTCCGTCCCACCCGTTCAAGAGGCTATGCCTCTTGAAAATCTTCGGTTATCGCATCCCGCAAGCGGCCGCAAGGTCAAAAAAGCTCCCGCCTCTTTCGGGACGGGAGCGTGCACGAAAACGCGCAAAGTTTTTACTTTTTCATCGCCTGGACCTGTTTGGCGACCTCTTCGGAGAGGTCCTCCTGCTTCTTTTCCAGTCCTTCGCCCATGACGTAGAAGGCAAAGCCGTTGATCGCCATGTCCGACCCGGCGGCCTTCAGCAGGGAAGCGACCGTCTTTTTGTCGTCCTTGATGAACGCCTGATCCAAAAGGCAGTTCTCCTGATAGAACTTTTTGATGCCGCCCATGACCATCTTTTCGGCGATCTCGGGCTTCTTGCCGGCGTTGATCGCCTGCTCCTTCAAAATCTCCTTCTCCTTTTCCAGCTTTTCGGCGGGTACTTCCGCCTCGGTGAGGTAAGCGGGCTTGGTGAAGGCGATCTGCAGGGTGATGTCATGCGCCGTCTCCTTGACCGCGTCGGTCAGCTCGCTGCACGAAACGTCCAGAAGGACGCCCAGCTTGCCGCCGAGGTGCACATAGGTCGTCTGATAGCCCTCGGAATTGCGCACGACAAAGCGGCGCACGGAGATCTTTTCGCCGATGACGGCGACCTGTTCTTTGATGAACGTTTCGACCGTCTTGCCGGCTTCGCCCGTGAACTCCTGGGCAAGCAGTTCCTCCACCGTCGCGGGCTGTTTTGCCGCGATGTGCTTGGCGACCGCAAGCGTGAGCTCGTGGAATTTGGGGCCGTTGGCAACGAAGTCGGACTCGCAGTTGACTTCGACGAGCACGCCCGTCTTGCCCTCGACATAGCCGAGCACGATGCCCTCCGCCGCAATGCGGGAGGCCTTCTTTTCCGCCTTGGCGATGCCGCGCTCGCGCAACAGCTCGCTCGCCTTCTCCATATCGCCGTCGGCGTCGGTCAACGCCTTCTTGCAATCCATCATACCGGCGCCCGTCTTTTCGCGCAGCGCCATAACGTCTTTAGCCGTAAATGCCATGATCTGTCTCTCCTTGAATAATACGATGATCCAAGCCGGTCTTTACTCGGCTTTTTCCGCTGCAACAGTTTCTTCCGCCGCAGGTGCTGCCTCTTCCGCAGGCACTTCCGCCTCTGCGGGCGCCGCCTCTTCCGCGGGTGCTTCTGCCTCTGCGGGCGCGCTTTCGCCGCCCGCCGCCGTCATGCTCAACAGCGCTTCTTCGCCCTGGTTGGCTTCGATGACCGCATTGGCGATGACCGAAGAGATGAGCTTGATGGCGCGGATGGCGTCGTCGTTGCCGGGGATGACGTAGTCGATGAGGTCGGGGTCGCAGTTGGTGTCGGTGATGGCGACGATGGGAATGCGCAGCTTGCGCGCTTCCGCCACCGCGATGTCCTCGTTGTGGGGATCGACGACGAACAGGACGCCGGGCAGGGTCTTCATGTTCTTGATGCCGCCGAGGTTGGATTCGAGTTTATCCATTTCCTTTTTGAGCAGCGTGACTTCCTTCTTGGGCAGGAGGTCGAATTCGCCGCTCTGCTCCATTCTCTCGAGCTGTTCGAGCCGTTCCACTCTGGAGCGCATGGTCTTGAAGTTGGTCAGGCAGCCGCCCAGCCAGCGGGAATTGACATAGTGCATGCCGCAGCGTTCGGCTTCCTCTTTGATGGCGGTCTGCGCCTGCTTTTTGGTGCCGACAAAGAGCACGCTCTTGCCCTGTTTGACCTGATCGACGACGAAATTATACGCCGTTTCGATGTACTGCACGGTGAGCTGCAGGTCGATGATGTGGATGTCGTTGCGCGCCGCAAAGATGTAGGGCTTCATCTTGGGGTTCCATTTGCGGGTCTGATGACCGAAATGCACGCCCGCTTCCAAAAGTTGTTTGATTGAGATCACTGCCATAATAAATTCCTCCGTTGGACCTCCCCTCCCGCCGTTTTGCCACATGTTTCCCCGCAGGAAAAAGATTTACGGGGCACGGAATGTGCGACGGATACAGGGTGTGAATTTTTATAAGCGGAGATATTTTACCATATTTCCCCGCGATTGACAACCTTTTTTGCCCCTCTGACGCAATTTTTTCCCGCTTCCGCACGGTTTTTTGCCCACGGGCGGCATTTTTTCGCCGCAAACGCCCCTTTTTTCCCCGCCTCGCCTGCATTCCGCCGTAAAAAAACGTGCGCCCGGACCCTCTCCTGCGGTCCGGACGCGCGCCCACCACCCATATTTTTTTTCAGCCTTTGCCCGCCGCGCCGCCGCGGCGGAATCTCCTTATCATATCATTTTCCCTTTATTATATACTAACTATCGGTTAGTTGTCAAGTATTTTCTAACCATTGGTTATATTTTTTTGATGGAGGGCAAAAGATATGAAAGACAAAAACCAAAACTGCCAGCTGATCAAACAGCGGCTGCGGGAAGAGATCAGAAACAGCGGGCTGACGACGGTGGAGATCGCGCGGCGCGTGGGCGTTTCCCCCGAGATGATCACGCAGTACACGACCACCGAAAAGCTGCCCAAGCTGGACACCTTTGCCGTGCTGTGCAAGGCGCTGGACCTGTCGGCGGACTATATCCTCGGGCTGAAGGACTACTGATTTTTCCGCGGCAAAACATGCGGCAAAAGAGGCTGCCCCGCACCGGGACAACCCCTTTTCAATATTGCCTGCGGACGGAAAAGGTCACTCCTCTTCCCCGTCCTCCTCTTCGCATTGCTGCAGATACAGGTCGAACACCGCGTCGGCAAGTTCGTCGTCCTCGACCTCGTTGAGCACGAATTCGTCGCCGTCCTCCTCGATGCTGAAGACAAAGCCGCCCTCGTCCTCCGCGCTCTGCGGTTCGGCAAGCTCGAAAATGCCATACCGCGCGCCCTTGTATTCCAAAGTTGCCAGATGATAAAACTTTTCGGTATTGCCGTCCTCGTCCACCAATTCCAGCACTTCGTCATCGACCCCCTCCTCGGGGAACAATTCTTCTTTCTCTTTCATTGTTTTCTCTCCTTTATTTTCGGATCCTGTCCCTGCGGGCAAGGTATCCCTCCAGAATATAGGAAGCCGCAACGGCGTCCACGCTCTTTTTGTGTTTCGCCGCCTTCAGCCCCTCCTCGTGCAGCGCGTCGTGCGCCGCGAGGCTGGTGAACCGCTCATCCTCGCAGATCACGGGCATGCCTGCCTCTTTTTGCAGGCATTCGATGAACCGGCGGGTCTTTTCCGTCTGCGCGCTTTCGGAGCCGTCTGCATTCAGGGGCAGCCCGCAGATGATGAGCCCGACGCCGCGGCTTTCGGCCGCCTGCGCCATCGCTCTGGCGTCCGTCCGCATATCGCGCGTGCGATGATAGGTCTCGGAAG
The DNA here is from genome assembly GCA_964615285.1 of uncultured Clostridia bacterium. Taxonomy (GTDB): domain Bacteria; phylum Bacillota; class Clostridia; order Christensenellales; family Borkfalkiaceae; genus RGIG4074. The sequence goes on from CAZTND010000017.1 coordinate 18,736, forward strand.
GCAGGGCATAACTGTTGAACGGGTCGGTCACGGCGACGCCGATGCGGCGGTCGCCGATGTCCAGCGCCATGATGCGTTTTTCCATATCCGTATTATACTATACCCCGCCGCATTTTTCAAGCGTTTGGAAGAGTTTTCCGGAAAATATGTTTCCGCGCCTGCCGGCGGGCGTGCCGCTCCCGGCCTTTTCGCCGGCCGCGGGGGCGTTCCCTATGCCGGGGCAGAGGCGAAAGAAGGGGGGAAAACCTGTTTTCCCCCGCTTCTTCCGCTTTTTTCGTTTGTTTTTCAGCCCTGTCCCCCGGCGGGAGCGGAATTTTCCATGGATCTGAGTTTTTCGTCCATCATCTTGTCCACTTTGTCCATGACTTCCTGCTGCCCCTTCTTGATCAGGGAACGCGCCTTGTAGTTATTGGCTACAATCAGAGCGCCGCCCAAAAAACCGAGCGCCAGCCCCAAACAAAACATTTTTTCCATTTGCGTAGCCTCCGTGCGGCGGCCTTCCGCCGCCGTAAGGACAGTATGCGTACTTTCACCGCCGTTTATTCTCTCTCCCCTCCAGATAGGCAATGCGCTCTTTCAGGCGTTCGTTTTCCGCCTTCAATTCCCCCGTCAGCCGCTCCAGAAGGGCGTCGATCTCCTCCTCCAGCCGCCGCTGCAGGTGGGATCTTGCGGGGCGCGACGGCGGCGCGCTTACGGGATCCAGCCCCAGAGATTCGGCAATCCGCTTGACCCGATCGGGCTGCTTTTTCAGTAGATTGCGGTACTTGTTCTGCAGCCGCAAGGTCAGTTTTTCGTCCCCCATCGCCACGTTGCGGATGGCCCTGCGCACGGACATGCCCTTTGCCTTTTCCGCCAATATGCTCCGGAGAGCGGCGTCCGTCTCCTCCTCCGAAAAGGCGCGGATCTTTTCCACGGAGAGGTCGGTGCCGTCCAAAAGGCGCACCACCCGCTCGTCCCCGCGCTGTTTCAAAAGGGTGTAGTAGTAATTGCGCACGCTGCCCCTGGCGCGGCCGTGCTCTTTGCCGAAAGACGCGAAGAGGTAGGAGAGCGCCTTGCCCTCCTTTTTGCCCGCCGCGATGTAGTCTACCAGCTCTTTGGCCTCTTCCTTGGTATAACCGTTGATTTTTTCTGTGTCTGACATAAAGCGACCATCCTTGTTTTTGCCTTTGCCTCCGTTTTATTGACATATCCGCGACGATTTATTCATACATTTGCAATATGAGAGTATATTTTTTATCCGCGCGCACCTGCGCGCTCAAAGTGAACGGCGCATTTCTGGGCTATACGGACGGAGCGGCGCGCTTTCTGGAACTCTCCCCGCGGGATAGGTCCTTCTGCGAACTGATCCCCGCCGACGGGGATTTCCTGCCCATATCCTTCGCCCTGTGCGAATCCGTTGCCGCCGCGCCGCCCCGCGGCGTAAAACTCTGCTTTCTGCCGGACGGCATCGCCCTGTTTGCGGACAAGTTTTTATGCGCCGACGCCGCCCTGCGGCCGATTGCCGCCGAACGCCTGCCCTTCGGCAGCCTGACCGTCTTTGCCCAGGCGGGCGTGCGCTATGCCTTTGAGGGGGAAGCGGGCACAAAAACGGGAGAATTGGGCGAACGCTTTTCGGCGTGCCGCATCTCTTCTTTCCCGCATTTCGCCCTTCTGGAAGGGCGGGGCGCATTGTGCGCCCTGGACGAAACGGGCGCGCCCTTCTTTTGCGGGCGGGCGGACAAATGGACGGCCGACCCGGAGACGGGCGAGGTGCGCGTTACCGCTCCCTTGAAGGATTTTTGCGGGCGCACGGCGGAATATGCCTTTGCCTGCAGGGACGGAACGCCCGTGCCGCAGGGGCGCACCCTCTCCCCGGAGCGCCCGCTGCCCGAGCGCTTTGCCCTGTGCCGATTGCTGCAGGCGCTGCTGTCGGACGAAACGGAACGGGCGAAAGAGCTGTTGACAGGCGACCTTGCCGCCTCCCTGCCCGCCCTGCGGGACTATTTCGGAAACTTTGCCGCCGTCTTTCCCCTGCCCTTTGCCCCCTTTGCCGCGGGCACGGCTTGCCCGAAACAGGAAAACGTGTACGTTTTGAAGGGTTACGCCGCAACGATGCGGGAGGGCAAAATCGGGAACATAGAACGCACCTTCTGAAAAAGCCGCGCGGCGAGGCATGCCCCTGCCGGAAAGACGGAACGCGCCGGGAAAAACCCGCCTGCGCACAAAAAAATCCGGAGCGCAAGCCCGAGGGTCTGCGCTCCTTTCTTTTTGCCGTACTCTATAATTTGCGCCTCCCCGCGCCCGCCGTCCGCGGTCAGGAAGCGATGAGTTTCAGATCGACGACGCGCTGCAAGGTTTCCGCCTCGTAAGCGGGGATCCATATCTCGTATTCGCCGCGGCTGCCCGCGAGGTGCAGGGCGAGGTAACTGCGGATGACGGTACTGCCGTCCGAGGCGGACGACGCAAATTTTTTGTACTGTTTCGATGTGGCAGGCTCGGACTTGTTCCAGTCGTCCACTATGACCCGCTTGCGGCGGGGATAGGTGGCGACGAGCATGGAGAGGGGCACGCCGACGACCCTTTCCGCGTCGGCGAAACAGAGCCTGTCGCCCCGCACGAACACGTTGTATTCCAACAGCGTATGCGATCGCGTCAGAAACCTTCCGGTGGCAGAGATCGGCTTTTTTTGGCGCCCTTCGCGGTAGACGTATGCGATGACGTCCAGCGCGGAGGCGTCCGCAGGTACGCCGAGGGCCTCTTTCAACGCGATGGTTTCACGTTCGGCGCGCTCCAGATACTCCCGCACCGCGGGAGAAGCCATTATCCTTCTGACCCTGCGGACGAAAAAGAATAGGAGCAGAGCGGTGAGCGCCAGCAGGGGCACGCCCGCGGCAATCAGCCACCGGACGTTCCGCCACGCTTCGGCAAAACCCGTTTCGGACGCGATTTCAAAGTAAGCCGTCACCGATACCATACCCGCAACCATGAAAATTATGATGAGCGCCGTCAGCCGGACGGGCATGATTTTCTTGCGCAGTGCAGCGCCCTGCTCCTTCAACGCCCGCACGCGCGCCATGCCCGCCGCGTCCTGCCGCGCGACGACGAATTCGTCGTCGTCCGATCTCATCTCTCCCGCGCGCGTCCGGCACACGGAAAACAGATTGTACATAGTCTCTTTCTCCCCGAGCGGACGGCAAAAAAGCCGCCCGGCTTTTTTTACGCGGCGCACCCGGCGCCGCCGTTTTTCATTATACCACGCCCTTCACATAAAGACAAGCGGAAAAGGCAAACTTTCCTGCGGGACGGCAAAAAAAAGACGCGGGGGAGCATTTTATTGCCCCGCCGCGTCCGTTGATCATGCGGTATTTGCGGTATTTATTATGATCGCAAAAAATCAATACCTGTTTACGCGAATCCGCTGAATGACGATCGGCTCGACCGGCACCTCGAACACCGCAGTCAGGTTATAATCGGCATAATACCAATCGTCCTGCAAAATGGGCAGGCTGTCCGTTTCCTCGGTAAACCCGGGGTCGTCCTCGTCCTCGCCGTCCAGATCGTTCTTTTCGATATACGACTCGATGGCGGACATGAGTTCCTCGTATTCCTCCTCCGCATCGTCGTCGTAGAGTTCGCCGAACACGCAGTACTCGGTTTCGACGGAAGAATTCGATTCAAAGCTGATGTAGAAGAGGGAGGTGGCGGAATTGTACCGATAGTTCCGCGTTTCATACCAGCGCGCGTTGCCCGTGATTCCGGCTTCCCTGTCGGTTGCGCGGCGGGTGTTGCGGCGGACGGTGACGTCGTCGTCATGCCCGGCGGAAGAGGTCACGCCGGAAAGCTGCTCGTTGTAATAATACATGACCAACGCTCCCTCTTTCAGGGCGCCGTAGTTCTTGTCGTTGTTCTCGATGGTATAGTTGTTCTGCGAAAATTCGCCCACGACCGTGTTCAGTCCCGTGGATTCATCGGGAACCAGCCCGTCATCCACATGCTCGAACACCGTCTGCGTGAGGCTGACGTTGTTTTCCTCGATCCAATCCTGGTAGTCGCGTTCGACAAGACCCTGTTTGGTATCTTCCCTCAAAGCGTCGTCATACGTATACCCGCCCGTGAACATACCGACCGCCTCGTCGTAATCGTGGAAGCAAAGCCCGTCGTAATAGCCCGCGTCGGCAAGTTCCAGAAAATGCTGCACGGTGCTGGGGAAGAATTTCCTGTACAACCTGTACTCGATGTGATACGTCGTTCCGTTGAAACGAATGCTGATGGTGACTTTCGGCCACGAGGACTGGCAGGACGTGAACATGAAAACCGAGCCAATCAACAGCAGGGCGGCGAGGAAAAAACATGCCGCGCGACGAACCGCCTTATGCAGAAACTGTGTCATTACGACCCTCCGTGTTATACACAAATGAAAATATAATACATTGCGACAATGATGCAATGTACTATTTATTTTAACCGTATTTTCCTTTTCCGTCAAGAGTTTTTGCACCGATTTTGCAATAAAATATGCGCAAACGGAATTTTCATCAAACCAACACGCCGACATCGCCTTCGGCACACGGGGCCTGCCGGCTCTTTTCCGCCCGCTTCGGGCGGGCGCGGTACTTGCGGAGCTTGCCGCAGTAGATGCTCTCCGCGCCGGGCAGTTCGAGAAAATCGATGGGTTTGACGATGTCGCCGAACACCCCCGCGGGCACGACGCCGCAGCGTTCCAGAAGTTCCCGCACGAATTCCGAACAGTAATAGTGGTGCTCTTTGTGGTATTTCTTGGAGAAATAGGCGGAAAACAAGCCGCGGTAATTGTAGCGGTATTTTTCCCGTTCGCGGTACATCTTTTCCAGCCGTTCGCGCACCATGGCATACTGCCTTTCGGTGCAGGGCACTTCCAGCACGTTGACCTCCGTATTTTTGAAGCGCGCAAAAACGCCCTTGCCGGGATATTCCCGGACGAACGCCCCCCAGAAAGGATTGTATGTATATTTCCGCGCAAAGGAATACATGGGGGAGAGGGTCTCGTCCAACGCCACCGAAACATGATTATACTTTGCGCCCGTCAGCAGTTTCAGGATCTTTGACACGATGCTGCCCGTCTGACTGACGACGATGTAGATTGTCTTGTTCTTTTCTTCCATACTTTTTCACCGCCTTCCGCAACGGGATCACCAAAGCATGACCTGCCAATAGACGGGGGCTTCCCCGAGCAAAAATATCTGCAGAAACATGGCGATCTCGTCCGCGAACATAAGACAGCCGAGAAAACAGTTGAGAAAAACGATCAGCTTATAGTTGGCCTTCTTCTGCAGCAGGCACAGCGCGGGACGCATGCAGAAACGGAACAGCAGCCAGGCGCCCGTCCCGTAACCGAGCGTGGGGATAAGCCCCGCATACTGCGTTACGCTCAAGGGCAGAAAATCATAATTCCAGAGCTCCACGCCCGAAAGCATTTCCCAGGCGTTGCCCACGATGAGTTCGCCGAAAAACACGGCGGCGTACATCATGAGGAGGCAGACGACGTTGGAGAGGATCCCGGTCTTGCGCGTCTTTTCCCTGAACAGTTTTTTGCCGAATACGCACAGATCGTTCGGGTCGCCGAAAATGAGATGCGCGGCGAACACCACCATGCCGTATACGGGAATGAAGGGAAGGACGTGAAAACGGGAATCGAGGATCCCCTGCGTTGCCAGCCGCACCAGGTTTTCGGCGATCCACCCCATCATGGACGTGATGATCCCCAAAAAGAAGAGGTATGCGACCTCCATGCCGAACATCTTCGGGCGCGCGTCCTCCCTCTCCTTTGCGGCCGGCAGGTCCGCCTGCCCTTCCGCCGCGGCCGGCGCCGCGGAAACTCTCTCTTCCGTGATCTCCTTCAACTCTGTTCCTCCGTTTCTCTCTCCCGGACTGATCGTCTTTCGCATCTTTCTTCTTCCCCGCGCTACATTATATTAAAAAACAGACGTTTTGTCAAGTTTCCCCGAATATTTTCCGGCCTTTTCGGGCAGGGAATGGGCGGCAGCCCCGCCTTTTTCCGGCGTTCCCGCGAAAATTTTTCGGACTTTCCTCTTTTTTCCGCTTTTCCGTGCCGACGGCGGGCAAAAGTGCGCCGCTTACCCTTGAAAAGACAAAAACAGCCTCTTTTTCCGCGCACTTCTCTATTATTATACAAAAATTATACAAAAAAAAGGTAAACTTTTCGTAATATTGCGCAGAATTGCAAAATTTTTACACCAAACGCCGGAAGGTCTCCGCGCAAGGCGGGGCCGCAGGGCAAAGACATTATAGCGCATTTATGCCGCCTTGTCAATCCCCGCCGAAATTTTTTGCAGGCTCCCTGCGCTCCGTCCGCAAACGGCGCTTTTGCAAAAAGGCGGCGGCACACCGCCGCAAAAATTCCCCCTTCCGTTCAAAACAAGCACACCATGCCCGCAAACAAGCCCTGAAAGAACGGACGAAAGTTCCTTCCGCTGTCCGCCGCTTTGCCGGGGCGGGCGCCCGCCCCGGCAGCGACGCGAGGCGAATTTTCGCTCAAAAAGGAAAACCCCCGCCGGCTGCAAGGGCGCAGACGACGGAGGCTTCGTGCCGTAAAAATAAAGTTACTGCATTTCCGCAACGGCGCCCGCTTCTTTGAGCTTGGCGACAGCGGCTTCGGCATCGGCCTTGGGCATGTTCTCTTTGATGGTGCCCAAATCTTCGACCATCTTCTTGGCGTCGGCGAGGCCCAGACCGGTCAGCTCGCGCACGACCTTGATGACGGCGATCTTGTTTGCGCCGAAATCCTTGAGGACGAGGTTGAACTCGGTCTTCTCTTCCTCCGCGGGAGCAGCAGCGCCCGCAGCAGCGCCTGCCACGGCGACGGGAGCGGCGGCGGAAACGCCGAACTCCTCTTCCAGAGCCTTCACGAACTCATTGAGCTCGAGAACGGTCATGCCTTTGACTTCTTCGATAAATTTCTGAATATCCATGATTTTTTGATCCTCCATAATTCCTGAATAAGATAAATTTTTTGATTAAGCTTCCTGTTTCTTTGCAATGGCGTCCAACACATAGACCAATTTGGAGATGGACGACTGCAGGGATCCGACCATTCTTGCGAGCAATACCTCTCTTGCGGGGATCGCGGCAAGGGCGGCGGCGCCTGCCTTGTCCACATATGCGTTGTCCACATACGCGCTCTTGACGACCAGTTTTTCTTCCATCGTCTTATCCGCTTTCACCGCGTCCGAAATGATCTTCAGACCGGACGTTTCCTCCGCGCAGAAGACGGTGGCGGTCGTGCCGTTCAGATCGTTGTCGAAATCGCTGACGCCCAGTTCGTTGAACGCCTTGCGCACCAAGGTGTTTTTGTAGACCTTGTATTCGCAGCCCGATTCCTTGAACTTATTGCGCAGTGCGGTGATCTCCAGAACGGTCAAACGGTTATAGTTTGCCAGGACGACCGCTTTGCTTGCCTGGATCTTCGACTTGATCTCTTCGACGACCTGTTTCTTTGCCTCTAAATTCGCTGACATTATTACCTCCTCCGGGCGCGCGCCCGACGTTATGAACTCGGAATACCGCCGTTCAAGGAAAGATCCCCGCGCCGAGGGCACAGGGATCCTTTGAAATCTCATTTCAAAAAAACTCTTTCCCTCGGCAAGCGGCAAAGCCATCAAACCCTTTCGGGTGCTTGCTTTCTGCGGTATTCGTTCGTTTTCTATGTTATTATATTGTTTTTGGCGATTTCTGTCAATCGTTTTTTCCGCCGTGCGGAAAAATTTTTTTGCGGCGCCCTTCCGCGCCTGCCGTTACGCCCTGTATGCGACCTTGACGCCGGGGCCCATGGTGCTTGCCACGGTGACGCTCTTGATGTACTGTCCCTTCGCCGCGGCGGGCTTCGCCTTGACGACCGCTTCCATCAGCGCATTGAAGTTTTCGCTCAGTTTTTCGACGCCGAAACTCTTCTTGCCGATGGGGCAGTGGATGATGGCGGTCTTGTCGAGCCTGTACTCGACTTTACCGGCTTTGACTTCCTTGATCGCCTTTTCGACGTCCATGGTGACCGTGCCGCTCTTGGGGTTGGGCATCAGGCCCTTGGGGCCGAGGATTTTACCGATGCGGCCGACCATGCCCATCATGTCGGGCGTGGTGATGATGACGTCGAAGTCGAACCAGTTTTCGCCCTGGATGCGGGCGATCATCTCTTCCGCGCCGACGTAATCGGCACCCGCCGCCTGCGCGGCGTCCGCCTTGTCGCCCTTGGCGATGACGAGAACCTTTTTATCCTTGCCCGTGCCGTTGGGCAGGACGAGCACGCCGCGGACCTGCTGGTCGGCCTGGCGGGGATCGACGCCCAGACGGATGTGCAGTTCGACGGTCTCATCAAACTTTGCCTTGGCAGTGTTCAATACGATGCCGACCGCTTCGGCAAGGTCGTACTGCTTGGTGCGGTCATAGCTCTTTACGCTGTCTATATACTTCTTACCCATTTTGAAAAAACCTCCTCGTGGTACCTGCGAGAATCTCTCTCCCACGCGCTCCTATTATTCTTCCACCGTGACGCCCATGCTGCGCGCCGTGCCCCTGATCATGCTCATGGCCGCCTCCAGAGAGGTGCAGTTCAGATCGGGCATCTTGGTCTTGGCGATCTCTTCCACCTGCGCCTTGGTCAGCTGCCCCACCTTCTGGGAGTTGGGCTTGGCGCTCGCCGTTTCCAGCCCGAGCGCCTTTTTGATGAGCACGGGAGCGGGGGGCGTTTTCAGGATGAACGTAAAGGAACGGTCCTGATAGATGGTGACGACGACGGGGATGATGAGCCCCGGCTGGTTGGCCGTCTTGGCGTTGAATTCCTTGGTGAACCCGGGCAGGTTGATGCCGTAGGGGCCCAGCGTGGAACCGACGGGGGGCGCCGGCGTGGCTTTGCCGGCAGGAAGCTGCAATTTGACTACAGCGGTGATCTTTTTTGCCATAAATATCCTCCAAATTGTGGTTTTAACAAGGAAACATACGATTGGATTTATTTCCTCTCCCACGATCGACGCGGGCATGCCCGCGTGATTTTCCTGTATGATGTATCGGATCCGCTCACGCTTCCGAAGTCGGTTTGTCTGCCTCTTCCGCAGGGTCCGCTTCTTCGGGGGGCAGGACGACGTCGATCTTCTTCATCTGCATGTATTCCACTTCGACGTCCGTGCTCCGGCCGAACATTTCGATATTGACGCGCGCCTTTTGCGTAGCGTCGTTCACTTCGACGATCTTGCCCGAGAACCCTTCCAGCGGGCCCGCGTCGATGCTGACGGTATCCCCCGCCTTGAAATCGGCGTTGGAAACGAACTCCTCGAGGCGCATCTTGCGGATCTCGTCCGCCTTCATGGGGATGGGACGGCCCTGGGGGCCGACGAAGCCCGTCACGCCGCGCGTCTGGGTGATCATGTACCAGAGCTGATTGGAATAGATCATCTTGATGAACACGTAGCAGGGCAGAAGTTTACGGCTGACGATCTTCTTTTTGCCGTTTTTTTCCTCCATCACCTCTTCCATCGGGATCTTGATGTCGGTGACCTGGTCCTTGAGATTGTTGTTCTCGATGAGCTTTTCCAGGCTGTCCTTGACCATCGCCTCGTATTCCGAATAGGTGTGCAGAATGTACCACTCCAGCTTTTCGGTCGCTACATTTTCCATAATCGCCCTTTCTCTCCTCAGTTCAGATCGGTGAGCAGACTCAAAAGCGCGCTAAGCCCTGCGTTGATCGCGGTGAACACGACCGCAAACGCAAGCACCAGAACCAGGACGACGCAGGTGGTCCTGACCACTTTGCCGAAAGAAGGCCAGGTGACTTTTTTCAGCTCGGAAAATATCTCCTTGACCTTTCTGCCGAACCGGATAAAAATATTGGGTTTATCGGACTTTGTCTTTGCCATGTTTTCTCCTTGCCCGCCTCCCCCTCGGAGAGCGGCCGTATCCTGAAATTACTTGGTTTCTTTGTGCGCGGTGTGCTTCCTGCAGAACGGACAGTACTTGTTGATGGTCAGCCTGTCGGGATCGTTCTTTTTGTTCTTGAAGGAATTGTAATTGCGGTTTTTGCACTCCGTGCATTCAAACGTAATCTTGGTTCTCGTCGTCTTTGTTGCCATTTGTCGAAAACTCCGTACAAAAAAATCACACCCCTCTTTCGGTGCGTAAGTAGAGTTTACCACAGAAAAAGGGGGCTTGTCAACCTTTTTTTATTCTTTATTTCCTTATTTTTTGTTTTTTATAAGATTTTTCCGGTCAGATAGTGCCTGCCGAAGTCTTCCGGGGAGAAATCCTCCCCTTTCCGCGTCAGAAATATCCCGATGAGCCGCAGGCTCCTCTGCCGCGACGTTTCAAAGAGCTCCTCCGCGCGCACCGCGTATCCCGCCCGATAGAAGGGCGTGCGCAGCGCGCTGAAAGCATAGTACCGGCGCACCGCTTTCCGGAAGGCCTCCTCTTCGGGTTCGCCCCACCCGCTCTCCCGCGCATAGCGGGCATACACGTTATAGACCCCCTCCACGGCAATGCCGTCCGGCCGGGGCAGACTGTAGAAGAGCAGCCCCCTGCCGCGCAGTTTCTGCAGCAGCGCCCCGTCGACGGCGTGCTCGATGGCGTGGTGAAAATAGCGGCTTTCCTCCTCCATCAGCCCGTATATATACGGATGAAAGACGGTGTCCGCCGCGTAGTGCGTGAGGTACCCCAGGGCATAGGAACGCACTTCCCGGCTCTTTGCCGCCTCTTCGGAGAGGATGCGGAAAAAGAGCAGCGGAAAATTCGCGTGCAGAAAGCGCCCGAAATTGCCGGACGCCGTAGAGAGCACTTTATAGGCGAAACAGATGTCGCAGCCCTGCGCGCCGAAATAAAAATGCGGCAGGGAAAAGACCTCCGCCCGCCAGGGGGCGGGCAGGCTTCCGTATACTTCTTCCGCCAGAAGCTGATGGGTGATGGCTGTGGGCATGATACTCACAGTATATGCCTTTCCCCGCCGAAAAATGCAGGCCGCGGCGGCCTTTTGCCGCCGCCCGCCGCGCCCGACGGCATTCTTTTCCCTTTCTCTTTTCGCCGCTCATTCCGGGCATGCCCGCCTTAAAAATGTGCAACAAAACTCAAAATTCGAGCTCGTCGCCCGCCGCATAGACGCGGAACCTGTCCCCCAGCGCGACAGCCAGGCGGGTGCGGGCATAGGCGCCCGTATCATGCCCCGCATACCAGACGGCCTGCCCGCCGGAAAGGGCGTTCACGATTTCGTCGATGTACCGATTGCACACGGACATGTCCCCGCCGTCCGGCAGATATGCCCCGCCCACGACCCAGGCAAGGGAACCGCCGAGGCTGCGCTCGATCAGCTCCTCGGCGTGCCCGACGATGCGGGCGAGCCCCGCATGCGCCCCGCCGCAAAAAAGCGCCCACCGCTTGTCCGCCGACCGCACCAAGAGATACATTTCATGCGTGAAATCGTCCGCAACGATCCCGCCCTCGCCGTCGCGGCGGAAGTACGCCGGTTCGGCGGGAAACGGCTCTTCGTCCGCCGCCGCCAGCGAAAAGGTGACGAACGATCCGTCCTTTTCGGCAAAGTAATTTTTACAGCGCAAAATGCGCCGGAGGGAGCGCAGCCGGTCGTCGGGCGCGATGCTCTTCCGCCCGAAAACGCCCTTTTTCCAGCGGGGGTCGAAGGCGTTCAGCCGCGCATAGACGACGGCGCGGCGGTTCTCTTTGAGAAAGGGCGGCAGGCCGCCCGTATCCTCCGGCAGGCCGCTGGGCAGGAACGCCGTATCCACCGCGTCGGAGGGGATGTGCAGCCGCGCCATATTGCCGACCGCCGTCCCGTCCGCGCCGAATCCGTAGAGGAGCACCCTGTCCCCCGTGCGGATGAGAACGCTCTGTCCCCTGTCCCGTTTCAAACCCTTTGCCGCCTCCCGGGCGGATATCACCGTCGCCTTCAACGAAGTTTCCTCCTTGCGTGCAGATCCTTCCGTCTTTCAGGCGGAAGTTCTCTCGTTTTCTTTTTATTATAACGGAAAAAAAGCGGAAAGTCAACTTCCGCTTTTCATTTTTTCGACCCATGCCCGCAAAAATCCGCATTTCCGCCCGAAAAAAGGCGCGCCGTATCTTCCGGCGCGCCTCGCCCGATCCTTTTATATTCCGCCGCGCTCAGGCGGTCGCGGTGAAATAGTTTTCGCTGTCAAAGGGGATGGCGACCGTCGTCGCTTCCCCGTTCCGCTCGACCGACACGGTCATCGTATCGCCCAGCCGTATCCGCCAGAGGAGGTCGCTGATCTGCCAGGAATGGTCGATATCGACCGTATAATAGGTCCCCTCGCCGTTGCTCAGGCTGACGGAACGGATGACGTCCCCCGACTGCAACAGTCCTGCGGACGCGCCCGTGGAAACGCCCGTGATCGTCAGCGTGTCCTGCGTGTAGAATTTGTTGTTCTCATCGTCGTACACCTGTTTGCTTGCGGAAGTCTGCACGGTGACGCCCATCGTTGCCTTATCCACCGACGTGACGGCGGAGGAAGAGCCCGCGCCCTCATACGCGTCAATGATGGAATCGGCGATGCCCGCGACGCGGTTGATCGGCAAAACGCTGTTGACGTTCTGCGCGTCCTCGTCGCTGCTGCCGGCGAACAGAATGCCGATGAGCCTTCCGTCTGCATCGAACATACCCCCGCCCGAATTGCCGGGGCTGGCGGCGGAATCCGTGCGGATGGCGCGCAGTTCCAGCGTTTCGGTTCCCGCGGCGTTGGAGATGAGAATGGGCTCGTTTTCCACGGACACGATACCCGTCGTAACGGAAAGGCCCTCGCCCAGCGCGTTGCCGATGAGGTAGACCTCGTCGCCCACCGCAATGCCGTCCGAGTCGCCGACGGTCACCGCCTCCGCCAAGCTGTCTTTCAGCACGTCGCTGTCCTCCACTTTGAGGACGGCGAGATCTTCGCTCATGACGTACCCGACGAGAGAGCACTTGATGCGGTAATCCGTGCTGCGATACAGCTCCCCGGTCGAATCATGGTACAGCCCCTCCAACCCGTAGAGATAGGCGTAATAGGAGGCTTCCCCCGATTTTGTATATGTCGCGCCGCCGTCGGTTATCGTTTCATTCATATAGACGACGTGGCAGTTGGTGACGATATAGGCGTCGCCCGCCTCCCTGTCCAGCGTATAGATGACCCCGCTGCCGGAGGAAATAAACGAGACGGCGGAACTGCCGCCGCCGGGCATGCCCCCGCCGCCGCGGACCGTGTAGGTGCACTCCACTTCGATGCTGACCACGCTGGCGAGCGAAGCGTTGATGGATCTGCCGAGGTCGCTGCCCGCTTCGTAGGTGTATTCGGGGTTCAGATACTGCGCGACGAACTCCGAATAGGTGCCGTCGAATTCGCCTGCGTCGACCAACTGCTGATAGACGCTGTACAGATTGAAGCCCTCGCCGTCCCTGCCGTCGGAGCCGAGCGCCGCGACGACGAGCGCCGCGACCGATAGAATGACGGCGAGTGCAATTGCTGCCGTTGCGGCCACGGCCGCCCATGTCTTTTTGCTCATAACTACCATCCTTACTTTATATTTGATACTTTATCCTGCATACCGTCCCGCCGCCGCGCGGCCCTTTCTCACAGAAAGGCGCGGAAGGCGAGATAGGTATGGTAAAGATCGCCTTTGGAGATCAGTTCATAGGGAGAATGCATGGAGATGACGGGCGTGCCCACGTCCAGCGTGTCGATGTTTTTGGAGGCGATGTATTTCGCCACCGTGCCGCCGCCGCCGAGGTCGACTTTGCCCAGCTCCGACGTCTGCCAGACCACGCCGGCGGCGTTCAGAAGGGCGGCGACCCTGCCCATGAACTCCCCGCTTGCATCCGACGCGCCGCTCTTGCCCCGCGCGCCCGTATATTTCATGAGCGCGACCCCGCACGAACAGACCGCCGCGTTGTTCTTTTCGAAGGCATCCGAAAACGTGGGATCGTACGCCGACGTGACGTCCGCCGAAAGACAGGCGGAAGCCGCGCGTACCGCGCGCACGTTTTTGCCGAGCGCCGCGCAGATCTCTTCCAGAAGGTCGGTGAACAGGGCGTTCTGCATCCCCGTCACGCCCTCGCTGCCGATCTCCTCTTTGTCGGCAAGCACGGTCATGGTCGTGCCCTTTCCGGCATATTCGAGCTGCGCCATGAGGGCGGGGAAGGCGCAGACCTTGTCGTCGTGCCCGTAGGCGGCGATGTATGCCCCGTCAAAGCCCACATCCCGGGGTTTGAGGGCGGGCACGGCGGTGAGTTCGGCGCTCAGAAAATCCTCTTCCCGAATGCCGTATTTCCGGTACAGCAGCTGTAAAACGCCGTTTTTGACCGGGTCTTTCCCGGCACCCTTTTTCTCCTCGTTTTCCCCCTTTTCCGCGGGCATGCCCCCGACCCAGATGTTCAGTTCTTCCCCCTCGACCCCGACGGCGAGCCGCCGTTCGTTCTGCTTTTGGGCGAGATGGGGCAAAAGGTCGGAGATATAGAAAACGGGATCGTTTTCCTCCTCGCCGATAACGATCTCCCGGACCGAACCGTCGGCAAGCGTCACAACGCCGTGGAGGGCCAGCGGAATGGCGGTCCACTGGTATTTTTTCAGTCCGCCGTAGTAATGGGTCTTGAAGAAAGCGCCGCCCGCCTTTTCATACAGCGGCACGGGTTTCAGGTCCAGGCGGGGCGAATCGATGTGCGCCGCCAGGATGCGCACGCCCGTCCGTTCGATGTCCTCTTCGCCGACGGTGAAGAGAAACAAATTTTTGCCGCGGTTGTTGTAATACCGCTTATCGCCGACGGCAAGTTGCTCGCCGAAGCGGAAGGGCCTGTATCCCGCGCGCTCCGCCATGGCGACGGAGAGACTGACGGCGTCCCGCTCGGTCTTGGCGTAGCTCAAAAAATCCTTGTATTTCTGCGCGAACGCCTCTATGTTTTTTTTCTGACCTTCGTCCGCGACTTCATAGACATTTTTCCGTTTGTAAGCGAGTTCCATGCTTTGCCTCCGTTTTTTTCCTTTCATTATACCATGCCTTTTCGCATTTGGCAAGCCCGGAAAAATATTTTCTCGGCGACTTTTCCCGCTTCCCCTTCTTTATATTCCCATTATATCCGCGATTCATGTGAACTTTGTGAATATTTTTTTAAGATACGGATAAAAAATTTTAAGGGTATGCGAAAATTCCGCCCCTTTTCTTTTCGCCGCGCGGCGCGTTTCACCATGATTTTCACCATTTTTCCGCAAAAAACGCGGCCGTTTTGCCAAAACGTCCGCGTCCGTTCCTCTTTTTTCACCCATCCGCTCCCCCGCCCCGCACACAGGGCGGCAATGCTTTTCATGAAACAAAGAACTTTTTCATTATACATCAATAAAGACATCTCATTCATACCGGTGAGGATTTTTACATGCAGTTATATTTTGGCGGCAATAAAAGAAACCGAAACGGTTGACATTATTTGATTGCGGTTCAATTCCATCCTTGTCTTTTATTGATGAGATACCATCGCTTAAAGATCTGATATTTACCGAAACAAATATAACAGATGGAGATTTACGCCCTTGTCTGTGTCCGAAATCCGCATGGTGATCGTCAGGAAAGAGGCATTATAATATCAAAACAGATCTGTTGCCTCACCGATAAAACAAGTTGCGCTCTATACAGCGCGCACGTTCCCGCCTCCCTTTTTTCCGTATTTTTGCAAGACAGACGGACGCACTCTATCGCGGAGCGTATATATAATTAAAAAAGAGAGAACAGCGATGAGTCCTCTCTTTTTTCTGGTGTACCCGAATGGATTCGAACCATCGACACATAGCGTCGGAGGCTATTGCTC
>CAZTND010000018.1:0-32553 GCA_964615285.1 uncultured Clostridia bacterium
AATATCCGTCATTTGGCGCTCCGTCATAGTTAAACATGTAGGAAGTATTTGCTATCTGGTAACGACCTGTGTCATCTTTCCATTCGCTCATATATTCATGTCTATCTGTTACATCATAAAATTTTCTGTTATAAAATATCGAAGTAAAATATAATTGCTTTGGATAGTTACCGTCTTTCGGAATTGATAAACTAGAAACATGTTCCGTCTTGACGACAAAATACTTTTGAGGACAACCCAACTGGTCGTCACCATACACAGACAATAAATTGTTATAATCTTCAACAAAAGCGAAAAAATTGTTCGAAGTATACGGAAACCATACTGTTTCCACACCGAGCAAAGACGGGCCTAAATATTTATTTCCCGCAATTATTCCTGTCTGAACATGGTAATACACATCTGTTATCTCTTTTCCTTTATAATACGCCGGAATTGCAAGCGTTTCGGGATATGGTATGTCACCGTCACCCACGATCGCATAACTGTCCGTTTGCTTTATATAGTAATACTTAAAATACCCGTCCACAAACGAATTTGCCTCAACTCTTTCCGCTTCCGTCTGACATCCGCCGAACAAAAACAACCCGCTCAGACAAATGACCGATAAGACGACCGCCAATATTCTCTTGAACTTCATCTTAACTCCCCCCTCCGTTTCAATAGCGCCTATCTCATTTATCTGATGAGTGCGGAAAATTCCCGCAGATTATCCGTCGTGATCTCCCGCTTGCCGTCCTCGATCTCGTGCACCAGCGCGCAGATCTTGTCGCAGACGGGCGTCTTGACACCGTATTTTCTGCCGAAATTGCAGACGGCGCCGTCTATGTAGTCAATTTCGCACTTCTTTCCCTGCCGCAGGGATTGCAGCATGCTGGAAATGAGCCCCGCGTGTTTCTTCATGGCGATGGGCAGCAGGAAGAGCGCGACCGCCTTTTTCAGGGCGTTCTTATAGCCGAGCAGTTTTGCAATGTCGTGCCCCTGGATGGGTTCGATGTGTATGCCTGCCGCGTCCGCCGTGCGGATACATTCCTGAATGACTTCCAGCGCGACGCGCTTGCCCGTCCTGTGCTTGGCGATCTCCCCGAAGGTCAGGCCCGTGAAGGTGGAAATGCCCGAAAAAGCGGCGTTGACGATCAGTTTGGACCAGCGCGCGCCAATGAAATTATCTTCCACCGTCACCGCGCCCATACATTCGAGATAGGCTTTGATCCCGTTCAGCCGTTCGTCCGCCCTGCCATAGGCGCCGAGGGAAAAGGTGAGAGCCTCGGGAGAAGAGGTCAGCTCGCTTTTGCCCTCGCCGAGAAAAGTCGCACCCCAGGCGACGGCGCATCCGTAGGAGTTGTCCGCGCCGACGATCTCCGCGATGCGAGCTTCGGGCAAGCCGTTCTGCATGGTGCAGATGACGCCCCGCTCGCTCAGGTAGTCCTTCAAAAAGGAGACGATGCTTTCGTTGTCCCGCTGCTTGGTCATGAGAAAGACGAGGTCATATTTTCCCGTCATTTCCTCGGGCAGCAACGCCGAAACGGGCTGCACAAAGTCCGCCGTGCCGACGACGTGCGCGCCCTCCTTTTGCAGGGCTTCGATATGCGCGCGGTTGTGGTTGACGAGGTCGATTTGTTTTCCCGCCCGCGCGATGTAAGCGCCGAGCACCGTGCCCATGGCACCGGCGCCGTAAATAACTGCTCTCATGTATCTTTCTCCCTTCCGTCCACTTTGCCTTTTGCGCCTTGGGGGGCGATGGCGGACGGTCTTTCTTTCTATAGCCTTGTATATATTGTTTGCTTGTCTGCGTCCCCGCCTCATTCTGCAAAGATATTTTTTGCAAGGGTGCATATGGCGTGCACAGTATCTTCCACGCCGTGCCGTTCGCAGTCGATGGTATGGTCGGCATACTTTTCATAGAGCGGCACGCGCTCTTCGTACAGGTCGCGCAGGGATTCCCCCTTTTTGATGACCACGCCGCGCCCGAGAATGATGTTGCCCAGTCGCCGCGCGATCTCTTCGTAAGACACTTTCAGATAGACGACCGTGCCGATGCTCCTGAGATGCTCCATCGCCTCCGCGCCGTAGACGACGCTGCCGCCCGTGGAAATGACGCACCGCTCCGCCCAGATGGAAGCGTTGACGCGGTTTTCGATTGCAATGAATCCGTCCGTGCCGCAGTCCTCGATGATCTGGGACAGAAGGCGCTTTTCCTGCGTCTGAATGACGAGGTCGCTGTCGATGAACCCGTAACCGAGCGTCTTTGCAGCCAAGACGCCCGCCGTGCTCTTGCCGCAGGCCGGCATCCCGATCAAAATGATGTTGTGCGATGCTGTTTCCATATTTTTCATTATATCATTCCCCCGCAAAAAAGTCAAAGGATAAACGCTTGCTCGCCGCCCGATTTTTTGACCCGATGCTTTCATATTTTTCCTCCGTTGCGCCTTCCGTTCTTTCCGCAGGAAAAACGGTCCGCATTCAGTCGATCAAAGCGTGATTATGTCAGACATACTACTTTTTATTTTCTATTTTCTCTACATATTTTGCAAAAAAAGCGGGATGTGCCCGAAAAAAATGGAATCCGCGTGAAAAATATGGAAAAATAGTCTTGACCTAATAAAATTTTTTTGCTATAATCTTTGTATGAAAATAAAAGATATGCAATTTTCCGCTAAAAAAATGGCGATTTTATCCGCACTGACGGCTTTGGGATTGCTGGCTTTTTTGCTGGAAAACCTTTTGCCGCCGCTCTTTGTCCCGGGGGCAAAGACGGGGCTGTCCAATATTTTCACGTTGCTTGCCCTCGTCTGGTTTTCGCCCGCCGAAGCCTTTCTGGTGCTCGTCGTGCGGACGGTTCTCGGCAGCATCTTCGCCGGCAACGTTTCCGCCCTTCTCTATAGCCTGACGGCGGGTGCCGTCTCCCTTGCGGCGGCGTCCCTGCTCTTCAAACTGTTCTCCGGAAAACTCACCGTCGTCAGCATAAGCGCCTTTTCCGCCTGCGTGCACAATGCGGTGCAGTTGTGCGTCTATTCCTTTCTGACCGCCAATGCGGGCGTATTCGGCTATCTGCCCTTCCTGCTTTTGGCGGGAGTCCTCTCGGGCGTCGTCGTCGGCGTTCTCACCCTTGTGTCCGTCCGCGTTGCGCCCCTCCGCCTTCTCTATGCGCCCGCCGAGTTGGAAGGGACTGCGGCGGAGGAGAAAGGAACGGAAAAAGCGGACGCGCATGCCGCGGAAGCTTCTGCGGAACGCTCCGCCGAAACTCCCCTTCCCGCCGACGAACAGGAAGAAGAAAACACCTGAACGGAATATTTCTTTTTTGCCGGAGAACCCGGCGAAAATCATGGTAAAGAGGCGGCGCGGCCGCGCCGCCGGCAAAATTCGATCTTATCTTTTTACGGAGGTCAATGTAATATGCAGATAAAAGGCAACCTGCTCCGCCGCGGCGTCGCTTTGGCGGACGAGAAAGCCGGCTCCAAGGATCTGCCCGTGGAAGTCCTGCCCGCCCCGGAAACGGTGGCGGTTTGCACGGCACAGCACATCGGCAGGCCCGCGCAACCCGTCGTGCAGGCGGGAGACGCCGTGCTCATGGGACAGCTCATCGCCCGCGCGGACGGTCCCGTCAGCGCAAACATCTTTTCACCTGTGAGCGGGACGGTGCGATCGTTGGAGACGCGCAAAGACGACCGCGGCGTTTCGGCGCAGTACATCGTCATCGGGAACGACGGAAAAAACACGCCTTCCTTTCTTTCGCCCCTCGCGGAAAAGACGAAGGAGACCATCCTGGAGCGCATCCGGGAGGCGGGCATCGTGGGACTTGGCGGCGCGGCGTTCCCCACCTATGTCAAGGTGACACCCAAGACGCCCGTGGACACGCTCGTCATCAACGGCGCGGAGTGCGAACCCTATCTCACCTGCGACTACCGCCTGATGACCGAAAAATTTGAAGAGCTGTGCAAGGGCATCCGCTATCTTGCGACCGCCCTCGGCGTGGAGCAAATTTACATCGGCATCGAAAAGAACAAGCCCGATTGCATCGAACGTTTTTCCGCAGAAGAGAACATCATTACGGTCCCCCTGCGCGAGCGCTATCCCATGGGGTCGGAAAAACATCTCATCTACTCTTGCACCAAGCGCAAGGTGCCCTGCGGCAAGCTGCCTGCGGATGCGGGCTGCGTGGTACAGAACGTTGCCACCGCCTATGCGGTATACGAAGCGGTCGAGCTCGGCAAACCGCTCTTCGAACGGGTGCTGACCGTCTCGGGCGGCGCCGTGAAAGAGCCCAAAAATCTGCTCGTCCCGAACGGCACTCCTTTTTCCTATATATTGGACTATTGCGGCGGCGTGAACGAAAATTGCGCCATGATCGTGGACGGCGGCCCCATGATGGGCGTTGCCGTCTCCGATCCGAACGTCGTCACCAAAAAGGCCACGTCCGGCGTGCTTGCGTTGACGGATCGGGAGATCGACGCGCGCCGTCCGACCCCCTGCATCGGCTGCGGCCGCTGCGCCCGCGCCTGCCCCATGCAGCTCATGCCCATGGACATCGACTTTTATACGCAGAACGAGGACTATGAAGGCGCGCAGCAATGGGGCGGCGTGCTCAACTGCATCGAATGCGGTTCGTGCGCCTATGTCTGCCCGGCAAAGCGCCCCATCGTACAGAGCGTGCGCATTGCCAAAGCAAAACTGCGGGAAATCGCCGCGGCCAAAGGAAATTGAGGAGGAACGAACATGGAACAGACTTTTGTAGAACATTCCCCGCACCGGAAATCCTCCCTTACGACGCGGCGCATCATGCTGGACGTACTCATCGCCCTGCTTCCCGCCGCCATTATGGGATGTATATATTTCGGCTGGCGCGCCGTGCTCGTGCTCGTCCTCTGCATCCTCTCCTCTGTCCTCACCGAGGGAATCTGGCTGCTGGTGAGAAAACGCACGATCCGGGAAATCATCGAGCAATTCGATTTCACGTCCGTCGTGACCGGGCTGCTGCTCGGCATGTGTTTCGGCAGTCAGACCGATTGGTACATATGCATCATTGCGGGCGTGTTCGCCGTCGGTGTCGCCAAGATGCTCTTCGGCGGAACGGGCAGGAACATCGTCAACCCCGCCCTGACGGGCAGGATCGTCGCCTTCATCGCTTTTCCGACCATCGTTGCGAGCGGGTGGCTCAATGCGAACTTCGTCGAAGGAGCGGGACAGCTCATTTCCGGCGCGACCCCCCTCACCGATTTCCTCGACAACGGCGGGGTGATGAGCACGGAGCTCTGGAAGCTCTTTCTCGGCTACGGCGTCCCCGGCTGTATCGGCGAGACGTGCAAACTTGCCCTCCTCGTCGGTTATGTCTATCTGGTCGTGCGCAAGGTCATCGACTGGAAGTATCCGCTCATCTACATCGCCGCGACGGGCGTCACGAGCATGATCATCTATCAGGATGCCGCGGTATTTTTCCCGAGTATCCTCTCGGGCGGGCTCTTCCTTGGGGCGATCTTCATGGCGACCGATTACGTGACTTCCCCCAAGACCCTTTGGGGCAACGTCCTGTACTTTCTCCTGCTCGGCGTCATCACCGCCGTCCTGCGGTATGCGACGGGGATCGAAGTGGTTTCCTTCTGCATCTTCCTGATGAACCTCGTCACGCCGCTCATCGACCGTTTCATTCGCCCGAAGCCCTTCGGCTATGTGCGCCCCAAAAAGGAAAAGGCGGAAAATAAGACTGCAAAGGAGGTCGGAAAATGAAACTGAAAGACTTTTTCCGCAGCGTCACTTTCAAATGTATCGTCGTCCTCGCCGCCATCGCCGTGCTTTCGGGGGCACTCCTCTCCCTGCTGAACGACCTTCTCTACGTCTCCGACGCCGAAGTCCTGCAACGGGCGATCAATCAGATCTACACGGAAGAAACGGTCAGCGTGGAGGAAGAGATCGATCTGTCCGACATGGAGACGACAAACGAATACGGATCGGTCAATTTTGCTTATGCCATGGACAACGGACAATACCTTGTCAACGCCACGGGAACGGGCGGATACAAGGACGGCACCGTGACCGTTTACGCGGCGTTCATCGTGAAGGACGAGGCATTGACGGGCATCTATAAAGTCGTCATCACCGGCAATACGAGCCAAAGCTTTATTTCCGAGATGGACGAAGAATTCCTGTCACGTTATACGACGGCAAACAGCGTCGTGAGCGGCTCGGGGTATTTCACGACCGGAGACGGGTATCTCGTGACGGGCGCGACGGAAGTTTCCAACGCCACCAACAACGCGGTCAACGCGGGATTGTATTTCATGCGGACGCAGATACTCGGCGCCGTGGACGGACAGTGAGGTGAGACAGGATATGAAAAAGACAGATTACAAGAAAATTTGTTTCGACGGCATCGTTGCCAACAACCCCACTTTCCGCCTGGTGCTCGGCACCTGTTCCACGCTGGCATTGACGACCTCCGCCATGAACGGCATCGGCATGGGGCTTGCCGTCACCGTCATACTGCTCTGCAGCAACGTGCTGATCTCTCTCATGCGCAAGATCATCCCGAACGAAGTGCGCATCCCCGCGTTCGTTCTCATCATCGCCACGTTCGTCACGGTCATCCGCATGGTGCTGTATGCCTATTTGCCGGATATATACGATTCCATGGGCGTGTTCCTGCCCCTCATCGTCGTCAACTGCATCATTCTCGGCAGGGCGGAAGCGTTTGCCTCCAAAAACAACGTCCTCGCTTCGGCGGTCGACGGCGTCGCCAACGGCATCGGGTTCACGCTCGCCCTCACGCTGATGGGCATTATCCGTGAGATCCTCGGCAGCGCGTCCTTCTTCGACATCTCCCTGCCCTGGGATTTCACGATCGGATTTTTCACCAGTTCCGCGGGCGCGTTCTTCGTCTACGGCATCTGCATTGCCCTGTTCAATTTCATCTATTCCAAGATCGAAATATCGGCGGCGCACCGCAAAGCGCGCCGCAAGAGTCTGCCCAAGGATCCCGCCGAGGTGCGGGAAGAGGCCGCCGTCCGGGAGGAAAAATAAATGGAAATATTCAATTTATTCATTCTCGCCGTTTTCGTCGACAACTTCGTCGTCGTACAGTTTTTGGGCATCTGCCCGTTCTTGGGCGTCTCCAAAGACACCTCCAGCGCTTTCGGTATGGGCGTTGCGGTCACCGTCGTCATGGTGCTTGCCACCCTCGTCACCTTCCCGCTGTATACTTACATCATGGTACCGCTCGGCTTTGAATTCATGGAGATCATCATCTTCATCTTTGTCATCGCCGCGTTGGTGCAGATGCTGGAACAGGTGCTGAAAAAATTCATTCCGGCGCTCTATAATTCGCTGGGCATCTATCTCCCGCTCATCACGACCAACTGCGCCGTGCTCGGCGTGGCGGAGCTGGTCATCGGCGACGTGACCTCCCTGGGGCTTGCGAGCATGAATCTCGGCTACGCCCTGCTCTATGCCCTCTTCTCGGGCATCGGGTTTGTCATCGCCATCGTGCTGATGAGCGGCCTGCGGGAAAAGATCGACCGTTATACCGATATGCCCAAATGCCTGAAAGGCTTCCCCATTTCCATGATCATCGCGTCTTTCATGGCAATGGCGTTCTATGTGTTCACGCTCATTTAAGGAGGCACTATCATGATGATTCTCAATTTGTTGGCGGTCGGCAGGGATATTCAATGGACGACGTTTGCCCTGGTCGTCGGCATCTTCCTTGCCCTCGCCCTGGTCTTTACCGTGCTCATCATCATCGTGACGAAAGTCTGTCACATCGAAGAGGACGAAAAGGCCGTGAAGATATTGAACTTTTTGGGCGGTTCCAACTGCGGCGGCTGCGGACAGTCGGGCTGCGCGGCGTTCGCAAAAATGCTGGCGGAGGGAAAGGGAAATCCGTCGGACTGCCATTCCTGCAGCGCCGAAAACCGCGCCGAGATCGCCAAGATCCTCGGCGTTGAAGCCGTCGAAGAAGAGCCGACCGTCGCCGTCGTGCACTGCGCGGGCGGAGAAAAGGCAAAGAATAAGTTCGAATACAACGGTTACGCCGACTGCGATTCGCGCAGCAGCCTCTTGGGCGGGCAAAAGCTCTGCCCCTCCGGCTGCCTCGGCGGAGGCACCTGCGAGGCGCACTGCCCTTCCTTCGCGATACATACCAGAAAGGGCGTGAGCGTCGTGGACCGCGATCTCTGTACTTCCTGCGGCGTATGCATGAACAAATGCCCCAAGCATCTCATCGGCAGGATCCCCAGGCGCGCCAGGGTATATATAGCCTGTTCCAACAACTGCCGCGGCAAGGAAGCGCGGGAGCTCTGCGAGGTCAGCTGTATCGGCTGCGGACTGTGTGCCAAGAACTGTCCCGAAGGGGCGATCACTATGGTGAACAATCTGCCCGTCATCGACTACAAAAAGTGCGTGGGCTGCAAAGTCTGCGTACAGAAATGTCCGCGCCATTGCATCAAAGAAATTACCGATTGAGTATTGCTTTTTTCCGCAAGCTGTGCTATAATGGAGTCAGCAAACCGCAATAAGGAGAAAAGACTTTCATGAAAATCGCGATCACATTGGACAGCGCCTGCGATCTGCCGCAGGAAATACTTGACAGGTACGGCTTCCGCACCATTCCTTTTTCCGTCAATCTCGGCGGAGAATCTTTTGCGGACGGAGACATGAACACGCAGGAGATTTTCGATTATGTGGACAGGACGGGTACGCTGCCCAAGACCAGCGCCGTCAACGAGGAAAGTTTTTACGATTTTTTCACGGAAGTGAAAAAGAACGGCAATTGCAACGCCGTTATCCATTTCGACATCTCCTCGGAGATCAGCAGCACCTATCAGAATGCCGTCAACGCCGCAAAACGCGTCGGCAACGTCTATGTGGTGGATTCGCGCAGCCTTTCCACGGGCATCTCCCTTCTCGCCATCTATGCATGGGAGCTTGCCAAGACGGTCAGCGACCCCAAAAAGATCGCCGAACAGGTCCGCGCTGCCGCCGATAAAGTACAGGCAAGCTTCGTCGTCGAACGGTTGGATTATCTCTATAAGGGCGGCAGATGTTCCGCACTCGCCCTTTTCGGCGCCAATATTCTGAAAATCAGGCCGCAGATCGTCCTGCAGGACGGTACGATGAAACCGACGCGCAAATACCGCGGCAAGATGGTGAAAGTCGTTGCGGACTATTGCCGAGACGTGTTGCACGATCATCCGAACGCCGACAAAAGGCTGTGTTTTGTCACGCACAGCCGCGCGACGCAGGAAATGGTAGACGCCGCCCGCACAGCCGTGCAGAGCGCCGGCTTTGAGACGATATACGAGACCATTGCAGGCGCCACGATTTCCAGCCACTGCGGCAAGAACACCTTGGGCATTCTGTTCATGGATAAATAAAAGATGCCCCTGATGCGGGACACAGTTGAAACGGTTTGTTTTTTAGTTTTTAATCCGGCGTCAATCCGACGCCGGATTTTTTACGGTGTCTTCGATCCGCATATCCACACAGACGAAAAAACTCCGTTCCCTGCCGAAGGAACGGAGTTTTATAATCAGCCGGCCGCTTATTGTTGTTTTATGAGCAGGCGCACAAGACAGGAAACGAGTACGCCCAACAGCGAGACGAATAAAGCGAAGAACAGGAAACAGAGCATGCAGGTTCCGGCCGCTATCACCCATTGGGTGAACGTTTGCAGCGCGCTCAGGCTGACCGCGGCGATTATGACGTCCGCCAGCAGCAACAAGAGAAGCAGCGCAACCAACCCCACCAAAGCGTTTCTGATGTCCGCCCCGCTCAGGGTCATATGGAGAGAGAGAAGGATTCCGATCAGCAAAAATACCCACCACTGCCAGGTCACGGCTCCCGCGAAGAAGGCGACGACAACATCGAGAATTCCGCCGAATACCCCGCCCAAATCCCCCGTATCAGCCGACGAAGTCAGCCCGTCGACCGCCGCGATGAAATCGGGTAGCAGGAGCCTTGCAAGGCAGTAGAGAAGAGCGGAAATGACAACGATCGGGGCAACGCCGATAAAAAAGTTGCCGATACATTGGTACAGGTTGCGCCGATTGTACGAATGATTGACATAGCCGAGCGTGCCGTCGGCGGAATCGATGCTGAAGAGTTTTATTTCCGTGATTTTATGGCCGAAGAGAATGCAAAAAACGGCGTGCGACAATTCGTGCACGGGCGTTCCGATGATGCCCGTCACATAGCAGACGGTGCGTCCGAATCTTCCGAAATTGGCATAAAACTTTTTGTTGCACAGCGCGATCAGCCAGCCGAAAAGAAAGATCAGACCGACTGTAAACACGACCTGCAACAAAAAACTGATGATGATGTCCGCAACCATAAATTCCTCCTTTTGCGGCGAGATCCGCTCCGTGTTGTTTTTTCCGAAGGAAAGAAACGGCATACTTTCGCCGACGCCGGTAATAATTTTTTTATAGCTTCGTTCCTATTATATTATAACATGAATCAATTCGTTTTTCAAGGATATGCAACCATTTTTTTGCTCCGCCCCTCCTTTGAAGGGCTTTGAGGAGCCGACGCCCGTTGCACCGCATTCTTGCAAAAAGGCGTCCGAAATATTGATAAAGACGAAATCACATATTTTTATCCAGCCAGGCCCGGACGATATTCATCTCCGCCGGCGTGTGGAACCAATGTCCCGCGGCGGCCGTCTCCACGGTCGCCGAAACGCGCGCGGCAAAGGAGAATATCTCCGCCTCCCCTACGATCTCATCCCGCTTGCCGTGCAGGATGCAGGTGGGAACGTTCCAATGCCGAACGGGATCAGTTTGCGCCAAAAGATAATCCTCATAATACAAAGCGGGCATATCCGCGGGAAAAACGGCCCCTTTCCGGCACAATTCTTCTTGCGAGACCCTCGCTCGTTTCATCATATTTTCCAACAGAAAACGCATATCGACGACGGGCGAAAGGAAAAAAGCTCGCTTTGCCCCGCCTGCGTTCCCTGCCGCCAAGGCAAAATACGCACCCATACTGACCGCAAATATGCCGATATGCCGCCAGCGCCGCCGCGCATAGGCAAGCACTTCTCTCGTCTCTTCTATGCAAATTTTCGCTTTATAGGCTTCGTCGCGCCCCTTCCGCGCACCGTGCGCCGGCAGATCGAAACTCAGAAATGCCTTTCCTCTGCGGTTGACCGTCTCGGCGGCAACGCGCATGGGCGCATCCGATTTATCGGAGAGATGGCCGTGGATCCCCACGACCGCCTCTTCCGCGTCGGGATCGCCCCAAAGGAGCGCGGGAATATTGCCGATGAAAAGGGATACGGGTCCTGTTTCCGCGCCGCGTTTCATATCCAAACTCCTTTTCCAAATACAAATCAACCGGGAGAGATAAATCCGGATGCTTGCGCACCGAAATCAGCCGATGACGATGCCGCTGTCGTCATCTTCGCCGCCGAATCCCTCGATGACCAGACTATGCGGTACACAGACGATGGTCTGTCCCGCCCGCCCGATGTGCATATAGGTACAGTCCTTGCCCGAACTGCAATCGGCATCGCGCATGTCCGCCGTGCGCGCCGCGTTGTCCACGGCCAGCAGGTTGTATCCGCCGTCCTCGGTATAGATATAGATCAGAAGCGTATCCGTTCCATCCTCTTCCGTCCGAAAACGGTCCTCACAGCCCGCCATCGGCTGCAAGGAGCCGTCTTCAAACGTATACACCGCAATGCGTTCCCCGCGGCTGCGTATCTCCAGATGATCGAGCGGCGCTTGACCGGAAGAAACAAAAAACAGTACGATAAAAGAAAGGGCGATCGCCGCTGCCAATACAATGTAGACGACGCTGTCCCAACGGGTAAAAAATTTATTTTTCCGAACCTGCTTTGTTTCTTTTAAGGACATGATTCCGATACCCCAATCCCGCGATCACACCGACAACGACGACCGTCAATCCGATGCCTATGGTGAGCTGTACCCAGTCAAAAGCGGATGACGGCCGATAGATAAATTCGCCGTCCTGTAAATAGCCGCAAATTTCAAAATCGTTTGCGCCGCTTTCAAGGGAAATTTCTTCCCGTTCACAATTGGCGATGATCTCATATTTGCCCGTCGATCGGTTTTCCCAGACAAACAGTGCCTTGTATCCGGACAGTTCATTCAAAATAAAATCGGTCGCCTTATCCTTTCCCATCACGCAGAGCGCCGTGGTCAGCGCGTCGCATTCCGCCGCGCTGCCGCCTGTAACGAAAGCGGTACAGACGCCTGTCTCGATCGGCTCCCCCGTTTCCGCGGAAATAATGTGGCAATATCTTCTATTATGTATGACATAGTACCTTTCATAATCTCCGCTTGTGGACAATCCACAGTCCTTTGCCTGCAATTTTGCCATCAATTCGCCGTTCTGCCCGCTTTCTTCGGCGCGGGGATTGCGAATATAGACATCATACGCCCCATTTGATGCGGCGGCGTTCTGCAATACATACATACTGCTCCTGCCGACGGAAACATAGCCATAAGAAAAACCATAGCTCTTCAGGATCTCCGCCGCGACATCGCAGGCATATCCCTTGGCTATGCCGCCCAAATCGAGCCACACATCATAAATTTTGTTGTCCACTTCTGCCGTTCTCTGCGGCTTTGTCAAATAATATCCTCCGTTTTCCTGTTCCCCGAACGATACCTCTTCAAAGGCCGCAAGTTGCCGAAACGCCTCGATGTACCTTTCATCCGGCAAGGAGTTCTGATAATCTTCCCTGTCATATTCTTCGACGATCGCACTGTCATCGTCGTTGAAACGGGGCGAAAAGCCCCAAAGATCGACGAGACGCGCCACGGAAGGATCGTATGCCCCCTCCGTCCGCTCGTACATTTCCAATGCTTCGGACAGCAGCGCATAGGTATCCGCCGAAATTTCCATGCTCTCCCCCGGCTTCAAAACGCGGTTAAAATAATAGATCTCGCTGTCCGAACGGGACACACTGACCGATCGGTCGATGCGGGCGAACGCCTCCTCCACAGCCGTACAGGCTTCCCTCGCCCGCGCTTCTTCCGCCGCGGGAACATACAAAAAGACGGTGCAGACCGTTGAAAAATAGTCAGTATATTCGCCGCGGACGGAGACAAATTCTTCCGTTGAAAGGGAAGCCTGCGCTCCAAAAGCGCCGCGTTCCGCCGCAACCTCCGAAGGGAGCGGCCCGCCCGATGACGCCGGCAAGCCGGCGAACGCGGAAATACAAAATACGGCGGATGACAGCATTGTCCAAAAAATATTTTTCGGTCGCATCGGTCCTCCTTTTCCCTCGCCTGTGATTATAGGCGAATCAATTAAAGATGCGGAAAAACAGAATAAAAAAGCCGCAACGGCCGTCTTGCAGAACACATTGCGACGTTTTTATCGGTTTTTATTTCGCGTATTCTACGCTGCGGAATTCGCGGATGACGTTGACTTTGATCTGTCCGGGATATTCCAGCTCGCTTTCGATTTTTTTGGCGATATCCTTTGCCAGGAAGAGCGCCTTGGTGTCGTCGATCTGTTCGGGCTTGACCATGACGCGGATCTCCCGCCCTGCCTGAATGGCATAGCTCTTATCCACGCCGCTGAACGAGGAGGCAATCTCCTCCAGTTTTTCCAGCCGCTTGATGTAATTGGTGCCTGTTTCGTGCCGTGCGCCCGGCCGTGCGCCGGAAATGGCGTCTGCCGCCTGTACCAGGACGGCTTCGATGGTTTTGGGCTCTACGTCGCCGTGATGCGCCTGAATGGCATTGACGATGTTGGGGTTTTCCCTGTACTTTTTGGCGAGTTCGGCGCCGAGCTGCACATGTGTGCCTTCCTGCTCGTGGTCGACGGCTTTGCCGATGTCGTGCAAAAGCCCCGCGCGCTTGGCAAAATTGACGTCCAGTCCCAGCTCCTGCGCCATCAGCCCGGCAAGCTGTGCGACTTCGATGGAGTGTTTGTAGACATTCTGTCCGTAACTCGTTCTGTATTTGAGTTTGCCGATGAGTTTGATGAGCTCGGGATGCAGTCCGAAAATGCCGACTTCAAACATCGCGTTTTCGCCCGCCTCTTTGATCTGCTGGTCGAGTTCCCGACGCACTTTTTCCACCGTCTCTTCGATGCGCGCGGGATGGATGCGGCCGTCGGAGATGAGCCGTTCGAGCGCGATGCGCGCGACCTCTCTCCGGACGGGATCGAACCCGGAAAGAATGACCACTTCGGGCGTGTCGTCGATGATGAGTTCGATGCCCGTGGCGTTCTCGATGGCGCGGATGTTCCGTCCTTCCCTGCCGATGATGCGCGCCTTCATGTCGTCGTTGGGCAGCGGAACGGTGGAGACCGTCTTTTCGGAAGCCTGATCGGCAGCACAGCGCTGAATGGCAAGCGCAATGACGTTCTTGGCGTTGATGTCCGCCTCTTCCTTTGCCGCCTGTTCCATGTTGCGCACCTGCACGGCGACCGATTCGCGCGTTTCCTGCAGTATCTCTTCGCGCAGGAGATTGCTCGCTTCCTCTTTGGTGAGCTGGGCGACCTTTTCGAGCTCCTCCACCATGAGTTCATGCTGATGATTGAGCTTTTCCTGCACCGCCGCAACTTCCGCCTCCTTGGCGGTCAGGGCGTTCTTCTGCCGGTCGAGCGATTCGTTTTTCTTGTCCAGCGCGCTCTCCTTTTTGTCCAGGACGTCCTCGCGTTGGTTGAGCCGGGATTCCAGGCGCTGCAATTCCGCCTTCTTTTCTTTGGATTCGTGTTCGAATTCCTTTCTGAGTTTCAGATCCTGTTCCTTTGCCTCCAGAATTGCCTCTTTTTTCAGTCTTTTGCCTTCGGCTTCCGCCGCCGCGAGAATTTCTTCCGCGCGCTGATTGGCGTCGCCGATTTTCTTTTCCGTATTTTTACGGTAAACGGAATTAAAAATAAAAAAACCAATGATGCCGCCCAGGACGAGCGCCAGGATCGGGAGCCCGATCACCAGCAGAAAGTCCAAAGGTTCGCTGATTGCAAGAAACAGGGTGCTTAGCGTTTCATTCATGTCTAAACCTCCTGTTAAAATGTGTTTGATGAATTATATAAATAATGCCGCAAGGCAATACTATACTATCAATCTTCTATATTGTACAACAATTTTTCAAAATTGTCAATGGGCTGGGAACAATTTATCGGCGGTAATCGTAAAAATTTCCCCTTTTTCACGGGCATGCCCGTAGCCTTGCCGTCAAAAAATCGCCGGAGCGGGGAAGTGCTTCCGGCGACGGGATTTTTCCGGCAGTTTTCAATCCGGCAGGATGTCCTCCAGCTCGCGCAGCCACAGCGCCGCCTGCGCGTCGGACGGCATGCGCCAATCGGCGCGGGGCGAGAGGGTGACCGAACCGATCTTTACGCCGTCCGGCATGCACGAACGCTTGAACTGCTGGGCAAAGAAACGGCGATAAAAATTTTTCAGCCATTGCAAAACCGTCCGGGCGTCATATTTGCCGGCAAAACTCTCTTTTGCGAGATAATAGACCTTTTTCGGCTCAAAGCCCCAACGCACGATGTGATACAGGAAGAAATCGTGCAGTTCATAGGGACCGATGAGATCCTCCGTTTTCTGCGCGATGTTGCCCGCCTTGTCGGGCGGAAGCAATTCGGGGGATATTTCCGTATGGAGCACGTCGGTCAGGACGGCCTGCAATGCCCCGCCCTCCGATTCGCCGACCGCCGCGACGAGGTACTTGACGAGCGTCTTGGGGACCGAAGAATTGACGGCATACATGCTCATATGATCGCCGTTGTAGGTACACCAGCCGAGGGCGAGTTCGCTCAGGTCCCCCGTGCCGACGACCAATCCCCCCTCTTTGTTTGCCGTATCCATGAGGATGAGCGTACGCATGCGCGCCTGGGCGTTTTCATATGTGACGTCCGTCTTGTCCTTGTCCTGTCCGATGTCCTCGAAATGGGAAAGAACGCTCCTCGATATATCGACTTCGCGCGCGGACGCTCCCACGCAGGCAATGAGCCGCAGTGCGTTTTCATGCGTGCGGCCTGTCGTTCCGAACCCGGGCATGGTGACGGCGACGATCTCACGCCGGGGCTTTCCGATGATGTCAAAGGCCCGCGCCGTGACAAGCAGGGCGAGGGTGGAATCCAACCCGCCCGATATGCCCAGAACGGCGCACTTTGCCCCCGTATGCGCGAGCCTTTTGGCCAAGGCGTTGGCCTGCATGGACAGAATGAGTTCGGCGCGTTCTTTCAATTCCGCGCGATCCGAGGGCACGAAAGGCGTGCGCGAAAACTGCCGCACGAGGGGCAGCGGGCAGGGGCGGACGGAGAAACCGATTTTTTCCGCGCCGCTTTCCGTTGTAAACGTCGTCGTCTTGCGCCGTTCCGTCGCCAGCTTCCGGACATCGATTTCGGACAGGATGAGGCTTTCCGGGCAAAAGAGCCGGCTCTCCGCCAGCAGGGAACCGTTCTCCGCAATGAGGCAATGCCCCGAAAATACGGTATCCGTCGTGGACTCGCCCACTCCGCAGGAGGCATAGACATACCCGCAGAGGCACCGCCCCGACTGGGAACGCACCAACATGGTGCGGTATTCCTTCTTGCCGATGACTTCGTTGGAGGCGGAAAGATTGGCGATGACTGTCGCGCCCTGTTTTGCCAGCGACGAGGAAGGAGGCGCGGGTCCCCAAAGGTCCTCGCAGATCTCGCACCCGACGATCAGGTCGGGCACATTTTCGGCGCAGAACAAGATGCCGTTCCCGAAGGGAATCTTTTCTCCGCCGATCTGTACATGCCGCATCGGTTCCCCGTCGGGCAGGACGGAAAAATGCCGCTGCTCGTAAAATTCCGCATAATTCGGCAGATGTTTTTTGGGCACGAAAGCAAGTATCCTGCCGCCGCAGACCGCCGCGGCGACATTGTAAAGCTTTCCGTCCGACGCAAGCGGCAAGCCGATGAAAACGAGCATTCCGTGCGTCCTGCCCGCTTCGGCTATCTTTTGGAGCGCGTCAAGGCAGGCGGAGAGCAGCAAGGGCTGCAAAAAGAGATCCCCGCAGGTATAGCCGCAGAGCGCCAATTCGGGAAAAACGGCGATCTGTACGCCCTTTTCGGCGCAAACCGCCATCTTCTCCATGATCTGCGCGGCATTGTATTCCACATCCGCCACGCGCATTTTCGGCGTCACCGCCGCGACGCGCACAAAGCCGAAATCGGTCGCCATCGTCCGCTCGTCCCTCCTTTTCTCCCTTCCCCGCCGCATCGGTTCCCCGATCGGCGAAAGGTCTCCCTTCCGACGGCGGCAGGAAAATTTTTTGATCGGTCTCAATCCTGTTCGGCGTCCTTGGCCTTCACGGCTTCGCGGATCTTTTGATCCATTTCCGCCATGATTTCGGGATTATCTTTGAGATACTGCCGCATCTTGTCCCTGCCGTTTGCCACCTTTTCGCCGTTGTAACTGAACCAGGCGCCGCTCTTTTCCAAGATGCCGTATGCCACGCCCATATCGATGACGCACCCCTCCCGGGAGATGCCCTCGCCGTAGAGGATGTCAAATTCCGCCTGGCGGAAGGGAGGCGCCAGTTTATTTTTGACGATCTTCGCCTTGGTCTTATTGCCGACGGCGCCGTCGCTGTCCTTCAGGAGATCGGCTTTCCGCACGTCGATGCGGATGGAGGCGTAGAATTTGAGCGCCTTGCCGCCGGGCGTCGTCTCCGGATTGCCGAACATGATTCCGACTTTCTCGCGCAGCTGATTGATGAAGATGACGCAGGTCTTGGATTTGTTGACGATGGCGGTCAGTTTGCGCAGCGCCTGGGACATCAGCCTTGCCTGCAATCCGACGTGGCTGTCCCCCATGTCGCCCTCGATCTCCGCCTTGGGCGTGAGCGCGGCAACGGAGTCCACGACGATGATATCCACCGCCGAACTTCTGACCAGCGCGTCCACGATGTCGAGCGCCTGTTCGCCGGAATCGGGCTGCGAAACATACAGCTCCTCGAGATTAACGCCCAATTTTTTGGCGTAGACGGGATCGAGCGCGTGCTCGGCGTCGATGAAAGCCGCCACGCCGCCCATCTTCTGCGCCTCGGCGACGACGTGCAGGGCGACCGTCGTCTTGCCCGAAGATTCCGGGCCGTAGATCTCGATCATTCTGCCCCGCGGCATACCGCCGATGCCGAGGGCGATGTCGAGCGTGAGGCAACCGGTCGGAATGACCTCTATATCGGTATTGCCGGCGTTGTCGCCGAGCTTCATGATGGCGCCCTTGCCGTACTGCTTTTCGATCTGTGCCAAAACGGAATCCAAAGCCTTCAATTTTTCCTGATTCATTTTTCTCTCCTTTTTTAATCCTTCAACAGCCTGAACACAGCAAAAAGAGCGTGATTGACCGCCGTTTGCGTGATACACTCCCTGTCCCCTTTGAATATATATTCATTGACAAATATCTGCCCGTTTATACCTGCGGCGATATAACAAAGCCCGACCGGTTTTTTCAGGGATTCCGAACGGGGACCCGCGATGCCCGTGGTCGCCACGCACACATCGCATGCGCCCGAGGCAAAGAGCCCTTCCGCCATCTCGTGCGCGGTCTGCGCCGACACGGCGCCGTACCGCTGCAGCGTGTCCTTTTTCACGGAGAGCCGCGCCATTTTCGATTCGTTGGAATAGGTATTCAGCCCCTCGTAAAAGACCGCGCTCACCCCCGGCACGCTCACCATTGCGGCAGAGATCCTGCCGCCCGTGAACGATTCCGCGGACGCAAGGTGATATTTGCGGACCGAAAGCCCCTCATACACCCGTACGGCGAGCGGCGTATCGTCCAGCGCATAGACATATTCTTCCAACTCGGAAAGGAGTATGCGCATGACTTTATCGGCAAGCATTTTGGGCGTCACCCCGTCATAAATGACTTCCAGCCGTCCGTCCGCAAAACCTTCCGTATAGTTATAATCGAGGGCATCGCCGCTGACGGCGTATGCCTTGCCGATCGCCTCTTCTACCTTTTCGTGCGGGGCGCCCACCATGCGCACGACCATGCGGTCACAGCGGCAGGAAAACGCCTCGTTCAGAGCCGGAACGACCTTTCCGGAGACGAGCGCCGCCCCCTCCCTGCCCGCCGGCAGGACGCACAAACGGGTCCGGCCGACTTGGACAAGCCCCCCTTCTTCCCCGAACTGCAGGGAAAAGGTCTGTTCCAAATTGCGCCTGACGCCGTCCGTGAGCACCTTGTCCGCACAGACGCAGACAAAATCCGCCTCTGAAAAGAAGCCGCGCAGGGCGGCATGCAGTTCATTCACCCTGTCGTAAGACAGAAGTCGCACTTCATCCAGAAAATACCCATTCGACAAAAGCGCGTCTGCGACGACGGCAAAGTCGGGATTGAGAACGCCGTTTTTCTGATTGCGAAGTACGATGCAGATGTTTTTCATCTTCTCTTTTCTTTGAATACCCCGCGATTGGAAACGATGTACTCTATGCCGGAAACGATCGTGAGCGCCACCGCCAGGCAAAAGACCACAAACCCGATGATGAAGAACACAAAACCCGCATCGTCGTTGATGTAATACAGAAAATCAATGCAGAAGATCAGGAAAAAGAGCGCGACGTCCTGCAGTACGGTCTTGATCTTTCCCAACATACCCGCCGCAAGGACGACTCCCTTTTCCGCGGCGATCTCTCTGAAGCCACTGACAATGAGCTCGCGCGCGATGATGACGGCGACGAAAATACCGAAGACGGGAAAGATCCAGTCATAGCGCGTCATCAGGCGTTCATTGGTCAAAAGCACGATGAAAGCCGTGGCGACGAGCACCTTGTCCGCAATGGGATCGAGAAATTTTCCGACCGTGGTCACAATGTCATACTTTCTGGCGATGTATCCGTCCACGAAATCGGTGATCGCCGCAACCGCAAAAATGCACGCCGCCCAGATTCTGGCCCCTTCGAACGAGAGGTAGAAAAAGAGCACAAACAGAGGGATCAGGCAGATACGCGCCACCGTGATCCTGTTGGGGGTGATAATGTCCGGAACCAGACGTTTTTTCGCCTTATACTGAGGTTTCTTCATCTTCAAACTCCTTTGTACAGCCATAGAGATCATAGCTGTCCGATTTTTTAATGATTATATCGTATTCCTCTCCCTGCACGGCGCGCGGGGAGCGGAAATAGACTTTTCCGTCGATATCGGGCGCATTTTTATACGTTCTTCCCACGAAACATTCCCGTGCGACGTCCACGCCGTCGCAGACCGCACGCACGGTCTTTCCCGCTTCCGCGCGCAGTTTTGCCGCGGAAATGAGCGCCTGTTCGCGATAGAGCGCCTTCACGCGCCTGTTTTTCACCGCCTGCGGCAGCTGCCCTTTGAGCCGCGCCGCCGCGGTATCCGGTTCCTTTGAGTAGGCAAAGAAACCGCAGTTGTCGAGCTGCGCCTCCCGTAAAAAGGAGAGAAGCGCCGCATGTTCCTCCTCCGTTTCGCCCGGAAACCCCGCAATGAACGTGGAGCGCAGGCAAATATCCGGTATCTCCCGCCGCAGCGCGGCAAAGAGCGAAAGATACTCCGCGCGCGTCCCCTTGCGGTTCATCAGCTTCAATATCCTGTCCTCGCTGTGTTGCAGGGGAATGTCGAGATAGTGCAGAATTTTCGGGTTGTCCCGTATTTCGCGGATAAGTTCTTCCGAAACGGCCTCGGGATAACAATATAAGAGCCGTATGTGCCGTATGTTTTCCAGCGCCGAAAGGGCTCCGAGCAACCCGACGAGTTTGTTTTTCCCGTATCGGTCCTCCCCGTAACGGGTGACGTCCTGTGCGACGAGGATGAGTTCGGAGAGTTCTCCGAGCTCCTTTGCCTCCCGCACAAGGTCTTCCAAAGGATAGGAGCGGTATTTGCCGCGTATCTTGGGGATCAGGCAATAGGTGCAGCGGTTGAAGCAGCCGTCGGCGATTTTCAGATAGGCGTAGTGCCCCGCAGTGGAGAGCACGCGCTCCCCGATGTAGCCGCCTCCGCCGCATCCGACCATATTGACCTGCCCCGCGCCGTCCGCATAGGAACGTTCCAACGCCTCGAATATCTTGTCATAATCGTCGATGCCGAGAAAGACATCCGCCTCGGTGAGCCGTCCCGTCAATTCTCCGACGAATTTCTGAGGCAGGCAGCCCGTGACGACCAGTTTTTCAAGACGACCGCCGCGATAAGCGTCGCAGGCGATGATGGACTCGATCGCCTCTTTTCTCGCGGCGTTCAGAAAAGCACAGGTATTGACGACGATGATCTCGGCGCGGTCGATGTCGTCCGTCAGCGCGCACCCGCGCGCCGTCAGAATCCCCATCAGCTTTTCGCTGTCCACGCGGTTTTTGTCACAGCCGAGAGAGACGATATAGAAACGTTTGTCCTTAAGAAGATCAGAGTTCACCGTACTTCTCCCTGAATTCGTCGGCGGTGAGCAGTACCTTGCGGGATTTTGCCCCTTCAAAGGGAGAAATATACCCGCTCATCTCCATCCATTCGATGATCTTGCCCGCTTTATTGTAACCGACGGAACATTTGCGCTGGATCATGGAGATGGACGCGCTGCCCGACTGCACGACAAAGCGCAGGGCGTCGATATACACCGACTCGACCTCGCCGTCGTCCTCTTCTTCCCCGGCGCCGCCCCCCGCATTTTTGCCGCCGCTGTCGATGAACTGTGTGACGCTTTCGTCGTAGTATGCCTCATTGTGTTCGCAGATGAAATTGCAGAGCTTTTGCAATTCCTTCTCGGTGATCCAGGCGCCCTGCACGCGTTCGGGGGAGAACATGCTGCCCGTCTTGTACAGGAGGTCGCCCAAACCCAAAAGATTTTCCGCGCCGGATTCGTCGAGAATGACCCGCGAATCGACCTCCGAACTCACGCGGAGCGCGACGCGCGAACTCAAATTGGATTTCAGAACGCCCGTGATGATGTCAACGGAGGGACGCTGCGTGGCGAGGACGAGGTGAATGCCCGCCGCACGCGACTTTGCCGCCAGGCGGCTGATGCGATCCTCTATGTCCTTCTTCGCCTGCAACATGAAATCGGCAAGCTCGTCGGCGACGATGACGATTTTCGGCAGCCTGTCAACGCGTTCCGCCACCGTGGAATTGTATTCGTCGATGTTCCGCACCACCTTGCCCGTCTCCGTCATCTGCGTAAAGAGGGTGTAGCGGTGCTCCATTTCATTGATCAGCCAATTGAGCACGACGATCGCCCGGCTGACGTCCGAAACGATCTCGTTGATCATCAGGTTGGGCAGGCCGCGGTACGCCGCAAATTCGGTGCCCTTCGGGTCGATGAGGATGAGCCGCATCTCTTCGGGCGAATATTTCATGATGAGCGAAACGATGAGCTGGTGCAAAAAGCCGCTCTTGCCCGAGCCGGAAGTCCCGGCGACCAGGAGGTGAGTCATCTTGACCAGACTGCTGCAGACGGGCTTGCCTTCGATGTTTTTACCGAGGCAGAAGGTCAGAGACCCGGGTTTGGCGTTGATATAGTCCTCCGCCTGCAACATCGTGCGCATGCCGACGGTGGAAGGATTGCGGTTGGGTACTTCGATGGCGATGGTTCCCTGCGAGAAATTGGACATGATGTTGATGGCCTCGGTGCGCAGGGCCATGGCGATGTTGTCCGCGCAGCGGGCGATCGCCTTGACCGTCACGTTTTTCGGGAAATTGATGTCGTAGCGCGTGAAGGAGGGACCGACTTTGACATTTGCGATCTCTACGGCGATGCCGAACCCTTCCAGTGTATCGACGATCCCCTGCTTGTTCCGTTCAATCTCCGAAGGATCGACCGACACGCTGTCCGCATGCGAATCGAATATATCCAACGTGGGACGGACATATTCCCGCGGGACGCGCGGTTTTGGTTTCGGAGGGGGCGGCGGAGGAGGCGTCTCCCGAACGGGAACAGCCGCGCTTTCCCGCGACGGAGGCATCCGTTCCCCTCCCCTATCGTTCCTGTCGGGAGGGATTCTGTCCGCCCGTTCCGTTCTGTCACGCATCGCGGCGGAAAGTCCTTCCCGACTGCGGTCGAGGGGGATTTCCCTTTTGCCGTCCACGCGGAAATCGGGGACGTCGTCGTCCGCGTCTTCCCGCAGGAAGGGGGCGGAACCGTCAAAATCGTCGTCAAACAGTTTGTCCTTGTTTGCCGAAAAAGTTTCTTCTTCCCGTTCTTCCGTCGTCTGTCGGGCCGCAGGCATATCCGCCGCGCGGCGTGCGGCGTCGCGTTCGGCCTCCTGCTGCCGTCGGTCGACGGTAAAGCGTTCGCGCAGGCTCATATTGGCGGCAGGCTCCTCCTCTTTCGGTTCCGGGACCCGGGGGGGCTCTTCCCTCTGTCCGCCTTTCTCTTCTTCCGCTCCGTGCGGGGCGGAAGGCGGCTCTGCTGCGGCGGGAGCGTATCCAGCCGCTTCCGATTTTTCGGCTTTCTCACTGTAAGAAGTATCTGCGGGCGCGCGATATGAGGGGCGGATCGGCTCGGAAACATCCGCCGCGCCGTAATCTTTCCGCTCGGCGTACCCTTCGGAGTACCCGCTCTCTTCCTCGGCCCCGTCATATCCTTCCGACGGCTGCCGAGCGGGTCCTTGTCCTTCGGGTGCGTATGCATCGAAAACATCCTTCCGATAGATGGAATAACCGCCCTGCGCCGACTCTTCCCGCACGACTTCGCGGGGCTTCGGCGACGGCGCATTGTTCCCGTCTATCTCCCGGGAATACATGCTCGTATAGGAAGAATCATTCTTTTCGCCGCCGTCTTTGCCGCTGCCGCCCGATGCCCCTTCGGAAGGCGCCGCCGCGGGCGGCTTCTGCGGCCGATTGTTATAATGCGAAGAGGTGTCGAAGATCAGATTTCTGTTGCGGTATTCGGCGGGATTGGCACCCGATCCGTATAAAATATCCTTGCCGCGATCATAGACGGACATGTTTTCCGTGCCGCCTGCGCCCCCTTCCGAAGTCTGCATCGGCGTTCCGCCGAAGGTATACTGCGGCGGCTCCTGCCCGTAATTCATATCCTGTCCATAAAAGGTCTTTCCGGCATCGTTTGCGCCGAAAAGCACATTCCGCGCCGTATTTTGTTCGTATGACTGCCGCCGGTCGCGTTCGTAGATCTCCTGCTGTCCGTAAGGATATTCCTGCGGGACGGGTTCTGCCGGCGGCGCACTATAAGAAGGAGCCGTATACGAAGGAGTGCCGTAGGAAGGCATATCCTGTCCCGGGGCATTATAGACGGGAGTATTCTGCCCGGAAGCGGAAGGCATGTCCGCCGTCTGCGGCACGCGGTCGTTTTCCAATTCCGAGAAGGAGACCGGGCGGCGCGCGGCGGCTTTTTGCCCGGCCGTCTTGTCGTTCTCCGCCCCCGGTTTCCGGCGCAGGGGCAGGCGGATCCCCTTGTACTTGCACACCGAACTGACGAAAAGGTACAGGCAGAGACCGATCCCCGCCGCGAAAAGGATATAGGCGCCGGCATGCGAAGCAATGGCCGTAAAGGGATATGTGATCAGTCCGCCGAAAGCGCCGAAGGGGCTTCCGAAGGCGCCGTTGTTGCCCGCTTCAAAGCACGCCGCCAAAAATTCTCCGTAATTTGCCTGGGGATAGCCCGCCGTCGCGGCGGCATGCACCAAGAGCCCGATCAGCCCCACGAGGCAAAATCCCGACGCCGTCATGAGCTTACCGGGAATGAAATTTTTCCCGACAATGAGAACGACGGCGAGATAGAGCAACCCCGCAAAGACAAAATAGGTCATAAATCCGAACAGGCCGAAAAAAAAGGATGCAATTGCCGTGCCCAAATCGCCGAAAATCAGACCGCCTGTGAAGGAAACGAGCAAAACGAGCACGCAGAAAACGCCCAGCGTGAAACCGATCGTCTCCCGGGTCACGATGGACGGCTTTTCGTTTTTTCCGCCGTTTTTCTTATTGTTATTCCACATATTTTTTCGGAGCCTCCCGATCTACGTGCACACATTGCGCTGTCACTCGATTTATTATAACATTTTTTTCGTCCGTTTACAATGATTTTTAATAAATTTTTTCATAAATTTCATAAGAATATATTTCCGCCCTTCCTCCGCCTCCTCTTTTCACGTCCGCATTCGGACGAAAGCGGCATCGCGCGGGAGAAAATTTCGGCAGGGAACACGGGCATGTACCGAACGAAAAAAGCGGTGCGAAAATTTTCGGAACATTCCGCACCGCCCGTCGGCATTGGTTTGCCGCTTATTTTTTCACCATGTCCGAAGCGGCATCGTCCTGCCGCCCGATTTGTTTTGTTCCGTCGCAGCAGGACGCCATGTCCGGTAAAAGCCGTTACGGTTCCCTTTCACCGTCCCCCGCATCGGCTGCATCTTTCCCGTCTGCCGCAGTTTCGGAGGCGTCGAGATAGGGCTCCGCGGCGCGGGCGACCGCCTCTTTCATGCCCGAGAAGGGGCGGAAGAGTTCGTCTATGCGCGCGTCGTCGGCGGAGTTGCGCTTTCTGACGGCGTTTTCGATGAGCGACACGGCAGGCACGAGAACAAAGCCCGCAAGCATCGTCCACGTCCCGACATAGATGGACGAACCGAAGAGATATTCATAGAGAAAAGATTCCGTAAAGGACGCGGGAAGAATGCCGTTCGTGGCGCACAGCGAAATGATCAGGGCGACGATTGCCGTTATTACGCCGAACGCAAAACAAACCCGGCAACTGAGTTTCGTCATGCGCTTCCAATACAGGCTGTAAAGGTAGGGCGCGAGGAATGCGCCCGCCAGCGC
Organism: uncultured Clostridia bacterium; assembly: GCA_964615285.1. GTDB lineage: Bacteria > Bacillota > Clostridia > Christensenellales > Borkfalkiaceae > RGIG4074. The sequence goes on from CAZTND010000018.1 coordinate 25,676, forward strand.
GCCCCAGCTCACCCCCATCATCTGTGCGATGAACGAGAGCTGAAATTCTTCATAGACAATGGCAATGACGGCGCTGATGACGATGAACAAAGCAATGAAAAACCGAATCAGAAACATCTGTTGTTTGTGCCCGAGGTCTTTTTTGATGCCGCCCTTGATGAGATCGAGGGTAATGGTCGAACTCGAACTCATGACGAGGGAGGAGAGCGTACTCATGGATGCAGACACGACGAGCACAAGCACGAGCGCGATCAGGACCGGAGACAAACTTTCCCGAAGCATTGCGGGGATAATGGAGTCGTATCCGGCGGAGACATCGGCGACAAACAACCTGCCGAAACCGCCCAGGAAATAGCAGCCGCCCGCCACGATCAGCGCAAAGGCCGTGCTGATGATCATGCCCTTGCGGATGGAGGACTCGCTCTTGATCGCATAAAATTTCTGCACCATCTGCGGCAATCCCCACGTTCCGAGACTGGTCAGAACGACGACCATGATCAATCCATACAGATCGGGGCCGAAAAAGGACGTATAGGCACCCTGCTGTTCCCCCGCCGCGATCTGGGAAAGTTCAATGATGGCATCGTTGAGGCCGCCGCGGCTTGCAAGCACTGCCGCAACGACGATGACGATGCCGAACAGCATGATGATGCCCTGAATAAAATCGTTCCACGCCGTCGCCATGTAACCGCCGACAAGCACATAGACGGCCGTTACCGCCGCCATGACGATGATACACACCCAATAGTCGATGTCAAACGCCATTTCAAAAAGGCTGCCCAGCCCCTTATACAGCGATGCGGTATACGGGATGAGAAAGATGAAGATGATGACGGACGCCGCAATTTTGAGCTTATCGTCGGCAAAGCGTTTTCCGAAATAATCGGGCATCGTCGCCGAATCGAGCTGCTGCGTCATGACGCGGGTACGCCGCCCGAGGACCGCCCAGGCGAGAAGCGAACCGATCACGGCATTGCCGATGCCGATCCATGTCGCCGCAATGCCGAAATTCCAGCCGAATTGCCCCGCGTAGCCGATGAAAATAACGGCCGAAAAATAAGACGTGCCATAGGCAAAAGCCGACAGCCACGGCCCCACCGACCGGCTGCCGAGCACAAACCCCTGCACGGATTTCGCGCTGTGGCGGCTGCGAATACCGATCGCGATCATGATCGCAAAAAATACGACGAGAACTGCGATGTAGAGTATAATTTCCATCTTTCGTATCCTCCTCCCGCATAAACCCTCTTTAATTCATCGAAAAAATTTTACTTCAAAATTTTCTTTAAGGCATTAAAAATAGGCTTCGGGATCATTGATTTTAATAATTTTTTCCTGTTTTCCGATCGGCATAATTTCTTAAATATTTTCTCAATACCTGCATATCCGTCTTTTTCATATGCGGAAAATATTTTATCTCGCAGCGGCGTATGTTTTGCCGGTTCTCGAAGCTGTTTGTTGATAATTAATATTTTATCGATATCAACTTCTTTAAGGATCAATGAGCCTTGAACAATATCAAGCATCTCGCGGCCTTTGGGGCTGTTGCAAAGTACGCAGGAAATCCCTTCTTTACTGTTAAACACACCGCCGTTTTCCTGCATCAATTCAGGGCTGAACCGTTGCGCGCCCCAATAATCTCCGAGCGTTAAATCTCCCGGACGTTGCAAACAGGCATAGGGACAGGAATAACAACTGTCTCGACTAATCTCGCCGGCATCAAAAAAACGGTAATACGATGAATTTTTCGCCGAGAAAAGACATTTATTGCTTGTTCCGCCTTGTTCAAATTTTATAATACCCGTTTTGCCCCAGCCATATCTCTTATCCCTGAAAGTCACTTCATATATTTTATAGCGATTTTCTGTTTGAAGATTCATCAAATAATCATTAAAAAATGCAAGACCAGGGACGCCATGACAAATAATATCGATCGTATAAATTTGACGATCGTATTTTTTGAACAAAGATCTGAACTCTGCGACCTGGCAGGGTGTGCCGCTGTACAGTACTTTACGACCAACGCTTAACGCTTGTTTTATCTCATTATAACAGACCAATCCGTCGCTTTGAACGTATTTTGATCCCTGCAACGCAGGGAGCTCCCGTTCCTTTTCAATCATGATGTGCCGGATGCTGGCTTTTCCATCCGCCATAGCCAAAGAAACGCCGACGACAATGTCTCCTTTTTTCAGAAAATCAAGCGCTATTGCCGGGAATATGCCGCCCGATGACGATTGATTTCTCTGCTTCTCATCGATATTTGAGGCAGCATAACTGGTCAAAACTTTTTCATGTTTGTTTTTTCCGAAAGAACATGAATTGACGCAAATATTACAACCGACGCATTTTTCCAAATCGATGTCCGGATAAATTACACCGTATTTATCCGGGCGCATCGATATAGCCTTTTTAGGACAAACCAAAGAACACCCGCCGCATCCGCAACATTCGGAAGTATCTTTGTATAAAATACTGTTACTTTTTGTTTTGTTATTCATCTTTATTTTATGAAATATTATTAGTTTCTTTTTTTGTGCTTCTTTTGAACATCCTTTTTATCAACAGCAAACAATCCTTGAACAGAGGTGTCTTAAAATAAGCCAACAAAAACAATACATTGGGTAAAATGAGACAGACGCCAAAGCGCAAAACGAACCACCAGATGCCGCCGTCCGGAATAAAAGAACAGACCAAATTGACTGCAACGACCACTAAAAATGACACAATAATATAAATAAAAGATTCAAGTAAATATATGGAAATTTTTTCCTCTTTGAAAATCAGATGAAATACATTGTGCGTAATCCAAGGAATACTGATAAAAAACATACTGATAATCGTGGAAAGTATGATTCCGTAAATTCCGATAAACTGAACAAGTATTAAATTGATAATCAAATTTGCCATGCCGGAAATCAATGGTCGGAATTTATCTTCGTGCCAGATTCCTCCGGCATCCTTGTACACGCTCAACGCCTGAACGTACTGGTTTCCACAAAAATAAAGACAGAGCAAAACGACCACCCAATAATCAAACAACAACGCCTCCCCCATCCAAAGCGTCATGAACGGCTGGAACAAGGCGCTGAAACAGGCAGTACAGAAGCCCATAATCCAAAATTGAAGGAACATGAACACTCGAAAATCGTGATAGTTTTCTTTTGCAGAACAGGTCTGCATTTTATTCCCGATGCCCGCCAATATAGAATTATTGATTATCAAAACAACCCCTGTAACGGCAGTGATAATGTAATAATAATTCTGATACATTGCAAGAATCGTAAGCCCCAAAAAAGCCGAAATGACAATTGTATCCGCAGAACCCGTAATGGTTCCGCCCAATTTCGAAGTAAACAGATCGACGATACGCTTGTTGATGACTTTGCGTTCCTCTTTGGTGACGTTTCCCTTTGGAGAGTATTGCGGATACAGTTTTCGGGAACAAATTGCCGTGACGATATTATTGAGCGCCTGTGTCAATAATATTGCAATGACGTAATAATAATAGTTTTTAAATATATATAGTGCGATCAGCCACAGCCCGTATTTGACCGTATCGGTTATAATCGTAACTTTACTGGAAATATCTGTACGCTGATGTGCGGACAGAATACTGTTTCTATAGGCAAACAACCAGTACGTAAGCACCGTAGCGGCAAGATTGAGCAAATATAAAACATAGACATTGATGTCCGCCGGAACTTCACCGCTGATCAAGTAGGGAATAAAAGGCGTCACCGCAAGGCCGGCGACCAAAATGACTCCACCTATTATACGATAATAAATGCGATAGAGTTTCATCAACGCGCAGATCTTTTCCGAATCGTCTTCGGCAATGGGCTTGTACATGGAAAACACCATTGCACTTCCGACTCCGAGTTCTGCAAGATTGAGCACCTGCAAAACGGATGTAAACAAACTGTTTAAGCCGAGATACCCTGCGCCCAAAATTTGAATCATCACCGTTCGGAAGATAAACGGCAAAAGTGTCTGATATATTTTGAGAATTGTTGCAAAAATAATATTTCTTTTGGCGTTTTTTGCCTTTTCAAGTTGCATATATAAAATTATTCCTCTATTACTTTCGATAAAAATTTACGGGAAACAGCTATCAACTCTTTTTTCTTGGCGTTCACGCTATCATAATCAATCTTTTTATTCAATCCGACGGAAGAAATTTCATTGACACTCAAAATTCTGTCTGAAATTCCCAAATTAAATAAAATATTGTAAATTCTTTCATCGCGTTTCTTGGTCCCATCGGAATTTAATCCGCAAACAGAATAAAATTCTTTATTGAAAATAATGGAAAAAGCCGTACCGTGAAAAGAATTTGTGATAACATATTCGGCGTTATCTATATAACTTAAAAAATCCTCGGGGGCGAGATAATTTTCTAATATACGAATATGCTCAAAATTGACATATACATACTTATAACTCTTCAGACTCGTCATCAATGTAAACACCGGCAACCCCGTCTGTTTGGAAAGAGACTGCGCCGATTTTATTACATCCTGGGAAAAAGAGATCGAATAAAGAAAAATATATGGCTTTTTGATGATCCTCGGACTCTTTATCCGATAAAACAGTTCTGGAACAGCCAAAATAGTAGGGTCTACAGTATTGACAACTTTTCTTTGATCCTGTAAAAAATTACTTATTCTTTCGCAACCGCTTAACTCCCGCGACGAAATGGCATCAAAATCTGAGATCCATGATCTAAATTGAGCATTACATCTTTTTTCTTTAAATTGAGCATTGGTGAGACTGACTGCATAAGCGATCTTTTTCGCCCTATGTTTAATCGGCAAAAAATAAACATCATCACAATCACAAGCTGTTACATTCCATACCTGGTCGCTCCCTACGATAATGACATCATATTTATCATTTAACCTTTCAAAGTCGGAGTCGAATGTATATTTTTCATTACTCAATTGTAGCCTTGTTTCTCTGAAGCGCTGAAATTCCGCATTTCTCTTGTTATAAGCAGATTGGAAAGGCATACGTTTTATCAGATTACTTAAAATATGACGTACAGAATCATTTTTCAAATAAAGCCCATAAATTTCTTTATAATATTGAGGTTCATAGTCAATGATCTCAACTTTGTATCCTTGACTCTCTAATGTCTTACTCAAAGCATAGGCTTGCAAAACAGAGCCATAATTGATCGACTTATGAAAAGTTAATATTCCTATTTTTTTATGATTGTTTTTCATTTCTTCATTTTCATTATAATAAATTTTCAAAGAATTTTTCAGTCCGATTATACGTCCCGCTTTCATTAATAATCGCCATTTATATTGAAAGAACTTTCCATCACTTAAAGAGCGGTCTTAACCAACCAAGTTTAATAAATATAAGATATTTTATATAAATCAACTCATTCTTTTTTCCGTTTACTAAATGCAAAAACGGGGCAACCTTAATTGCTCTTTTAATGTGACTTGTTTCATATAACTTCCTGAAATGTTTCAATTTGTCAGAGGATGAATCTCTATATCTTTTATCCTGCATGCAACGACAGATGTCGATTAACTTTACTACATAAAAAGAAGCAATATCTCTCCCCCATTCTCTATTGTCCAAACAATAAATTTCTCTGTAATTTTCAAATTTGGCTAAAAGTTTTTCATTATTTTCCACCAACAATCGTTTATATCCGTAAATTGTAGATTGTTCATTGGGCCCATAATAGTAAAGTATATCATTTATCCCATATACATGCTGCGCCGCGCAGTAAGCTTGAAAACAAAATGCCGTGTCCTCACTTAATTGAATGCCTTCAGGAAATTGAATGTCATGCTCTATCAGAAACTGTCTTTTATAAAACTTCCCCCAGCATGTCCAATTATTGTAATCATCGATCGGAGCCAGAGCCTGTATTCGTTTTTTATACTTAGAAAATCTCAAAACTCCCCTCGCAAGAAGTTTTGGATTTATGACTGTGTATTTTCCGTTAAAACAACTTTTTTCCTGTTCATTACGACCGTATCCACCAACGATAATTTCGGCATCGGGGGGAAGATCCTGATCTCTAATACAGTTTAACGCGCCGTCAAGCAATTTATCATCCGCATCCACAAAAATGATCCATCCGTTACGCGCCAGTTTAACTCCTTCGTTGCGTGCGACCGATACACCGACTTTTCCTAAGACAAATGTCTTTATATTATTAAATTTTTCGGAATATTTCCGACATATCTCCAGAGAATCATCATCCGATCCATTTTCAACCAAAATAATTTCATCCGTTTCATTTATCTGATTCAAAATAGACTGTACGCATTCCGATAAAAATTTTTCCGCATTATGTACGGGAATGATTACTGATAGCGTTTCTCTTTTTTTTTGATTATACATAAGAACATTCCATAAATTATATTAATACAATTTCTGATTATAGGAATCTGATTATAGAAATATAAATTGTAGTTGTCATATTAGAATACTCTCGCAACATTTAATCCTAAACTACGTATAGAATGTTTATTTCTATAATCAATATATCCGTTTTCAACCAACCTTTGGTATAACTCTTTATTATCTAAAAGCATTTGGGTTGCTTTTACGAAAGCTTCCTCATTTTTTTACCATTTTATTGTTTATAACATTTTTTAATATGCATTTCATTGACAATAAAACAATTATACCTATCAAAGTTACAACTAAAACCGCAATGGGCTCGATCCAATCATACCAAGCGGAATCAAGAGATAAAACTTCCTGTAATTTTATGAACAACTCCATCACAAACCAATGATAGATATAAATATGTGACGAGTATTTTGCTCCAAGGACAATTAAACATTTAGGATGATTCAGTCCCGGATATTTTAAAGCCAAGATAAACACGGCTAAAATAAAAA
>CAZTND010000019.1:0-28910 GCA_964615285.1 uncultured Clostridia bacterium
TATGGATATAAAGTTTTTACGATACGGATATGAATTTGTCTCCCGCGCGCCTTCCGTCCGCAGCGGAAGGACGGCGGCGCCTCCCTTTTTTCCGCTTACTCGGTTTTTGCAAGCGCCTCTTCCCGCTCCTTGCGGCGCTTTTCTTCCTCCCGCGCGAGCGCGATATATTCCGCGTCGCCGGAAAAATCCCGCTCGGGCAGCCTGCCGCCCAGCGCTTCCGCCGCCAGGCGCATGGCCCGCCAGGCAAGGTATCCCGTATCGCCCGACGCCGCTTTCCGCTCGATGTACGGCAGGGCGCGTTCATCCCCGTACCGCCCGAGCCGCTCGGCGCAGACTTCGGCTGCCGCCCCCCGGGCGGCGAGAAAATCTTCCGTGAGCAACGAAAATATCTCTTCCCGCGGGATCGCGCAGCGGCTCAATATATCGGCGACCGCCTCTTTCGGGCCGCCGCGGCGGTGCATTGCCAACAGCTCCTCCGCCACGGCGTCGGGATCCGTTTCAAAAATTTCGGCAAGGCGTTCCTGCAGCCGCGCAAACCCCGTCCGCTCGAAGAGGGCGAGATAGCGGGGATAGAGGGACTTGTCCGCGCCCAATACCTCCACGGCAAACAGCGCTTCCTCTTCCGTGCCCTCCAAAAGAGAGAGCAGGATGTCCCTGTTTTTCTCCGCCTCGAGAGCCGCGCGCAGAAACCCGTCCACGGGTACTTTTTCCGCCAGGTGCGCGCGCAGGACGGCGGCGAGTTCCTCCGCCGGCATGCGGCTGTAATACTCGTTCGGCGTGGCGCCCAGGCTGTCTATTTTGCTGTCGCCGAACTTGCGATAGAGTTCCGCAACCACGTTTTCCCATTCTTCTTCGGTATATTTGTTTTTCTTCTTCCGCAAATATTCCGCCACACGTTTATCGAACGCGCCGTCCAGATCGAACAGCCTCTGTTTCCGTTCCCGATCACCGTTCCGCGTCATAACATTCAACCCTCCCGATCTTCCGCGCCGTCCTTCCGGCGCAGGACTTCGTTCGTGACGTCCCGCACGAGCTGCAATATTTCCGATACTTTTTCCCGGTCCGCGTCGAAGAGCTCCGCCGCCGCGGAGACGTTTGCCCCCGCCTCGCGAATGCCTGCCAGCATATAGATGACGCAGGAAATATCCGCCGGACGGTCGGCGTAAAAAAGCGCGTCGCGCAGGGAAAGGCAGTTGTACAACAGTTCCGCCGATGCCCGTATTCTTTGGGCATGGTTATCCGAAATGACCGAGAACTTGGAATACACCACGGCATACGCTTCCAGAAATTTTTTGCGCTTTTTTCCCTTGAGCCGAATGCGGTAAAACTTGATGCGGCGGTAGATGTGGTAGACGACCGCGCCGTATTCGGTATCCCTGTTCTGTTCGGCGATAAACTGCAGCGCGCGGATCTTGACGACGTCCGACACGTCGGGGTCAAGCAGCATGTCCTCCACGAACTGTTCGTAACGGCAATGGACCGCCACGCACATGGCGAGCACCTGCAAATCTCCGTCGGCGCCGTCCATTTCGTCGAAACACCACTGCAAAACGGAAAACACCTGCGGGTTGTCCGCCACGGAAGCCGCCTCCCGCACGCGCAGCCCCTCCAAAAAATACAGGAGGTCGCAATACGTCTCCCGCACCGGCTGCGGCACGCGATAAAAATAAGTCAATTCGGGCATGGTAACGTCCTCTTTGTCCTTATTGTCGAGATAATAACGCACGGCGTCGTAATAATAACGCGCCACCGCCGCCTCGGGATAAAGCACCAGCAGCCGGTCGAATGTATCCAGGCAGAGCCGGATATCCCCCGTCTTATACGCCGCCACCGCCTTGAAATAGAGCAGGTTGCCGTCGTTGGGGATGTCCTCTTCCAACTGCGTGAACTTTTCCAACGCCGCCGCGTGCAGCCCGTTTTCGCAGCAGACCGTGGCGATCTTGTAGAGCTCGTCCGTATCCTTCGCCTGCATGGTGCATAGCTTTTCCGCCACGGCTTTGGCCTTTTCGTGCGCCTCCATCTGCCCCAGCACCGCCGCGTAGGTGGTATATGCCTGCACGTCGTCGCCGTCCTCGGCGATCAGTTTTTCGCACAGGGCAAGGGCCTCCTCTTTTTTTTCCTCCAGCAGGCAGGTGATCGCCAAAAGATTCTGCGCGGTCCGGTATTGCCCCGCGCCGGCCGCCACGGATTCGAACGCCGTCCGCGCCGCCGCGAAATTGCTTTCCTTCAATGCGCGCAGCCCCCGCTCGATCTCCTCCGTATAATCTGCCTTTTCGGGCGGGTAGACCGTGCGAAACCCCGCGCTCTTGGGCTTGGAAAACATTTCCACGATGTCCATTTTGCTCTCATCGGTCAGTTCGTCGTCCACGCGAAGCAGCTGATTGTAGTAATATGCCGACTGGCTTTCCCTGCCGAGGTTCATGTAGTTGACCGCCAGCCCCTCGTAGGCGTCCGCCAAAAGGTCGTCCTCGCAGTCATTGAGGACGCGGTACCACATCTTCAGCGCCTGCGAGGGCACTTCCGCCTGCTCGTAGGCGTCCGCCTGTACGGCATAAGCCTCCGCCCCGGCGGGGAAAAATTCGTTGCGGCGGTTGCAAAGGCGCAGGGCGGAAAGATAGTCCCCCTCCTCCATGCGTTTGCGAATGCTCTTGTCCAGCCGTTCTTCGCCGTCGTCGAAATGAAGCACCTTCTTGCGGCGCGTTGTCTCTTTTTCTCTTTGTATGTCTTTCATGTCCTCAATTTTCATTCCGTCTTTTCATGGTCGCCGTCTCCCGCGGAACTTTCGGGAAACATCTCGTCTATGTCGCTCTCGTAAAAGTCATAGTCGCTGTTGCAGTAATGGCAGTGCACGTTGATCTTGCCCTCGGAACGCAGGATGTCCCGCAACTCCTTTTCTCCCATGGAGGAGAGCACGCCCGCAATGTATTCCCGCGAACAGCGGCACCCGTAGGCAAAGGGCGTCGCCTCGACGTTCTCCACGCCGAAATACTCCTTTAACAGGGCATCCATGCCCTTATTTTCCAGCACTTTCCCCGGTTCGGAAAGCTGCTCGGCATAATTTTTGGCCGCCTGCACGGCAATGTCGTCCGCCCCCGGCATGGGTTGCAGGAACACACCGCCCGCCGCCTTGCACAGCCCGTGCGCGTCGAACACGACGTCCGTGCGCATGTAGGTGGGAAGCTGCTCGCTCAGGCGGTAATAATATTCAAAGTCCTTGTCTACATCTGCGTCCACGAGTTCGCAGGTGCCGACGAAGGGCTTGCCGTAATTGTCGTCGCGCACGACGGTCATGTAGCCCTTGCCCAGCCCGTCCTCCTGTGCGAAGGGATTGTAAACGTACCCGCGCATGCGCAAACGCGAATCGCCCGAAACACAGATCTCCCCCGTTTCGCCGCGGTGTTTGACGCTGACCGACAGTTCTCCGCTCTCCTCTTTGAGCCAGCAGGACATGTACGTCATGACGACGAGCACTCTGCCGAAAGCGCGCGCGGACGCCGCCGTCATGTTGTGTATGATCTGCGCGTGCCGCACGGTCTCGGCGGCGTCCACCGCCACCAGGGATACCCGCCCGTTCTCTATCAGTGTGCGCAAAAGTCTGTCCGACATGATTTTTTTCCTCCGTCCGATCCAATTTTTTTATCCCGCCGCCCGGCGACGAGGCGGAAACTTCCGAAAATGCCCCGCAGCCCGAAGGCTTGGCTTACGCCTTCCGCGCCAAAAATTCCAGCCTGTCCGAGTCCGCGGCTTCCGCGCCCAGATGCCCGGTGCACAGCAGCGGCTCGAAGCCCGCCAGCGAGAGAGAAAACAGAATTTCCTCCGCGTCATAAATATACTGCGTGTGCGTTTCATCCCGCCGCACATACGTTTCTCCCCTCTCCCGCACGAAGAGGCTGACCTCCATGACGGCCTCCTCCCCGTTCACGCGGTTGAAGGAGATATATGTCACGTCCTCGCGGTCGTCGATGGAGACGGGCGGCAGATTTTTCAGTTTTTTCGGGGAACTGACGTCGAAGAAAAACAGCCCGTCCCTCTTGAGCGCCGCCCCCACGCGGCGGAACGCCGACAAGAGTTTTTCCTTGGGGACGTAATTGAAACAGTCGTTGACGGCAACGGCAAAATCGACTTTCCGCGGCAGGGAAAAAGACGCCGCGTCGCCAAGGATAAAGGGAATTTCCAGCCCCTCGGCGCGGCTGCGTTCCGCCGCCTGCGAGAGCATGGCGGAACTGACGTCCATGCCGATGACGTCGTACCCCGCCCTCTTCAGGCAGCGGGTAAAATAACCGCTGCCGCAGCCGAGATCGACGCCCGTCCTGCCCGCCCCATAATTTTTTAAGAGAGAAAGCAAATACTGCGACCATTCTTCATAGCCGCAGTCGTCGTTGAGATATTCAAACCATTCGGCAAGCGCGTCGTACGCCCCGTTTCGATCGGTCATTTTCCTGACGGCTCCTTGCTATACTTAATTATATCCGCACCGCGATGCGCAGTATATATAAACCGCCCCGCCGCCCTTCAAACACCGCCCGCGGTTTTTCGGCAAAGACGCGGGCGGCAAAACGCATATCTTGGAAAGGCGCTCACTGATTGAGCATCTTGGGGGGCGCAAACTTCTTTTTTCTGCCCTTCTTGTCCTTTTCGACGAGCGCCTTTTCGCGTTCGGCAAAACGGGCGTTATATTCCTTGTATTTCTCCTCGTCGGCATACCGCTCGGCAAAGGCGCGGCTCTCGCTCTCCATTTTGCGGCGGCTCTCCGCCAGCTGTTCCAGATCGTACGGCCCGAAATTCTCCGGCAGGGCATAGACCTGCGTCCCCTCGTCCAAAGATTGAATGGCGCGGGAGAGATATTCGTGCCGCTCTTCGGTGAGGAGCAGCCCCATGACGTCCGTCTCGGGCGTCTCGGCGCGAAGGGCTTCCCGGCGCGCCTCCTCCTGCCGCCGCGTCTGCACGGCGGTGTAGCCTGCAAAATTATCGAACGCCCAATCGGAAAAACTGCCCCAGACGAGAAGCGCGGCCGCCCCGCCCACGACGACGTAGAATATTTCAAGGACGAAATTGAGCATGCTCACATTGAAGAACACCAAAAACGCGGGGAGCGCGGCAAACGCGGCAAAAATTACCGATTGCACGATGGTGCCGCCCCCGATGACGGCGGCATTTTTCAAAAGCCCCAGGGCGTTCTGCTTATAATTCGTGCCAACGGACAGGATCCAGAGGGCGAAAAGCGTCAGCAGCGCGCACAGGATGCAGGCGAGAACCCTGAGCGTGATCCACAGCCCCGCGCTTCCCCCCGTCGCCATGGCCAACGCCGCGTAATCCCAGACAAAGACGGCGAGCAGGATGCCGGCGAAGGCAATGACGCACGCGATCGCCGCGGCGACATATCCCTGTCTCACGCCCGTGAAAAAGTCGCGGAAAAGACGGAGCTTATCGTCCGAACGCAGCAATTTGCGCACGCAATACATGCCGCCCGCCAATCCGACGGCGGCGATCAGGGAAACGAAGACCGCGACGGCAAAAAACGTCGCGTCCGCTTCCAGCATCAGCCGTTCCGCCTCCCCGACGATATCGGGCCGCCCGACGCCCACGCCGAGCCAATCGGCATACGGGCCGAGGCTGCCCTGCCAGGCGATATAATATGTCCGCCCGATAAAGAGCGCAACGAGGGGTGCGGCAAACAACAGCATCAGCACGTTGACGAGAATGAATTTGCTCAGACGGTTCAGAAAGACCGAACCGGTGAAGGAAAAACGTCCCTGCTTTTCGGGAACGGGCAGAACGGTATAGTCCACTTTCTTTTCGTTGCCGGGCAGAACGGAGAGATCCTTCTCCGCCGCCCTTTCCTGATTTTCAGCCATAAATCGACACTCCGAGTATAATTTTACAGACTTGCCAATATATTATACCGCAAATAAAAAAATATTTCAATAAAATTGCCGCAACTTATTATAAAATCTTTGACATTTCCGCCCGTAAATGTTACAATGATGGTGCTGAATAGAGGAGCAGACGAACATCAGTAGCCGCGGCCGAGGAAAAAAGAAGGGCTTTTTCCGCCATCAGGCCGCCGCGAAAGGGTATCTCTGCCGAAGCGGGAAACCTCCCTTGCCTCCCGCTGGGCGAAGCGGCTAATACCGCCTCGACTGTCACTTCCGTGGAGCACTATCGGCGAAAAACTTCGGCTCTTTCCAAAGAGGAGATTTTTTGCGGCGATCGGGTTCTTACGGTCAGCCGCTCTTTTGTTTTGCGAAATGAGCGGGAAACATTATTTTGAAGAGGAGAATATATTTATGAAGAACTACAACGTCGGCGTCGTCGGCGCCACCGGCATGGTCGGGCAGCGATTTTTGACCATTCTTGCAAAGCACCCCCATTTTAAGGTAACGGCACTGCTTGCATCCGCCCGCTCGGCGGGCAAGGCGTACAAGGACGCCGTGGGGAACAAGTGGGCGATGCAGGAACCCATTCCCGCCGCATTTGCGGACATGGTCGTGCTCGACGCGGAAAAAGACATCGAAGCCGTCCGCGGCAAGGTCGACTTCGTGTTCTGCGCCGTCAACATGAAGAAGGACGAGATCCGCGCGCTCGAATATAAATATGCGCAAAGCGAGATCCCCGTGGTCTCCAACAACTCCGCGCACCGCTTCACCGAGGACGTGCCCATGGTCATCCCCGAGATCAACCCGCAGCACATCGAGGTCATCGCGGCGCAGAGAAAGCGCCTGGGCACCCGCCGCGGCTTCATCGCGGTCAAGTCCAACTGTTCCCTCCAATCCTATGTGCCCCTGCTGCACCCCCTCAAAAAATACGGCATCGTGAACGCGGCAGTCTGCACCTACCAGGCGATCTCCGGCGCGGGCAAGACCTTCGACACCATGCCCGAGATCGTCGATAACATCATCCCCTACATCGGCGGCGAAGAGGAGAAGAGCGAGCAGGAACCCCTGAAGATCTGGGGCGAGGTGAAAGGCGGCAAGATCGTGCCCGCGGCTTCCCCCGCCGTCACGGCGCAGTGTCTGCGCGTTCCCGTTTCGGACGGACACACCGCAGCGGTGTTCGTGAAGTTCCAAAACAAACCCTCCAAGGCCGAGATATTGCAGGCATGGGCGGACTTTTCGGGCGAGCCGCAGAAACTGAATTTGCCGAGCGCGCCCAAACAGTTCATCCACTATTTTGAGGAGGATAACCGTCCGCAGGCCAAACTCGACCGGATGACCGAAAACGGCATGGCGATCTGTGCGGGCAGGCTGCGCGAGGACAACATGGGCATCTTTGACTATAAATTCATCGGGCTTTCGCACAACACCCTGCGCGGCGCGGCGGGCGGCGCGGTGCTCCTTGCCGAACTGCTTGCGGAAAAGGGATATTTCGACTGAAGTCCCCTCTCTGCGGAGAGCGCGCCGCAATACGGCGCAAAGAATAAAAAAACATTAGGGAGAGTACTACCATGACAGGATTTTTCAGCGGATTGGCGACGGCGATGATCACCCCCTTTTACGATGACGGCGGGGTGAACTTCGAAGCGTTCGGCAGAATGATCGACAGGCAGATAGAGGGCGGATGCGACGTGCTGGTGATCGCCGGCACGACGGGAGAGCCCGCCACCATGACCGCGGAGGAGACGGAAGAACTGATGCGCTTCTCCGTGGAATACGTCAAGGGGCGCGCCAGGATCGTGTTCGGCAGCGGCACCAACTCCACGGCAAAGACGGTGGCGGCGAGCATCAAAGCCGAAAAGATGGGTGCGGACGGCCTGCTGGCCGTCACCCCCTACTACAACAAGTGCACGCAAAACGGGCTGTATGAATACTACAAGGCGATCAACGACGCCGTACATATCCCCATCATCTGCTACAACGTGCCCGCGCGCACGGGGGTGAACATTCTGCCGGCGACCATGGAACGCATCGCCACCCTCAAAAACATTGCGGGCATCAAGGAAGCCTGCGGCAACATGGAGCAGATCTGCGAGACCATGCGGCGCATCCGCGGCAAGTGCGACATGTATTCGGGCGACGACAACCTGAACCTGCCCATTACCGCCATCGGCGGCGCGGGGCTCATTTCCGTCGCCTCCAACCTCGTTCCCGCCGACATCAAGAAGGTATTCACCCTTACCAAAGCGGGTAAACTGGACGAAGCCAACGCCGTGCAGGATAAACTCCTCCCCCTCATCGACGCCTGCTTCATCGAAGTCAATCCCATCCCCGCCAAGGCGGGCATGAACATGCTGGGGCTGAACGCGGGCAAACCCCGCGGGCCGCTGACCGAGTTGGAGCCCGAACACCAGGCAGTCATGCGGAAGGTCTTACAGGACTACGGTCTGGAGGTCGTGCAGTGACAAACGTATTGATCTGCGGCATCGGCGGCAAAATGGGACAGAACGTGCTTGCCCTCTTAAAGGAGGACGGCGAGGCGCGCGCCGTGGGCGGCGTGGACGTGCATGCTCCGGAAAACTGCCCCGTGCCCGTATTTTCTTCCTTTGAAAAAGTGAACGTACAGGCGGACGTGGTGGTGGACTTTTCCGCCCCCGCCCTGCTCGGCGACATCCTCGCCTACTGCGAAAGGACGGGCGCGGCGGCGGTACTCGCCACGACGGGATATTCCCCCGAAGATCTGCAAAAGATCGAAGAGGCAAGCAAAAAGATCGCCGTGTTCAAGACGGCAAACTTTTCGGTGGGCGTCAACCTGCTCGTAAAACTGGTGCGCGAAGCCGCCGCCTTCCTGGGCGAAAATTTTGACGTGGAGATCGTGGAGAAACACCACCACTTCAAGACGGACGCCCCTTCGGGCACGGCGCTCATGCTGGCGGACAGCGTGAACGAAGCTTTCGGCGGCAAAAAGGAATACCTCTATGGCCGCCGGGGCAACGTCGGCAGGCGGGGAAGCGAGATCGGCATCCACGCCGTGCGCGGCGGCACCATCGTTGGCGAGCACGACGTCATTTTCTGCGGCGAGGACGAAGAGATCACCCTCTCCCACCGCGCGGCGAGCAAGCGGGTCTTTGCGGCGGGCGCCGTCCGCGCCGCCAAGTTCGTCAAGGGCATGCCCGCGGGCAAATACGATATGACGGACGTTTTGAAAAACTGTAAACCCACGGTCCGCCCCTCTTTGCGTCGGTATAAATAAAGACAGGCGGAGATCGTTATATGGCATTTGATTTCAAGAAAGAATACAAAGAATTTTATATGCCGAAAGATCAGCCGGAGATCGTAAACGTTCCGACTGCCAATTATATCGCCGTCAAGGGAAAGGGCGATCCGAATGAAGCAGGCGGCGCGTACCAACGGGCGATCGGTGTTTTATATGCCGTCGCGTACACCCTGAAAATGAGCGGCAAAACCGGTCACAAAATAAAGGGTTTTTTTGAATATGTCGTTCCGCCGCTCGAGGGATTTTGGTGGCAGGATCATGTTGACGGCGTGGACTATGCGGACAAATCTTCCTTCAACTGGCTCTCCGTCATTCGTTTGCCGGATTTTGTTTCCGAAGAAGATTTTGATTGGGCGGTAAAAACGGCGGGCCAAAAGAAAAAACTTGACTGTTCGGCTGCGAAATTTTTGACGATCGACGAGGGACTATGCGTTCAAATCATGCATTTTGGTCCTTTTGACGCTGAACCTGCAACCGTTGCCCGAATGGATGCGTATTTGGAAAAGAACGGATACGCAAACGATTTCGGGATAAATCGGCTGCATCATGAGATCTATATGTCCGATGCAAGAAAAACGGCACCGGAAAAATGGAAAACCGTCATCAGGCACCCGATCAAAAAGATTTGAAACTATTATTGACGACAAGAAAAAACAGGACAGACGAGCGGCGCGCTTTTACAAAAGCGCGCCGCCTTTCTCTTTACAGGACAAGCATTGACTCCCATGCATGATTTGCTTTTCAAAGTCCGACGGCGGGACAAAAACGCCCTCGGGCGCGCGGCATGCCGAAAACATTCACATCTCCCGTATTGACAAAACCGCCGCGGCACATAACGGAATCCCCGGAACCCTGCCGGTCCGTCGGAAGCGCCGTAGATAGCGCAAAGGAATACTTTATCATCGGACGGCATAAAACGTACGTCAAGGCGGAAAAAGCGCAAAAATATACCGCCGCCTATGACGCCCTGCGCGCACAATTCAAGGACGCGGACGAACCGCCCGCCGCCGATCTCAAGATCAAAATCTGAAAACTTTGCCCGTTCAATCATAACGAACACTAAAAACAACAATAAACTAAACAAAAACGCGGGCACCCATGCCCGCGTTTACGTTGCTTTTTCGTATATCTCCTCTTCCGTTACGTGAGGTCTTCCAGAACGTACAGCCAAAGCTGCGAGGGGAAGTATACCACATACATTTCCTCAAAATAATGCACCGCTTCGCCGTCCGTTGTATAGGGGCTCTGTTCCAGGTGTTCCCAAAGGTACGTTTCTTCCCAATCGGGCGAAAAGTCCCCGTCCTCGTTCGTCCATGCGGCGCTCGTCATGAACTGCTCGGCAGCCGCGTCCCGTTCCGCCGAAAAACCGCTTAAAAATTCCGTCGGCTCGGACGAAAAAGCAAAGACGTACTGCACCCTGCCGTCGCCTGTAAAGCCCTGGTCGCTCGCATAAAAGATCAGTTCGCTCTCCGCGGGAAGGGCGGGAGAGAGCTGCCAGCGGTCGTTCAGGATCCAGACCGGATCGCCCCAATGCCGAAGTACCGTGCCGCAGGATACGCACAAAAAAATCAGAAAGGCGAGCGCAACGACGTAACAGACGATGCGGCGCACTTTTTCAGATCTCTTCATATCTCCCCCTCCTCGCCGGGCGGGTCGGGCAGATATTCCAGAATGTCCCCCGGCTGGCAGGCGAGCACTTCGCAGAGCTTGTTCAAAGTGGCGAGGCGGATGGCCTTGACCTTGCCGTTTTTCAGGAGGGACACGTTTGCCATGGTCAGCCCGACGCGGCGGGTCAGTTCGGTGACGCTCATTTTGCGCTTTGCCAACATTACATCCACATTGATCACGATCATATCGTCCCGTCGCTCTCCTCCTGTAATTTTGCCGCCTCGCCGAGGCATTTGGCGACGACGAAAAAGAGCAGGGCGACGGCCGCGCCGCAGAGGATCAGGAAAAAGTACAGCCAGAACCAACCGTTCAGCCCCATCCGCGCAAAGACGATGTTCCCGAGCAGAAAGAAGATCAGATCGAAAAATAATATGACCGCGCTCCGCTGAAAGCAGCGCACGCCCGACGCGGAGAACAGCCGGCCCTCCCGCACCAGGTCGGACACCTTCCAGAGATACCCCACAATGACAAAGCAGGGCAGCGCCGCAAGGTAGGAAAAGACGCATTCCGAGGCAAACGCCGTCCAATAGTCCCGGCCGCCCGTCTCTGCCAGCGCGGGCATGCCCGAAGAAACGCCGTAAGGGAACCAGAATACGCAGATCGCCGCCCCGCAGAGCGCGATGAGCACGACCGCCGCCTTCATCAGTCCGTGATAGTTCTTTGCAGGGCGTTCCGCCCCCGTATATTTTTTCATGTCCTTCTCCTTATTGCTCATGAGGCCCCGGCCGCCATATCGGTATCCGTCAAAGTACAGAACGCATACGAAACGCCGCCGCTGCCCGGCGTATCCTCGTCGCTCCAGCCCGGATAGCACTCTATCCGCACAAACGATTCCATTCTGTACAGCTGTTTGGCGTAACCGTCCCAGGCATAATCGGCATAGTCGTCGTTCAGCGCCGCTTCGGCGGCGGCTTCCGCCGTGAACCGCCAAGACGAAAGGGAATTGAGATAGGCGAGCGGCCCCTCGAGCGCCGCCCAATCGGTCATCCCCGCTTCCGTCACCCCGATGCGGCAATTTACTTGCAGCGTCAGCCTCTTCCAGAAGGAATCGTAGGAAAAGAGGAACTCTATCGCCCCGTCTTCCGTGCCGTCCCCTTCCTCCGCGCCTGCGGGCAGGACCTTTGCGCCCGCGCGTCCGTACTGCAGCAGCGCAAGCGTTTCCGCTTCCTCGTCGAATACATCATAAAAGACGACCGTATCGCCGCGTTCCGCCGCAAGCGTGCGCAGCGTTTCGGCATACGCTTCCCCCAATGCCTCCGCCCGCCCGGCGCTCACCCGCACATAGGGCGCGGCGGCGTTGTAGTAATACCCCGCGACCGCCCCCGACAGGGGCAGCAATATCCAGGCGCCGAGCAAAAAGAGGGTCGCCAGCGCCGAGAGCAGGCGGTGCCTCTCCCCGCGCACGGTAAGACAGATGCCCAAAAAGGCAAAAAACAGCACGATGAGCGCCGCCATCATGAAGATGACGCCCATCGATACGCCCAGCCAGCCGATGTTTGCCGTGTCGTACCCGACGCAATATTCCCGCACCGCCTGGACGCCGACGGCAAACAGAATGCCGCCGATGAAAAAATTGACGATGGCAATGATGATGTTCCCCGAACCCTTCTGCCCGTCCGCTGCCCTTTCGTTCTCCCGCTGCATTGTTCCGCCCGCCCTGCTTGGGGCGCAGAGCGCGCCCCTTCTGCTTCTCATTTGTCCCCATTGTAGCATACAGAACGCAATTTGTCAATAAAAATTTATTGTATTTCAATAAATATTTTTTCAGATGAAAGCAAAAAAGAGCGGGACAAAAGCCGCTCTTTTTTATTTTTCAATTCTGCTGTTGTCGCTGCGACAGCAAACACTTTTTCAGCAAAGACGCAAGCATTTTCTTTTCCGGATCGCTGAACGCGGACAAGAAAGACGTGTCGCCCTTGTGTGCGTTTGCCAGATTGCCGCATTTTTTCATCCGAATGGCGATCTTCTCCTCGATCGTCTGTTTATGCTCCCCTGCCGCCGAGGCATGATACAAAGTTTCCGCCTTTTCTTTTTCCAATATCTGACTCCTTTTATATTGACGCATTTCAGCTGTCATTCCGCTATATTTTAGCACAAAAAAGCAAAAAAGTCAAATGCACCGGAAAAAAGAAAATCCGAAAAATGCCCCTTCTTCCGCGCCGCCCTCTCAGCGCGCCAAAAAACGCTCTGCGTTTTCGGGGTTCTCCGCATCGCCGATCATCGGCCGGTCCGTATCCAACGCCGCCAGCGCCTGCATCTCCTTTTCCGTCAGCGCAAAATCAAAGACGGCGGCATTCTCCCTTATGCGCTCCGCCCGGGCGGATTTGGGGATAATGGCAATGCCGTTCTGCACCAGAAAGCGAAGCAAGACCTGCGCGGGCGTCTTGCCGTGTGCGGCTGCCGCCGCCTGCACCGGCGCAAGGGAGAACATCTCTCCCGCCCGCTGCCTGCCGAGCGGCATATACGCCTGATGCGCCACGCCGTATTTTTCCATCCATCGGCGTTCGCCCTTCCGCCGGCAGAAGAGATGCGTTTCGATCTGATTGACGGCGGGCGGGACTTCATTGAACGCCATGAGATCGATCATGCGCGCCATGCCGAAATTGGAAACGCCGACGGCGCGAAAATATCCCGCCCGATAAAATTTTTCCAAAACCCGCCACGCCGCATAGGTGTTGCCGAACGGCCAATGCAAAAGCATCAGATCGACATATTCCACGCCCAGCCGTTTCAGCGACGCCGAAACGGCGGCTTCCGCGTCGGCCGTTTCATAGTCGCGGAACCAGAGTTTCGTCGTGAGAAATATCTCCTTTCTGTCCACCCCGCAGTGCCTGATGCCCGCGCCGACGGCGGTCTCGTTGCCGTATAACGCCGCCGTGTCGATCAGGCGGTACCCCGCGCCGATCGCTTCGATGACGCATTTCTCGCATTCCTTCGGGTCGGATATTTGATACGTTCCGAACCCGAGCATGGGCATGGAAACGCCGTTGTTCAACCGTTTGTACAACATAGACAGACCTCCCCCGGGCAAAAGCCCGCACGATCGTCCCGCCCCGCCATGCAAAGACGGGGCGGAACGATGCATTCCAATATGCTCATTTGCCGAGGGGGAACGGCTCGAAGGATCCCCCCGTCTTTTGCACCTGCACCTTCCCTGCAAGGGCGTCGGTCAGGGCGCGCACGAACGCCTCCCCTTCTGCGGCAGGCATGGAAAGCGTATACCGCACCTTGTCCGCATATTCGGCGTCCGCGACGGTCAGGCCGCGCGCGGCAAAAAAGCGCAGCGCCCCGTCCGCCCGGGAATATTCCACGCAGACCGCATAGACCGCCGCAGGCTGCCAAAGACAGATCTCCGCCGCGTCCAACACTTCGGCGCACGACGAGGCATAGGCGCGCACCAGCCCGCCCGCCCCCAGTTTGACGCCGCCGAAATAGCGCGTGACGACCACGGCCGTTTCGTACAGTTCCTTGTTTTTGATGACTTCCAATATGGGCATGCCCGCCGTGCCCTGCGGTTCGCCGTCGTCCGAAAAGCGCATCAGCGCACCGTGGCGGTCGGCGACGAAGGCATAACAATTGTGCGTGGCCGCGGGATGCATGCCTGCAATTTCCGCAATAAACGCCTTTGCCTCCGCCTCACCCGAAACGTGGGCAGCAGTGGCGATGAAGCGTGATTTTTCGATGACCTTTTCATGCGTCGCCCGCCCGCGCACGCTGCGGATGATCTCGGGCATGGTATTACCCTACGATGATCTTGACGTGTACTTTTTTGCCCTTGTGCAGCACGAATTCCTTCGCGGGGACGGGCATGGCAACGTCTGTCACCTTGTCGTCGTTCACGGACACGCCGCCCTGCTCGATGAGCCGCCGCGCTTCCCCTTTGGACTTGCAGACCTTTGCCGCGACCATGGCGTCGATGACGGTCGCCGTATCCGCGGGCACGTTCGCCGTGGGCATGCCCTCTTCGCTGCCGCCGAACGCCGCCTTCGCCTGGGACTCGGCTTTCTTCGCCGCCTCTTCGCCGTGCACCATCTTGGTCAGCTCGCAGGCAAGCACTTCCTTGGCGTGATTGATGCGCTCGTCTTTATGCGCACAGAGCGCGGCGATCTCGTCCAAGGGCAGATAAGTCAAAAGCTGCAGGCACTTCTGCACGTCCTCGTCCGCCGTGTTCCGCCAATACTGGTAGAACTCGTAGGGCGAAGTCTTGTTTTCGTCCAGCCAAAGGGCGCCCTTCGCCGTCTTGCCCATCTTACGCCCGTCGGACGTGGTGAGCAGGGTGAAGGTCATGGCATAGGCGGGCTTGCGCTCCTTGATGCGGATGAGGTTGGCGCCCGCGAGAATGTTGCTCCACTGATCGTCGCCGCCGAGTTCGAGCGAGCAGCCATACTTGCGGTTGAGGACCAGGAAGTCGTACGCCTGCAGGAGCATGTAGTTGAATTCGAGGAAGGACAGCCCGCGCTCCAGCCGCGTTTCGAAGCATTTGGCGCGGAGCATTTCGTTGACCGAGAAGTGCGCGCCGATCTCGCGCAGAAAATCGATATAATTGAGGTCGAGGATCCAATCGGCGTTGTCGACGATGATTGCGCCGTTCTCCCCTTCGAAGCTGATGAATTTGCTCATCTGCTTTTTGAAGCAGTCCACGTTGTGCTGCACGGTCTCGCGGGTCATCATGGAGCGCATGTCCGTCCTGCCCGAAGGGTCGCCGATCATGCCCGTGCCGCCGCCGACGAGGATGATGGGCTTGTGCCCCGCCTCCTGCATGTGGTGCATGGCGATGAGCTGCAAAAAGTGCCCGACGTGCAGGGAATCCGCCGTGGGATCGAATCCGATGTAGAAGGGCACGCTCTCCTTGCCGAGCTTTTCGTACAGCTCCTCTTCGTACACCGTCTGTTTGATGAAGCCGCGCTCCCTGAGCGTATCCATTACATTTTTCATTGTCTTTCTCCTTACAAAAACGTTCGATTTTTTCTTTACAATTGTAACATTTTTCGCCGCGGAAGGCAAACAAAAAGGGACGCCGCCGTCATAAAAAACGCGCCGTCCCCTGCCTTTTCGTAAAAAAATACTCTTTTACGTCCGTCATGCATGGCAAAAAGGCGCATCACTCACAGGGTAGTAATACGCATAGATCGCATACATGCCGTTTTGCCGCAAAAAATGTTTCATACGATTATCATAGCACAACCGCCAAAGGGTTGTCAAGCCCTTTGGCGGGATAATTTTTCATTCTCCGAGCAGCGGCAGAAACCCCGAGCCGTCGATCGCATAGTACAGATCATAGCGAAAGATCATATGATACCCGACGAGCAGCGCAATGAGAACGGCACAGCCGAAAAAACCCGTGATCGTCCCGATTTTTTGTCTCATGGATCCCCCTCCTTGCCGTTTTCGCCTCCCTGCCGCCTTCCGGCGGGAACGGGGCGTTCTGAAACCGATCACAGTATAGCACGCCGCCGCGGTAATGTCAACCGTCCGCCCGAAAAAAGGATGCGGGGAACAAAGCCGCCTGTTCAGCGGCTGAACGCGGGACGCTTTGCCTCTTCCGCTTCCGACGGGCGCCGCAGACCCCGCCGCCCGTCCAGCTCTTCGAGCACCCTGTTAGCGCTCAAACCGCGCTGCAGACTCCTGCGGAGACGCTTTTCCTCCTCTGACAGCCGTTCGCACCCGAAGATCTGATAATCGAAATAAAAACCGTTCACGGTCTTTGCCTCCTTTTTCTTTTGTTCGAGTATTGACATTATTTTATGATATAATACTTGACAATCCTTGTCATATATATTAAAATTTTTCCAATAAAGTAAAAAAATTTTTATACGACGGGAGAAAAAGGCATGAAATACCAGATCATGATGGATATATTTTTCACGTTATTGTCCTGCAAAAAAATGAGCGCGACGGAACTTGCGGCGCGGCACGGCATATCGACGCGTTCCGTCTACCGGTATGTGGACGAACTGACGGTGGCGGGCGTGCCCGTCGACGTGGCGCACGGGCGGAACGGCGGCATCTACATTTCGGACGCCTTCAAACTGCCCGTCAATTACATGAACGAGCGGGAATACCGCGCCGCGCTGGACGCCATGCAGGCGATGCGCGGGCAGATCGAGGACGACGCGCTCGACTCCGCCATCGAAAAGATCTCCTGCCAGCTCAAACAAGAAAAGGCGGAGCTCTCCCTGACCGGCGACGTCATTGTGGACAGCAGCGCGTGGGGAGACTACCGTTTCCGCGACAAACTGTCCCTGCTGCAGCAGGCGGTGCGCAGCGGAGAGAGCCTGGAGATCGAATACGTCTCCCGCACGGGCGAAGAGACCCGCCGCACCATTGAGCCCCATGTTTTGGTCTATAAGGGGAACGTGTGGTATGTGTACGCCTGGTGCCGCAAGCGAAAGGAGTTCCGGCTGTTCAAAATCGGCAGGATACGCACGATGCGGCTGACGGGCGAACATTTTGAAAAACGCGCCTTTTCGCCCGGGGACATCCCCCTCGAGTTCCGGCAGGAAAAGGCGGATACCGTGGAGGTGGCGCTGGAAATTTCGGCAGCCGCCCTGCCCGACGCGGAAGAATGGCTGGGCGTGGACTGCATCCGCCGCACGGAGGACGGGAAATTTGCCGCGCTCATCGCCCTGCCCGACGACGAAGGACTGATACGAAAACTTTTAAGCCTGGGCGCGGGCGTAAAGGTCCTCTCGCCCGAACGGATAAAAGTTTCCCTGCGGGAAGCGGCGCGGCAAATCGTTTCCGCCTGCGAATGACCAAATGCTTCCCTTCATCGCAAACATAAAAAGGAGGTCTACTCCAATGAATCATTTTCGTTTATAAGTGCGCATAAAAGATATTTGCATCACTTTTTATAAAAAGATTTTGACAAAAATATCATAAAGAATCTTTCGTGTGCTGTTTATCTCAAATTTAAATAATTTAGGGAGAGTAATATTATGTAGAGCATAACACCGTTTCTGATTTAAATTATCCTGCCGTTGACGCCCCGCCCGCTTATCTGACATTCAGTATTACATCCAACAAGTCTGGTGGAAAATGGAGCGTAAGGATCATAAATAACAATAATTATGCCGTCAATATCGATTACAATTCTAAATTATGTTTTTCCGGCGATGCCGAGAAATTTTCCGTAAGCGATATTGTCAATACCTCTATTCCGGCAAATTCATCTATCACTGTTTCGATTTCTACGAATTGGTTTGCCGACTACATTACGGCAAAAATAAATTATTACTATCATGGGTTCCCTTATTCCCGGGTGACATATGCAAAGGCACAAAAATCGCCGTTCTGCAGTTATAATGAAATAAGATATTTGTAAATAGAATGGAGATTGATCGATCATGAAAAAGAGATTATTTTTTGTTTTTATGGCGGCGCTACTGTTGTTCGGAGCGCTGGCGTTGGGGGCATGTACCAATGACAATACTATTACCCATACGATACGCACCGTGGGAACGTTTTCAGGGTATCGGGTCGATTGTGTCTGGGTTGAGTATAACGACGCCTTCGTGTCGCCTGTCGAAGTCAAATACTATGTCGATGATGTTTATATTCAGACCTTTCCCGATCCTTCATATGATTATTATGTTTATATTACCGAAAAAGAGCACCTTCACTTGGGTGACGCCTATGAACAGGGCCTGCTGACCCACAACGATCTGCTTGCCATTGCGGAAGCGGAAAAACCGTATGACAACCTTTATAACGAAGACACAGACGAACCGATCGTCGGAAGACCTTCCTTTACGTAAAATATCCGTAAATCAGTAAACACAAGGCCCGGACCGCCAAACAGCGTCCGGGCCTTGTGCCCCTTTCGTCCGCTTTGAAAAAACGGACATTTCAAAATACTTTTCCCTACGGCATTGCCGATCCTCCTTCCCCGTCGGAATGCGGCATGGCGCAAATTCCCTGTTCGACCCACCCGCCGGCCGCCGCAATTTGTTTCAAATCGGCGCGGTCGAGGTATCCGCCTTCATAGGCTTCCCCCAAGCGCATGACCGCACCCGTCGCCGGACGATAGACACAATAGTCATACAACGGGTTGGGCAGGTCGCCGATGTGCATGCCGTCGACATAGACGGGCACGACGACATCCGGCACCGATATATTTTCATCGGCATTATCGCGCAATATCACCACAATGCTGCCGTCATATGTACCGCAATACTTTACGATGACGATGCAATTCTTGTCATACTTCCGGGCCGCAAAGAGTTCGTCGCCGTAAATCCGGTCGAAATAGGCGTCGCGGATCTCGATGACCTGTTCGCAAGAGAGATCGCCCACGGCGGTCACGTTTCCGTCGGGATCGGCGCAGCCCGCCAACCCAAAGGTAAACAGGGCAAGCAGGCACAAGCACATCAATACGATCGGTCTTCTGCTCTTTCTCATCGTTCCGAACCTCCTCCTTTTGCGTATATTATACCGCATACGGGGCGGCAAGGCAATACCCATTCGGTCAGAACTTGCGGTTTTTCACGACCGTTCGGTCAAAATTTGCCCGAAAAACAAAAAATCCTGTCGCTCGGACGGAAATTTCTGTCTGCTTTTTGTCATTCCCCGGCAGCACGGAGAAGTTTCAATTTTTTTCCGTAACGCACCAGCAAAAAGAGCCCGACCGCCAGACCGATGAGGGCAAGGGCGAAAAGGACATAGGCGGGCCAATCGGAAATGCCCTGCTGCGACGCACCGCCGGGCGAAACAATCCCCTCGCCCGCAGACGTTCCCCCTTCGTCCGCGCCGGAATGGATGGAATCGGTGCTTTCGCCCTGCATCCCCGACAGGACGTCCATTGCCGACAACAGGAGCACCATGCCCCCGCCGAACACCGCAACGGCAACGGCGATGAGGACGATGCCCACGACGAGCATGCGGCGGCAGCTGCGCAGGAGTTCCTCCGCCCTCTCCGGGGCAGCGGCGGGCATTTTTTCGCCGTCCGTCCCTTGCTTTTCTGCCGTAAAACCGGCAGGATCCTCGGGCATGGGTGTGGCATTTTCCGCCCTTTCTCCCTCTTCGTATAAAAAATACCCGGGCGGAACGTCCAGCGCGGCGCAAAGTTTTTTCAATTGATGCATATCGGGCGAACGGACGTCATACTCCCAGCGGTGCACGGTCTGCGCAGACACGCCCGCGAGCGCCGCAAGCTGTGCCTGGGACAAATTTTTTTCCGCTCTCTTTTCCGCCAGACGGGTACCGAAACTCATGCCGCCCTCCCCATTTTTGATGTCGCATTTTCATTATAACACACCGCGGACGAAAAATCAATACCCGAATGCGGAAAAAATTATTTTTGAAAAAACGCTTGACAGAGAGAAAAAGCTGTGATATAATACGCATAATTATAAATGCAACGATGGGGAGGAGTAAGTTCCCCCGCCCTTTTCAGAGATAAGACGGCCGGTGCAAGTCTTAAAGGGCAGGAACCGAAGGTAGCCCCGGAGCAGCGAGCCGAACCGAGCGCAAAGGGAACCGTTTACGAAGGACCGCGCTTGCAGTAGACCTCGACGGAACGCCCGCCGTTATCGTGGGCAGCGGCAGTATTTGCTGCCGGCAGAGTGCGGAAAGCAATTTCCGAATTCAGGTGGTAACACGGAGTATATCCGCCCTGAGCCGAGTGACGCGGCTCGGGGCGTTTTTCGTTTTCCCCTTCCGCGCTGCTCAAAAAAATAACATCATCGGAGGAGCACATCATGAAACTATCCGGCGCAGACATTTTGATCAATTGCCTGTTGGAACAGGGTGTGGACACGGTGTTCGGCTATCCCGGCGGCACGGTGCTGGACATTTACGACGCACTGTACAGAAACGGCAAGATCAACCACGTCATCACGTCCCACGAACAGGGCGCGGCGCACGCCGCGGACGGCTTTGCCCGTTCCACCGGCAGAACGGGCGTGGTCATCGCCACTTCGGGCCCGGGCGCGACCAACCTCGTCACGGGCATCGCCACCGCCTATATGGATTCCGTCCCCGTCGTCGCCATCACGGGCAACGTGGGGCTCTCCATGCTGGGCAGGGATTCCTTTCAGGAAGTGGACATCTGCGGCATCACCATGCCCATCACCAAACACAATTTCATCGTCAAGAACGCGGAGGACCTCGCCCCCACCGTCCGCGAAGCTTTCCGCATCGCCTCGACGGGCAGGAAGGGCCCCGTCCTCGTCGACATTCTGAAGAACGTACAGCAGGCCGAGGCCGAATACGAGCCCGCCAAGCCCGTCCCCTATGTGCCCAAACCCGTGGCGAAAGAGGCGGTCATGCCCCTTGTCGAAGCGCTGAAAAAGGCAAAACGCCCGCTCATCATGGCCGGCGGCGGCATCATTTCGGCGGGCGCGAGCGAGGCTTTGAAGGCGTTTGCCGAAAAATTGGACGCCCCCGTCGTCTGTACGCTGATGGGGTTGGGCGCCTATCCCACCTCTTCCCCCCGTTTCCTCGGCATGATGGGCATGCACGGGACCATGTCCGCGGCGCGCACCTGCATTGCAGCGGATACCATCGTTGCGCTCGGCACCCGTTTTTCCGACCGCGTGGCGCTCAACCGCGACAAATTCGCCGCAGGCAAGACGGTCGTACAGATCGACATCGAAGACGCGGAGATCGACAAAAACGTCAACGCGACGGTTGCCCTGATGGCGGACGTCGGAGAGGCGTTGAAGACACTGACCGCCGCGCTGCCCCGCCGGAAAAATCCCGAATGGATGAAAGAGTGCGAGGAACGCAAAAAGAAGGACATCATCGACTACAACGGCTCGATCATGGCGTATAAAATACTGACGGCGGCGGCAAAACTTGCCCCCGCGGACACCGTGGTCGCCACCGACGTCGGGCAGCACCAGATGTGGACGGCGCAGTATTATCCCTTTGAAACGCCGCGGAGCATCTGCACGAGCGGGGGACTCGGGACGATGGGCTACGGCTTCGGCGCGGCGATCGGCGCGGCCATGGGTACGGGCAAACACGTTCTCATGGTCACGGGCGACGGCTCCTTCAACATGAACCTGAACGAGCTCTCCACCGCCGTCACGCAGAATCTGCCCATCACCATTCTGCTCATGAATAACAGGGCGCTCGGCATGGTGCGGCAATGGCAGAAGATTTTCTACGGCAGAAGGTTTTCGCAGACGGACGTGAAGAAAAAGACGGACTACGTGAAGTTTGCCGAAGCGTTCGGCGCGAAGGGCATGACCATCGAAAAGGAAGAGGACATCGTGCCCGTCCTGAAAGAGGCGTTTGCCACCCCTTCGCCCGTGCTCGTCAACTGCATCATCGGCTCGGACGAAAACGTGCTGCCCATGATCAAACCGAACATGACGTACGACACGGTCATGGACAAAATGGACTGAAGAGGAGGACAATACAATTATGCAATATACGATCAGTGCACTGGTAGCCAACAAGAGCGGCGTTTTGATGCGGGTCTCTTCCCTCTTCTCCCGCCGCGCCTACAACATCGATTCCCTCTCCGTCTGCGCGACGGAGGATCCCACCCTTTCGCGCATGACCATCGTCCTGAACGGCGACGACTATATCCTGACGCAAATGATGAAGCAGATGGATAAACTCATCGACGTGAAGAAGATCATCCACGTCAACGAAAAGGACGCCATTTTCCGCGAGCTCCTGCTCATCAAAGTGAGCGCGTCCGCCGAAAAACGCGCGGAAATTTATCAGATCTGCGAGATCTTCCGCGCCAAGGTAGACGATCTGTACCCCACTTCCATGGTCATCGAACTGACGGGCGAGAGCAGCAAACTGGACGGCTTCATCAATATGGTGAAGGACTACGGCATTCTGGAAATGGCGCGCACGGGCGTGACCGCCATCTCCCGCGGCAATGCCTGCATCAAGGATATGCTGGACTACAACGAACGCATTTAAGGAGAAAAACACCATGAACAACATCTTTTCCAACGGAACGGCCATGGCATCGCAGCGCTCCCTGCTGCGCGCGCTCGGCTGGTCGGAGAGCGAAATGAAGAAACCGCTCGTCGGCGTCATCTGCGCCCAGAGCGAGATCATCCCCGGGCACATGATGCTTGACCGCATTGCCAAACGGGTGTGCGACGGCGTGACCGCGGCGGGCGGCAAGCCCGTCATCGTCCCCTCCATCGGCGTGTGCGACGGCATTGCCATGGGGCACGAGGGCATGCGCTATTCCCTCCCCTCCCGCGAGATCATCGCCGACAGCGCGGAGATACTCATCAAAGCCCACCACTTCGACGGCGTGGTGTTCATCCCCAACTGCGACAAGATTGTGCCGGGCATGCTGATGGCGGCGGCGCGCGTCAACGTGCCCGCCGTGTTCTGCTCGGGCGGTCCCATGCTGGCGGGGCACAAGAACGGCAAAAAACTCTCCCTGTCCACCATGTTCGAAGCCGTCGGGTCGTACAACGCGGGGCTCATCGACGAGAGCGAACTGCACGAATACGAATGCACCGCCTGCCCGTCCTGCGGCTCCTGCTCGGGCATGTTCACCGCCAATTCCATGAACTGCATCACCGAGGCGCTCGGCATGGCACTGCCCGGCAACGGCACCATCCCCATGCCCTACTCCGCCCGTCTTGCCCTCGCCGAAGAGGCGGGCGAGGCCGTGATGCACCTCATCGAAAAGAACATCCGTCCCCGCGACATCATGACTCCCGCGGCGATCAAAAACGCCGAAAAGGTGGACTGCGCCATCGGCGCCTCCACCAACACCGTGCTGCATCTTCTCGCCGTGGCGAACGAACTGGGGCTGAACAAGTCGCAGATCTCCATCGACACGATGAACGAGATCTCCATGCAGACCCCCAACATCTGCCGCCTGGCGCCCGCGGGCGACCACTACATCGAAGAACTCAACGAGGCGGGCGGTATTTCCGCCGTGCTCAAAGAGCTGGAGGACGGCGGCTACCTCGACACTTCGGTGATGACCGTTTCGGGCAGGACCATGCACGAGGTCATCGCGGGGGCGCGCGTGAAGGATGCCTCGATCATCCGCCCCCTCTCCGACCCCTATTCCCCTTACGGCGGGCTTGCCATCCTGAAAGGCAACCTCGCCTTGGAGGGCTCGGTCGTCAAAAAGAGCGCGGTCGACCCCAAGATGTACGTCCACAGCGGCCCCGCGCGCGTCTTTAACTCCGAGGAAGAGGCGATGGAGGCCATTTCGACGGGCAAGATCCATAAGGGCGACGTCGTGGTCATCCGCTACGAAGGCCCCATGGGCGGCCCCGGCATGCGCGAAATGCTCTCCCCCACCTCCGCCATCGTCGGCGCGGGGCTGGGCGCGGACGTCGCGCTCATCACGGACGGCAGGTTCTCGGGCGCGACGCGCGGCGCCGCCATCGGACACGTCTGCCCCGAGGCCGCCGCGGGCGGGCTGATCGGACTGGTCGAAGAGGGCGACGCCATCGCCATCGACATCCCGAACTGCAAGATAGAACTGAAGGTGCCCGACGAGGAAATTTCCCGCCGCCGCGAGAAGTTCGTGCCCGCCATGCGTCCCGTGGAGGGATACCTGAAGCGCTACCGCAGTCAGGTCGCCTCCGCCTCCCAAGGCGCGGTGTTCAGAAAGTAAAACCAAGCAACGGCCGACGGCTTTCCCTTCGCGGAGAGCCGTCTTTATTTTGAAAACGGAATCGGTTCCTTGATTCAGATTCTCTCTGCCGGATTCTCTCTCCGCCCGAAAAAATACCCTCTCTACCGCACGACAGGAACAAACGCACGGCAAGCATGCCCCCGCAAAACTTTTCCGAAACGGAAATCGTTAAAAAATAATCGATTTTTCAAAAAAATCACGGGAACTTTCATTGACTTTTCAAAAACTTTGGCGTATAATGTGCTTTGGTTTGAAAAAATAACATCGATTACGGAGGAACATAAATCATGAAAAATTATTTCGATCTGACGGGACAAGTTGCCGTCGTGACGGGCGCCTCTACGGGGCTCGGGGTACAGATGGCAAAGGCCTTTGCCTCGCAGGGAGCCGACGTCGTGCTTATGGCGCGGAGAAAGAATCTGCTGGACGAAAACGCCGCAGCGATCGAGAAGGAATTCGGGGTCAAGACCCTGGCGCTTCCCTGCGACATCACGGACACCGAAGCCGTAAAAGCCGCTGTCAAAGCGGTCATGGACAAATTCGGCCGGGTGGATATTCTGGTGAACAACGCGGGCACGGGCGCCGTTGCCCCCGCCGTGGACATCACCGACGAGCAATTCAACAACGAACTGAAAATCGACCTCTTCGGCTCCTTCATCTGCGCGCGGGAATTTGCCAAAGAGATGCTGAAAAAGAAGTACGGACGCATCATCAACATCTCCTCCATATACGGCCTGGTGGGCAACACGGCGGCGACCTGCGCCCCCTATCACGCGGCAAAGGGCGGCGTGGTCAACCTGACCCGTGCGCTCGCCGCCGAATGGGGCAAGGACGGCATCACCGTCAACTCCATCTGCCCCGGCTACTTCTGGACGCCCCTCACCAAGGACACGCTGGAAACCGACTGGTTCGCCGCCTATGCCAAGGGCGCCATTCCCCTCGGCCGCTACGGCAAAGAGGGCGAGCTGGACACCTGCGCGCTCTTCCTTGCCTCGCCCGCTTCATCCTATGTGAACGGGCAGAACATCGCCGTGGACGGCGGCTATACCGCCATCTGAAAACGGCCGCCGGCCGATAATGACCATAATTCAACGATTCCCCCTGCCGCAAATTCACGGCAGGGGGAATTTTTACAAAAATATCGGTTTTTCATACAATTCTCATTCTTTTTTACAGTGGTTCCACCGCCGATTCGGAGGGGAACGACCGTTTTACTTGACAGACGGGCACAAAAGTGGTAAAATATATAGAATAATTATTTTTTGAATTACGACAAATGCGAGGTAACATTTTATGGGAATGACGATGTCGCAGAAAATTTTAGCGGCGCACGCGGGATTGGAGAGCGTGAAGGCGGGACAGCTGATCGAGGCGAAACTGGATATGGTGCTCGCCAACGACATCACCGCCCCCGTCGCCATCAAGGAATTTGACAAGACGGGCGCAGAGTGCGTTGCCTGCCCGGGCAGGGTCGCGCTGGTCATGGATCACTTTACGCCCAACAAGGACATAAAAGCCGCCATGCAGTGCAAGATGGTGCGCGACTTTGCGGACGCGCAGAACATTGAAAACTTTTTCGACGTGGGACAAATGGGCATCGAACACGCCCTGCTGCCCGAACAGGGTCTGGTCGGCGCGGGCGACCTGGTCATCGGCGCCGATTCTCATACCTGCACCTACGGCGCTTTGGGCGCCTTCTCCACGGGCGTCGGCTCGACGGACATGGCGGCGGGCATGATGACGGGAAGCGCGTGGTTCAAAGTGCCCGCGGCCATCTCCTTCGTGCTGAAGAACAAGCCCGCGAAGTACATCACGGGCAAGGACATCATCCTGCACATCATCGGCATGATCGGCGTGGACGGCGCACTGTACAAGTCCATGGAATTTTCGGGGAACGGAATTCGATACCTCTCCATGGACGACCGTTTTACCATCTGCAACATGGCGATCGAAGCGGGCGCGAAGAACGGCATTTTTCCCGTGGACGACGCGACGCGGGAATACATGAAAGGCCGTTTCAAACGTACCCCCGTCGAATATGCCGCGGATGCGGACGCTTCTTACGAGAAGGTCATCGAGATCGATCTGAGCCAACTCGAGCCGACGGTGTCCTTCCCGCACCTGCCCGAAAACACCAGGACGCCTGCCGAGTGGGACGACCGGAAGATCGACCAGGTGGTCATCGGCTCTTGCACCAACGGGCACATTTCCGACCTGCGCATCGCGGCGGAGGTCCTGAAGGGCAGAAAGATTGCGAAGCGGGTGCGCTGCATCATCATCCCCGCCACGCAAGCCATTTACTTACAGGCGATCAAGGAAGGGCTGGTCGAAACGTTCATCAACGCGGGCGCCGTCGTATCCACGCCGACCTGCGGTCCCTGCCTGGGCGGACACATGGGCATTCTGGCGGAGAACGAACGGTGCGTTTCCACGACCAACCGCAACTTTGTGGGGCGCATGGGACACATCACGAGCGAAATTTACCTTGCTTCCCCCTATGTGGCGGCGGCGAGCGCAGTGGCGGGCAAAATTGCCACGCCCGACATGCTTTAAGGCAAAGGAGAAAACGGCATGAAAGTACAAGGCAGAGTTTTCAAATACGGCAACGACGTGGACACGGACGTCATCATCCCCGCGCGCTACCTCAACACCACTTCCGAAGCGGAGCTTGCCTCTCACTGCATGGAGGACATCGATAAAGACTTTGTGAAGAACGTGCAGAAAGGCGACATCATCGTGGCGGCGGACAACTTCGGCTGCGGCTCCTCGCGCGAACACGCCCCCATCGCCATCAAGGCGAGCGGCATCTCGCTCGTCATCGCCAATTCCTTTGCGCGCATCTTCTACCGCAATTCCATCAACATCGGGCTGCCTATTTTGGAATGCCCCGAAGCGGTGAAGAACATTTCCGCGGGCGACACCGTTTCCTGCGACCTTTCGACGGGGATCATCGTCAACGAAACGACGGGCAAGTCCTTCAGAGCCGAGCCCTTCCCCCCCTTCATCCGGGAGATCATCGACGACGGCGGGCTGATGAAACACATTCAGAAAACCTTAAAAAAATAACCCTCCCCTTTTCCCCGCCATTTGCGGGCATGGGCGGCATCAATTTGAAGGAGCATATCATCCTATGAAGAAACATATCGTTGTATTGGCGGGCGACGGCATCGGCCCCGAGATCACCGACGCCGCCGTGGAAGCGATGCAGAAGGTCGCTTCGCTGTACGGCCATGAGTTTGAATTCGAGCACTGCCTGATGGGCGCTTGCGCCATCCGGGAAACGGGAGAACCGCTGCCCGCGGAGACGGTGCAAAAGTGCCTCGCCTCCGATTCCGTGCTTTTGGGTGCGGTGGGCGTGAAAGTGGACGACCCGTTCATCAACTCTCTGCCCGGCAACAAACGTCCCGAAGCGGGACTTCTGGGCATCCGCAAGGCGATGGGGCTATATTCCAACGTGCGCCCCGCCCGCCTCTTCCCCGCCCTGGCGGGCGCTTCCCCCCTGCGCAAGGACATTGCGGACGGGGGCATGGACCTCGTCATCGTGCGCGAACTCATCGGCGGCATCTACTTCGGCAAGCGGGGCGGCGGCGTCGACCCCGACATGGGCGAATACGCCTGGGACACCGAGCAATACTCCGTGAAGGAAGTGACGCGCATCGCCAGGATCGCCTTTGAAATGGCGCGCGGGAGGCGGAAGAAAGTGACTTCCATCGACAAGGCGAACGTGCTCGACTCCTCCCGCCTGTGGAGAAAGACGGTGCACGAAGCGGCAAAGGACTACCCCGACGTGGAACTCGTCGACATGCTGGTGGACAACGCCGCACAGCAGTTGGTCAAAGACCCTTCGCAGTTCGACGTCATCGTGACGAGCAACATCTTCGGCGACATCCTGTCGGACGAAGCGGCGATGATCACGGGTTCCATCGGCATGCTGTCCTCCTCTTCGCTCGGCGACACCAAGTGCGGGTTGTACGAACCCATCCACGGCTCTGCCCCCGACATCGCGGGCATGGACATCGCCAACCCCATCGCCACCGTGTTGGCGGGCGCGATGATGCTGCGCGATTCCTTCGGCATGAACGAAGAGGCAAAAGCCATCGAGCGCGCCGTGGACAAAGTCCTGGACATGGGCTACCGCACCGCCGACATCATGAGCGCGGGCATGCAACAGGTCAAAGGCAGCGAGATGCGCCGCCTGATCGTCGAAAACATCGAAAAGGCGTGACTGCGCGCAACCGGAGATTTTCAAGAGGCGTTGCCTTTTGAACGGGGTCATAGGGGCGGCGCCCTTGCAAAATAAACAGCCTTTACAGAGCAAGCCGCAGGCTTGCGCCCAAACCGCCCCGGGCGATGACATAGAATTTCAAAGGAGCATGGCTCCTTTTGCAAGGGTGCGGGAACGGCGTTCCCGCGTGAAGAAAACCTTAAAAAAGCGGAGCATCGCTCCGCGCCTGTCGCCGCAGGCGATAACCCGGGATTTTCAAGGGACGTTGTCCCTTGAATGGGA
>CAZTND010000020.1:0-28836 GCA_964615285.1 uncultured Clostridia bacterium
CGCGGACCGATCGGTTATGAGCCGACTGCTCTAACCAACTGAGCTAAAGGCCCGTTTGAAAACATGGTACTTTGTTCTTCACACAATGCTTGTTTATAATATTATAAAATGCATGAAAAGTCAAGCGTTTTTTTGCGCGTTTGAAAAAAATTTTCTCAAAAAATTTTTGCGTCTTTTTTCGCCCTTCTTTCCCCAAGTTTTACAATATTCTTCTTCCGTTTTGTTTTACACTTATAGCCGTAACGGGAGGGGCTGTATTCGTCCTGCCGGCGGTATGTGATGCGATACGGCCGCAGGCCGTCGTCCCGGAAAAATCCAAACAAAGGAGGTCATGGATGCAATCATGAAAATAACATCCCGCGTGTCGGGCGGTGCGCTGCATCTCTATCTCGACGGGGAAATAGACGAGTATACCGTCGCGGAACTCCGCCGCGCGGCGGATGAGATCATCGACCGTTACCCGGCGGCGCGCAAGGTCGTGTTCAATCTTGCCGGCGTGCGCTTTATGGATTCCACGGGCATCGGGTTTCTGATCGGCCGTTACAAAAAAATACAGCGTCTGGGCGGGGCGATGTATCTGGAAAACCCCAATTTTTCCGCCGACAAGGTGCTTGCCGTGAGCGGCGTCTATACCCTCATTCCGAAACTGTGAGAAGGAGAAATATCCGATGACAAATCATATGCGTCTGGAATGCGACGCGATTTCCGAAAACGAACTTTTTGCGCGCAACGCCGTTGCGCTCTTTGTTTTGCCCCTCGAGCCGGATATCAGCGAACTGTCCGACATCAAGACGGCGGTGTCCGAGGCGGTCACCAACTGCATCGTGCACGCCTATCGGGGCGAGGGCGGGACGATAGAGATCGAATGCGCCGTGGAAGAGCGCACCTTACATATTAAAATCACCGACAGGGGCAGGGGGATCGCCGATGTGGAACAGGCGATCCAGCCGTTCTATACCACGCTTCCGGACGAGGAGCGCTCGGGCATGGGATTTACGATTATGCAGACCTTTATGTCGGATTTTAAGGTGGAATCTGCCTTGGGCAAGGGTACCGTCGTATTCATGAGCAAGGCAATAGGCGCGGGTAAAAAGGAAAATGCTTGATGAACAACAGACTTTACGGTATGTCCGTCTGGCAAAACAGGGGGACAAGCATGCAAAAGAAGTGTTATTGGTGGAGAATACCTCCCTTTTGAAGTGCATCGTAAAACGGTACCTGCACAAGGGCGTGGAGTACGACGATCTGATGCAGCTCGCTTCCATCGGCTTTCTGAAGGCGCTCAACGGCTTCGACGAATCTTTCGGCGTGCGGCTTTCGACATACGCCGTGCCCATGATCGCGGGGGAGATCAAGCGGTTCATGCGCGACGACGGCTCCATCAAGGTCTCGCGCGCCATCAAGCGCACGGCAAAGGAGATCAACGCTTTCATCGAAAATTATTCCGTTGCGCACGGCGAGCAGCCGGCCGTCAGGACGATCGCGCAGGCGTTCGGCATGGAGGAGGGTGAGGTCGTGTTTGCGCTCGATTCCTGCAAGATGCCCCTGTCGTTGTACGACCAGGGGGAATATAAGGACGAAAAGACGCAGGAGCTCGTCGAAAAACTGCCGGCGCGGGACACGCAGGACGAACTGATCGAAAACCTGCAGCTGCACTCCGCCATCGAAAGCCTGCCCGAACGGGAGCGCAAGATCATCGTTTTGCGTTATTTCCGGGACATGACCCAGAGCGAAGTGGCAAAACAGATCGGCGTTTCGCAGGTGCAGATCTCCCGCATCGAAATGAAGATCATGAAGGATTTTCGTCTGCGTTTGGCGGAATGAGGATCCGGGCGGAGAGGGGACGCGCAGTACGGCGCGTCCCTTTTGCCGTACAATTCGCGGGAAACCGGAATGCGGGCGGTTTTGGGCGGATGAATGTATAAATATTTCTCAATGCTGCAAAATTTTATTGTCGGATCCTGTGTGCGGGAATCGTCGCGCGGGAAATGCACCGCAGCCGGTCAAGGCCGGCGGCATGCCGCTGCCGGGGCTGCATGTGCGGGATCTGTCAGCAAGGAGAAAAAATGACGAAAAAAACCGTTCGCATCCTTTCCGTCATCCTGGCGCTGGCCGTCGTGCTTGCCGCCGTTTTGACGGTCTGTATCATTTTTATTCCGCCGAAGGGCGAGGCACAGCCTCCCGCGGCGTCCGACGGGCAGTATCCATCCGCGTCGGACGATATACCCATGCCCGAGGATCCCTATCCGGATACGCGCTTTGAATCGGGAATGAAAAACACTTCCAAAGTCGGTTTTTCGGCGGAATATCTCGGCACGGCCGAACGACACCTGCCTGTTGTTTCCGACGGGGGACTGCCCGCCTATCCCGTGTACGGCGAAACGTTTTCGGCGACCGAAGAGGAAAAACAGGCGGTTTTGGATGAAAATACTGCATTGCTGTCGTCCGCTTCGACCTATGACGGCATGGATGCGGAGGGGAATCTCTATCTGAACGGCGAGCCGACGGGCGGAAAATTATACAAGCACACCGCGGCGGCGGGCATGTACGAGGGGGACCTGAGCGATGACGAGCCCGCGGTCGTCAAGCGCATGACCTTCCGTGCGCGCAGCGGAGGCAACCATCTCACGGGGCTGTACGCGCCGGCGGGCGAAACCGTTAAAGTGGAGATGAGTGAAGAGGATCTTGCGAGGACGGGCGGCCTGAAGATCTATATCGGTCAGGCGCTTGCCAACGGAAATGCAAATAATATCTGGTTGGCACGCGATTTTAATCGCATGCCCTGCATTCTCAATACGATGACCGTGCAGACGCCCACGGCATATGTCGGGTCGTTTTTGGGCGGGCCCATCTATATTCAGCCGATCAACGCAAGTGAAAATCCGATTTTCACGGTCACCGTTTCGGGCGCAGTGCCCTATTCCCATTTCCTGTCCGGATATACGACGGAAGAGGAATTCGAGCAAAACAGGCGCTCCACGGCGCCCTATTTTGACCTGGAAGTCTGGGACGATGCCGTGCGGCACTCGGGTCCGAAATCGCGTGCGGAAGAGTTTGACTATGCGGAGCTGACCGAAGCGGCCGTGCTGTGGGACAAGATCGCGCGCGTGTCCAATGCCGTGCCCGCCGGGTCGGGCGGCGATACGGGGATCGTCTTTTTGTATGATCCCTTCATTGCGGCGGGCAGCATGGTCGCCTTCGTCGGGGCGCACGGCGTCAACTGCCCCCTCCATTGCCTGACGGCCGCGCTGGATGCCGACAGCGCCGTCGACAATGCCTCGGACAGCTTCTGGGGGTGTATCCACGAGTTCAATCATCATTTTCAGCGATATGGCTTTGCGCCGGGCGACGAGGTGACCAACAATGCCGTCAGCCTGGCGGAGTACGCCCTGTTCACCCGCATTTCTTCCAACCGTTCGCTCGGCAACGCCGCCGAGGGGAATTATGCCGTGACATGGAACCGTTACACCAATCCGAGCTGGTGCCTGCGGCAGACCGTTGCGGGGACTTCCGTCAACTCCGATCTCGATTCCTATGCCAATCTTTTGCATGCCTTCGGGCCCGACTTGTTCATCCGGGCCACGCAGGAGGGCGGCGGCAGCGGCGGCGCGGACGTCTGGTATCGGGCGGTCAGCGACGTTACGCACAACGACATGACGTATTACTTCCGCGACCTGCTGCATCAGAACGTTTCGGAGGACATCCCGGAAGAATATGCGGCTAAGGAGTATCCCGTGTTCGTGCCCGTCGCCTCCATCTATCAGACGGGGCGGAGCTATACCGTGGACGGCGAAAAACTGTACAGCCGTACGGCGCAGCCTTACGGAATCGAGGCGGGCAAGGACTTCACCTTCGATCTCAAGGACAGCATCGTCGTGCCGGACGGATTCGAGTATACGGTCAAAAACGTCACCGCGCCTCTTTACGGCAGCCTGCGGGAAGAAGAGGCGGGGACCTATGTCTATACGCCCGATCCCGATCATCGCAGCTCGGGCGAAATGATCGCAACGATCGGCATTGAACGGACGGACGGCGCGTTCGAAGTCGGGGACGTCGATTTGATCATCGAGTTGCGGCAGGAGCAGTACCGCCCTTCCGTGCTCGAGCGCACGGTGTACACCTATGACGCCGATGCTATGTATTCCTCCGCGGCGGAAGCATACGAAAACGACTATGCGGGATATGCGGAAAAGCGGGAAGAGGACAACGATAACCGCGTGCAGAACGGCAATGCGGAGATCTGGGAACCGAACCCTTCTTCCGATGCTGTCATGGAGATAAGCGGAAAATTCCGCGTTCCCGCCGACGGCAGATACCGCGTCGCCCTGCGCGGGCGGCGGAGCGCCGCACTCTATGTCTCCGTCGACGGGGAGATGTACGAAGAGGCGGCGCGGCTGGAGAACACGGCGGGCGGCGTGGGGTTCGACGTGAGCGACGGCGGGCCCTATCGGGACTATGTCTTTGAAAAGGGGCAATGGGTCCGTTTCAAGGCCGTCCTGCTCGTGGACAGGGCCAACGCCTTCATAGGCGTGGGCTTGGGCAGGATCGGCGCGGACGGGGAAACGGCGCAGATCTCTTATCTCGATGCCTACCGCAACGCCTATGAGCGGGAGCCGTTTTCCTCCGATTATTTCTATACGCATGATTATCGTTACGATTACACGGAACCGCGGGAGAGCGCGCAGTCCCTCGTTGAAACAAACTACCGCCCCTGGGGCGCCGATTATCCCATCGACGCGCTGTTCGACGAGGACGATACCAATTTCATCCATTCCGACCGCACACCGATCACCGCCGAAAATCCCTTTGAACTCACCGTCGATCTCGGCTCGGTGATCGATGCCAACCGCCTGATCATCTACGGCGAACCGACCCGGCAATATCAGCCCAAGAATTTCCGGCTGTACGGCGGGACCGATCCGGAGGCGCTCGAGCTCCTTGCCGATGTGACCGATGCGCCGCTGACGGGCAACGACGTCATCGTGGATTTTCCCGAGCGGGAACTGCGCTACTATAAATTGGTCGTCACCGACACCCGGGCGGGCGGGACAAAATACATCGCCTATCGCCGCGCGGCGTTTGCCCGTGCCGTGCCGGGCGGCGCGCTGCATTCGCCGGATGAAGATATGTTCGTCTATAAGGGAGACTGGTCCCTGGCGGGCCGAATGGCGACCTTTGGGCATCTCTATGTCGGACAGAATGCTTCGGTGGAGTTTTCCTTTACGGGGACGCGCTTTGGGGTGTTCTCCCTCTCATCTGCGGAGCAGAAAGGGTTTGAAGTGCTGATCGACGGGAAAGAGGCCGGATATGTCTCCCTACAGGGAGAGGAAGGCATCGGGCTTTCGTATTTCTCGGATGAGCTGCCCGCGGGCGATCATACGGTCGTCCTGCGCGGCAGGGGAAAGTTCAACGTCGATTCGTTTGCCGTATGGGAATGAGGAGCGGGGATGCCTGTTTTCCGTCCCGGCAAAGCATTCTTCTTTGCCGGGACTTTCCCTTTGGCGGCGATGCGGCGGGTTTGCCGTGCCTTCGCGAAACAGTTTTTTGATTTTTTTACAAAATTCGACAAAATTATGTAAAATAATACGCGATACCGCGGGCGATAATGCTTTACTTTTGTAAAATAATGTATTATAATAGCCGTACATTAAAAAATGCAAGGAGATGCGCAATGAAAAAGCAGAAAATTGTTGTATTGGAAAGCAATGAAACGTTGCGGGAAGAATTGGTCCGGGCATTCGAAGAGGGCGGCTATGCGGTGTGCGGCGTATCGGATGACGGTGCGGAAGGCGTGGAACTGATCGGCAGAACGAAGCCCGACCTGGTGGTCAGCGAATTGTTCCTCAAAAATGTGGACGGCATCGGCATTCTCGAGGCGATCAGGGGAACGGACACGATGGGCGTGGTCATCCTTTCGGCGGCGGACGATGCGCTCATCGGCCGCGTTATGGAAAAGGGCGCCAAGTATTGTCTGGTCAAGCCCTTCCGGGTGGACGCCGCCGTCAGGCGGGTGGACGAATTGTTCCGCTCGGACGGCGGAAGTCATGCGGAGGGGTACCGGGAACCGACGCCGGCCAGGCGCACGGCGACGCTCGAAGAGCGCATCAGCAATATTTTCATCTCCATTGGCATTCCGCCGCACATCAAGGGATACAATTACCTGCGCGAAGGCATCAAAATGGCGGTGGAACAGCCGGACGTCATCAACAACGTGACAAAAGTGCTCTATCCGAAGATCGGCGAAAAGTATGGAACGTCGGCAAGTAAGGTGGAGCGCGCCATCCGCCACGCCATCGAAGTGGCATGGAACCGCGGCAGGATAGATGTCATCAACGCCATTTTCGGCGCACGGGTATACATCGGCAGCGAAAAGCCGACCAACAGTGAATTCATCGCGCTGGTCGCGGACAAGCTCATTCTGGAAACGATGGTATAGCCCGCTGCGGCACCAAAAGGTTTCCGGAGGCAGAGAAGAGGGGTTTTTCGGCCGGTATCATACTTGTTTTTTACGAAAGGGGCATAAAACGCTTGCCGGAACGCGCGGCTGTATGATAGAATGTGAATGTGCCACCGGGTACAAAAGATGTTTTTTAACATTCTTGCTTTGCATCGTCAGGTCTCAGTAGATGCAAGCGGGGGTGTTATTTTTTTACGGGGGGTAGAAATGCGTTTCATCAAGTCCGTTTTCGGCGGGTTTACCCGATTTGAAGTCTGCCTTTGGCTGGGCTCGCTCGTGCTTATCGTCGGTTCGGCTCTCTTTTTCGGCTGCGCCAACTATCTGTATGTCGCCGCCGCGCTCATCGGCGCAACGGCGCTCATCTTTGTATCGAAAGGGAACGTGCCGGGGCAGGTTTTAACGGTCGTGTTCAGCGTTTTTTACGGCGTCATCTCTTTTTCCTTCCGTTATTACGGGGAAATGATCACCTACCTCGGCATGACTGCGCCCATCGCCGTCGCGTCCATCGTGACATGGGTGAAAAATCCGTATAAGGAAAAGAAGAACGAGGTCGCGGTCAACCGTCTGTCCGTGCGCGAATATGTCTTTATTTTCGGGTTGGGCATCGCCGTGACCGCGGTATTTTATTTCATTCTGCGCGCGCTCGATACGGCCAATCTCATCGTCAGCACCGTCTCCGTCTTTACCAGCTTTACGGCGGCCTGGCTGACCATGCGCCGCAGCCCGTTTTATGCCCTTGCCTATGCTCTGAACGACGTCGTGCTCATCGTTCTCTGGACCCTTGCCTCCATCGGGTCGGTCGAATATGTCTCCATGGTCGTCTGTTTTGTCGTAT
The DNA here is from genome assembly GCA_964615285.1 of uncultured Clostridia bacterium. Lineage (GTDB taxonomy): Bacteria > Bacillota > Clostridia > Christensenellales > Borkfalkiaceae > RGIG4074. Next base: position 7,293 of record CAZTND010000020.1, read on the forward strand.
TTCTCGTGAACGATACATACGGTTTTTTCAATTGGAGAAGGATGAGCAAACGGCAGCAGGCGGATCAATGAATTTTGAAAGAGTGAAACAAGATCCCCGTCCGGCAAGGGAAGGACCGGGCGGGGATCTTGTTTCATTTTTTATATACGCTTTCGCCATGGCAGTCCATTGCGACGACGGCGGGGAAATCTTTGACTTCCAGGCGGTAGACCGCTTCGCTCAGAAGGTCTGCAAAGGCAACGCATTCGCTCTTTTTGATGGCGTTGCCGTAGATCGCGCCTGCGCCGCCCACGGCGGCAAAGTAACAGGCGGTGTTGCGCATAAGCGCCTGGCGCACTTCCTCGCACATTTCTCCTTTGCCTATGGCGCAATTCAGTCCGAGGTCGAAGAGGCGCGGCGCAAAACTGTCCATGCGCGCCGAGGTGGTGGGGCCGCAGCTCCCGCTCACCCGCCCCGGCTTGGCGGGGCAGGGTCCCGCGTAATAGATGGTCGCGCCTTTCAGTTCAAAGGGAAGGGGCATGCCCGCATCCAGGTGGGCAAAGATGCGCTTGTGCGCACAATCCCGCGCGGTGTAGATGACGCCGCTGAGCGTCACCGCGTCCCCCGCATGCAGGTTCTTGATCTCTTCCTTGGAGAGGGGCAGGTTCAGTTTTTTCATCACAGTACCTCCTTTTCGCAGCGCACGCAGTGGCATTGCACGTTGACCGCCACGGGCAGTCCCGCAATGTGGGTGGGGGCGATCTCGCATGCCACGGAAAGGGCGGTCACGTCCCCGCCGAATCCCTGACAGCCGATGCCGAGGCCGTTGATGCGGCGGAGGGCTTCCTCCTCGATCTCCCGCACGTCTGCGCGCGGGTGGGGCGTGCCGAGTTCGCGGGTCAGCGCTTTTTTGGCGAGGAAGGCGCAGCCGTCAAAGTTGCCGCCCAGTCCCACGCCGATGCAGACGGGCGGGCAGGGGCGGGACCCCGCTTCTTTCACGGTCTGCACGATGCAGTCGATGACGCCCTCTTTTCCCTTGGCGGGGGTCAGCATGTACAGTTTGCTCATGTTTTCGCTGCCGAATCCCTTGGGCAGGAAGGTGATCTTGATCTGATCGCCCGCCGCGATGTCCACATGCAGGGCGGCGGGGGTGTTGTCGCCCGTGTTCACGCGGGTCAGGGGGTCGCATATCGATTTGCGGAAATATCCGTCCGCATAGGCGCGGCGCACGCCGCTGTTCACCGCGTCCGAAAGGAGTTCTCCCGTCAGGGCAACTTCCTGTCCGAGTTCGATGATGACGCATGCCATGCCCGTGTCCTGGCAGACGGGCAGTTCTTCGGCCTTTGCCAGGCGGGCGTTTTCCAGCAGGGTGTCGAGGGCAAACTTGCAGGCGGGCGCGCTCTCCCGCGCCGCCGCGCGTTCCATGGCTTTCGTGCAGGCGGGCGTGAGTGCGGTGCCCGCACGCCGCGCCAGGCGGTATACGCAGTTTTCTATTTCCTTTGTGTCGACGGTCCGCATCATAAAAAAGCATTTATCTCCCGTAATTCGTTCAATGTCTCTATTATATAAAAAAATTTCCGAAAAAGCAAAGTTTTTCGGATGATTTTATTTACTATATCCGAAAAATTTGCTATAATTGAAAACATGGTTGAGATCCGTAAAAATTTATATGACGGGCGCGCGGCCGGATTTTTATACAGCGCGGCGGAAGTGCTTGTGCTGTTTTTCTCCTTTTTCTTTGCGGTCATCCTTGCTTCTCTCGGCGTATCGCTGCCCGAAGATCCGTCCGAATATCCCGATTGGTATCGTTATTGCGCTTACCTTCTGCCCCAGGCGGCGTTTTGCCTTGCGACGGTCCTTTTTTTCGTCTTTGTCGACGTAAAGCCCCGGGAAGTGTATAAGGGGACGAAGGTGCGCTACTTTTTGCTTGCCGTCCTGCTGCAGTTCGGGCTTTTTTCGCTTTCGCGGGCAAATACAGAATTCATCGGCCTCCTGGAAAGGGAGTTCGGCTATACCATGTCCGCATCTTCCCTGCCCTCTTTGGAGGGGTGGAACATCGTGCCCGTGATTCTCGTCGTGGCGGTCCTGCCCGCGGTGTTCGAAGAGGGCATTTTCCGCGGGCTCATGCTCGGCCCCATGAAAAAGCTCTCCACGCCCGTCGCGGTGCTGTTGAGCGGCGCGCTGTTCGCGCTCTATCATCAGAGCCCCGCGCAGACGGTCTATCAGTTCTGCTGCGGCTGCGCTTTCGCCCTCATCGCCGTGCGCGCGGGGTCGGTGCTGCCCACCGTGCTTTCCCACTTCCTCAACAACGCCTTCATCATCGTCCTGACGGCGTGCGGCATTTCCGACTTCACGGGCGCGGGCGGGATCGTCTTTTATGTTCTCTCGGGCGTTTCGTTGGCGGCATGCCTCGTCTATCTGCTGTTTGTCGACCGCAGCGGGAACGAGAAAAAGACGGTCTCGGCAAAGCCGTTCCTGCTCGCCGCTTCGGCGGGCATCGCCGTCTGTATCATTCTTTGGACGGCCAATCTGCTCGATGGCGTGGGGGTTTTGGGTTGAAATGCTGAAACTTCGCATCGTCGCCGTCGGGAAATGCAAGGAATCCTTTTACCGCGACGCCGCCGCGGAATATCTGAAGCGGCTTTCCCGCTTTGTGTCCGCGGAAGTGTGCGAGCTGCCCGAGCGCGCTTCCCCCAAGGAGGAGGCGGCGGACGTCCTGCGCGCCTGCAGGGGATATGTCGTCGCGCTCGCCGTGGAGGGAAAAAAACTGTCCAGCGAGGGGTTGGCGGAAAGCATCGGGCGGCTTGCCGGCGCGGGACGGGAGATGACGTTTATCATCGGTTCTTCGCGGGGGCTGGACGATTCGGTGAAGGCGAAGGCGGATTTTCTCCTGTCTTTTTCGGACATGACTTTTCCGCACCATCTCATGCGCGTCATGCTCCTCGAACAAATTTACCGCGCTTTCATGATCAACGCGGGGAGCGAGTACCACAAATAAACGCACCGCGCGGCAGAGAATTTCATATAATACCGTGTGAGCGTTTTTTCGGATGTGGAAAAATTTTACGCGGGATACGGCGGCTGCAAAAAGATCATCGGAAAATCGTTGCTGGGCCGTCCGATTTTTGCCTTTTTCTGCGGGCATGGTTATCCCGTCGGCATCGTACAGGCGGGCATTCACGCGCGGGAATGGATCACGGCATATCTCGTCATGGAACAGATCCGCCTGGGGCTTTGCCGGGGCGGCGTCTGGTTCGTGCCGCTCTCCAATCCCGACGGCGCGCTGCTTTCTTCCTGCGGCATCGAGAGCGTGCCGGGCGAATGGCGGCGGCGTTTGCTGATAAGCGCCAACGGCGACGGGGATTTTTCCCTCTGGAAAGCCAATGCCGGCGCGGTCGATCTGAACGTCAATTTCGACGCCCGCTGGGGGGAAGGGCTGTACAACGTAAAATTTCCCTCTTCCGCCAATTATATCGGGTCCGCGCCTTTTTCCGAGCCGGAGAGCCGCGCCTTGCGCGATTTCACCCTGCGCGTCTGCCCGCAGTATACCGTCAGCTATCACACCATGGGCGGGGAAATTTATTGGCGGTTTTACCAGCCCTTTTTGCGTTGCTTGCGGGATAAGAGGCTGGCATGTCTGCTTTCTTCCCTGACGGGCTATCCTCTGAAAGAGGCGCCGGGCAGCGTGGGCGGCTATAAGGACTGGTGCATTGAAAATCGGAAGATCCCCGCCTTCACGGTGGAGGTCGGGGAGGGCGAACATCCGCTCGGGTTTGGCGCGTTGGACGGCATTTTGCAGCACAATCTCTGTTCGGTGCGCGAATTTTCGGCGCGCTGGGGAGAACGCGGGTGTGTATAGTCTGCGGAGAGGAAAAAATCGTATGGATGAAAAGACAAAATACATGAAAAAAGCGATCGCCTGCGCCGCACGCGCGCTGCAAGGCGGCGAGGTCCCCATCGGCGCGGTGGTCGTGTACGGGGGCAAGGTCATCGGCAGGGGGTACAACCGCCGGCTCAAAACCCAGCTCGCCTCCGCGCACGCCGAAATGATGGCCATCGACGCCGCCTGCCGGAAGCTGGGCAGCTGGCGGCTGCCCGGCGCTCAGATCTATGTGACGCTCGAGCCCTGCCCCATGTGCATGGGGGCGATCCTCAACGCGCGGATAGACAAGCTGTATTTCGGCGCATACGAACAGAAGGGGCGCTCGTTCACGCAGGAACTCGCGGCCGCCAACCTGCTCAATCACACCGTCGAAGTGGAGGGCGGCGTCCTGGAGGCGGAATGCTCGGGCATGATCACCCGCTTTTTTGCGGAGATGCGCGAGCGGGAAAAGCGCAGAAAGGCAGAAGAAAAGCAAGAAAAGGAAGAGGAGTAAAGAAATGTATCTGGTCGTCGGACTCGGCAATTACGGCATGGAATATGCGAACACCTTTCACAACATGGGGTTCATGGCGGTGGATATTCTGGCGGAAAAGCTGGGCGTCCGCTTCAAAAAGAAGGAGTGCGAGGCGCTGGTCGCCGAAGCCTATGTCAAGGGCGAAAAGATCATCGTCGCCAAGCCGCAGACATACATGAACAACAGCGGCAGGGCGGTCAAACAGCTCCTTGCCAAGTACAAGCTGTCCGAGTCGCAGTTCTGCGTCATCTATGACGATTACGACCTGCCCAAGGGCACCGTGCGCATCCGTCCGTCGGGCAGCGCGGGCACGCACAACGGCATGCGCAGCGTCATCGGCGAGACGGGCATGTCCGCGTTTACCCGCATCCGCGTGGGTATCCGCGACGAGGCGGTCGACATTCCCATCATGAGTTATGTCCTCTCGCACATCCGTTCGGCGGACGACGATCTCTTTTACAGGGCACTCGACCGTGCCGCCGACGCCGCCAAAGCGCTCGCTTCGGGCGAACGGACGGAGCTGGTCATGACGAAATATAACGGCTGATGCGCGCATAAAAGGGCGTTTTGCCGAATACAACAATAAGAGAAACGGGGCATCGCTTTGCGCAGAAATTTTTTCACGTTTGACAACTTAAAAGGGGAATATCCTCAACTCAGGGAGGAACTCCGCCGCGGCACGCCGACGGCGGTTTTCGGCGTTTCCGCCCCGCATAAATACCTCATTGCCGGGCTGGCGGAGCAAAGGCTCGTCTATATCTGCGCCGACGCGCAGGCCGCGCGCAAGGCGGCGGAGGGCATCCGCGCACTCTCGGGCAAAGAGGTTGCCCTGCTCGCCGCCAAGGACGAAGTGCTGCTGCCCAAGGCCGCCCTCTCCAAGGACTCCCTCTTCCGTCGGCTGGAGGGCATCTATCGCTTTCAGAAGGGCGCGGACGTGCTGGTCGCCGACATCGAATCGCTTTTGCAGCTCTTTCCCGGAACGCTCCCGTCCGTCATGCTGAAAACGGGGGAGGAGACCGATTTTTCCACGCTCGCCGAACGCCTGGTGGGTATGGGGTATGTCCGCAGCCAAGTCGTGGAAAGCAAGGGTTGTTTCGCCCTGCGCGGGGACATTCTGGACATCTTCCCCGTCAACTGCGAAAATCCCGTCCGCGTGGACTTTTTCGGCGACGTGGCGGAGAGCGTCAAGCCGTATGACATTGTGACGGGGGATAGGCTTCCCGTGGCCGATTCTCTGGAGATCGTCGCCGCGACGGACGTGTTCGTCGGGGCGGACGAACGGGAGGACATTCTGAAAGCGCTGCGCGCCGAGCCCAAAAAATGCGCCTCCGCCGACGCCTATGCCCGCGCTTCGGCCGTGGCGGACGACGCCGTCGACCGTTTGGAGAACGGCCGGGCGGACAATTTTATTTTGCCCCTTTTGAATAACGCCTGCGACTTTTTTACCTGGCTGGATCCGGACACGCTGCTCGTCTTTGACGAAGGCAAGGCGATCAAGGATCGCATGGACGCGCTGTATAAGGAGCACGAGGAGCGCTTTGCCCGCCTGTATGCGGCGGGAGAGGTGTTTTCTTTTTCCCGCCGGCAGTTCATCGAGCAGTCGGATTTCTTTGCGGAGGTGGATTCTTTCCGCCGTCTGGCGGTGCAGACTTTCGCTTCCCGCGTGTTCTTTTTTGAGCCTTTCAAAATTTTCAGTCTGAAATCCACTCCCGTCGGGCGCTACCTCAACAGCATGGAAACGCTGTTTACGGACATCGGGAACTGGCTGTACAACAAGTACCGCGTCATTCTCTTCTGCGGCACGGCGAACCGGGCGGACAAGATCAGAGAAGACCTCCGTGAAAGAGGGCTGCGCGTCTCCCCCGACGTCGCGGCGCTCGATTATCTCGCGGGCGCGGATGTTTTGCCGGAGGAACTGGAAAAGGGGCTGGTGCTGCACGAGGCAAAGGTCGCCGTCATCGGTTCGGGAGACATGTTCACCAAACCCGCCGTGCAAAAGCGCATCCGACGCCGTCGCGGGGACATGTTCGTCGCGCCCGAAGTAGGGGATTACGCCGTACACGAGACGCACGGAATCGGCCGCATCGTCGGCATGAAAAAATTGGAAACGCTCGAAGGCATCAAGGAGTACATCGCCCTCGAATATAAGGGCGGCGACATGCTGTATCTGCCGGTCGAGCGCATGGACACCCTCTCCAAATACGTCGGCGCGGAGGCGCCCGCCCTCTCCAAAATCGGCGGCGCGGAGTTTGAACGGGTCAAGGAGCGGGTCAGGAATTCCCTGAAAAAGCTGGCGTTCGACCTCAAAAAACTGTATGCCGAGCGCAGTGAAAAGCGGGGCTTCGAATTTCCCTATTATGAGGACATGATGGAGGAATTTTACGCCGCCTTCGAGCACACCGAAACGCCCGACCAGCTCGAGTCGGTCAAAGAGGTCATCGCGGACATGTGCAGCAAGAAGGTCATGGACCGCCTCCTCTGCGGGGACGTGGGCTTCGGCAAGACCGAGGTCGCCCTCCGCGCCGTGTACCTCTGCGTGCTCGGCGGCAAGCAGGCGGCGCTCATGTGCCCCAGCACCATTCTGAGCGAACAGCACTTCAACACCGCGTGCAGGCGGTTTGAAAAATTCGGCGTCAAGGTCGCCTGCCTCAACCGCTTCCGCTCGGCGAAGGAACAGGCGGAGATATTGGAAGGGTTAAAGGCGGGGAAGATCGATCTCGTCGTCGGCACCCACCGTTTGCTCTCCGACGACGTGAAATTTTCAGACCTCGGACTGCTCGTTCTGGACGAGGAACAGCGTTTCGGCGTGGAGCATAAGGAGAAGATCAAGAATTTGAAACGGGACGTGGACTGCCTGACCATGACGGCGACGCCCATTCCGCGCACCCTGCACATGTCCCTCTCGGGCATCCGCGACATCAGCACCATCCAGACCCCGCCCGAGGGGCGCCTGCCCGTGCAGACTTACGTCGTCGAGGAGACCGAAGCGCTCATCCGCGACGCCTGCATCCGCGAACTCTCCCGCGAAGGGCAGGTATTCATCCTCTATAACCGCGTGGAGAGCATCACAACGTTTGCCGCGCGCGTGCAACAGATCGTGCCCGAGGGCAAGGTGTGCGTCACCCACGGCCGCATGGACAAGACGCAGCTCGAAAACAGCGTCATGCGCTTTTATGCGGGGGAATACGATATTCTCGTCACGACCACCATCATCGAAAACGGCATCGACCTGCCCAACGCCAACACCATCATCGTCATCGATGCCGACCGCCTCGGCGTGTCCCAGCTCTACCAGCTGCGCGGGCGCGTGGGCAGGGGCTCCCGCCTGGCGCACGCCTACTTTACCTATAAGCCCGAAAAGGTGCTCACGTCCGACGCGACGGCCCGCCTCGCCGCGGTCATGGAGTTCACCGAGCTCGGTTCGGGCTTCAAGATCGCCATGCGCGACCTGGAGATCCGCGGCGCGGGCAACATCCTCGGCGCCGAGCAGCACGGGCACATGGATAAGGTGGGCTACGAGCTCTATTCCAAACTGCTCAAAGAGGAGCTGACAGGCGAGGAGCAGACCGTGGCGGAACTGGACGTCAAGGCGACGGCGTACATTCCGGAGGACTACATCGAATCGAGCGCGGGCAGGCTGGACTGCTACAAGCGCATCGCCGAGATCCGCAGCGTCGCCGACTACAAGCGCGTGCTTGCCTCCATCGAAGAGAATTACGGCGAAATGCCCCCCGAAATGCTCAATCTGCTCATCATCGCGGTGCTCAAGAGCTATGCTGCCAAGTTCAACGTGCGCAGGATCTCGGTCGCGCCGGGGGACGGGCGGATGGAACTGCCTTCTTTGCAGACGCTCTCCCGCGAGGGGATCAAGGCGGCGCTCGACAAATTCGGGCAGAGCGTGACCATCAGCATGACCAACGCGCCCGTACTGGTGTTCCGGGGCTTCAAAAATCAGGCAAAGCTGATGTTGGAAATGTCAAAATTTTTGAAATATGCCCTAACTTTCACCGTATCGACATAAAAAACAATTGCATAAATCGAAAAAATATATTATAATAAGGCTATTGCGTAAGAATACAATATCAACGGAGTTTTTCTATTATGAAGAAAAGGTTATTGGCTGTAATTTTGGCATCGGCTCTGATGCTCTGTTGTTTTTCGGGGTGCTCGCTGACGCCGACCGATTCGGAAAAGGATATGGGGCAGTCCGTTGCGGAAGTGGATATCTCCCAATCCGAAGATTTTCAGGAGGACGGGGAATTTTTTGAATACCGCGACGTCATCCAGCCCATGAGCATCACCAAGCGCGAACTCGTGGCGTATTTCGTCAACCAGGGCTATTCCTATATCTCGTCGGGCACTTCCTATGAGGACACTTTCGAGACGCTTATGGAAAGCATGGTCAGCTACCGCATCATCCTGCAATACTCCATGGTCTATTTCTTCGAGGAGAGTAAGGACGAGGGAAGCGAATATTCCGGCGCATACACGGTGGAAAGATACAATGAGTTCGTGAGCGGCGCCGAGGACGACGAAGAACTCACTCTCCTCACGCTGCAATACTTCCTCGACGACGAGGATTACGACGAAATCGTCTACACCGACGAAAACGGCGCCGAAGTTTCCTATACCCGGTACGAAAAGGCGGAATATCAGCTCAAACAGTCCATCAACTCCGCCATCGACACGCAGGAAGCAAGCTATATCGCCGCTGCGTCGTCGTCCGACGATTCTTCGGACGAAGAGGAGGAAGAGGACAGGGCCGTGCCCGACGGCGCGGAGACCGCGAACGAGGACTATTTCGATCCCGATTACGGCGTCTACACCGGCTGGAACGCGCTCTCTGCCTGCGGATCCTATGAAAAAGCGGAAGGCGGTACGCCGACCACCCGCAAAAAGGCCTTTAACGCCTTCATCGAAATGCTTTCTTCCAACTATCTCATCGCCGACGACGAAGTGGCGACCGTTTACAGCGGCGGCGGGTTGACGCAGACCGACTACTACGAAGCCGAACTCATCACCCAGCTGCAGTCCGCATTGTCGGAAAAGCTCTCCGATTCCTTCGAGAGCAAGGCCGCTTCAACCATCACCGCCGAATATCTCGAACGCCGCTTTGAAGAGCTGTATAACACGCAGAAGGAAACTTTTGACAAGGACAGTTCCTCTTTCGAGACCGCGCTCGATTCCATGTCCGATTCCTCTTTCCTGCTCTATGCGCCCGGCATCGATGACAGCGATGAGTCCGCATACGGTTTTGTCTATAACATTCTCATTCCTTTCTCCGCACAGCAGAGTTATACGCTGACCCAGTATCAGAACGATTCCGGGTTGACGGACGAGCAGTATTATGAAAAACGTGCGGCTCTTCTGGAAGAGGTCTACGCCACCGACCAGCGCGAGACCTGGTTCAACGGCGCGACCGACTACAGCTTCAACGCCGTCAACAGCGGATTGGAATATTACAGGTCCGAGGTCGAAGGCGGCGCGACGTCCGATTACCTCTTCTTTGAAAACAGCCTGACAAAGACGGGCGGGGACAATGCCGCGTACCAGACCATCAACAAATACTACGGCTATTATCCCTACAACGGTACGGTGAGTTACGATCCCGAGGAAGGGGAGTACGAACTGACCCCCAACAAACTTTCCCTTACGGATTTCATCACCGAAATGGAGAGCTACATCAATTGGGCGCTCGGCCAGGAAGAATTTTCCGGCGTTTCGGCGGAGCCGTGGAGCAATGAGACGTTCGAATTCAACTATGACGGACAGGGCGCCGGCACGCAGGTCGTCACCGGCAGCGACGGCTACGCGACTACCTATACCACCGAAGACCTGCGCGGAGCGGACGGGGAGATCGATTATTCCAAATTCGTCTACTATGTGGGGCGGATCGGCGGACTTGAGGGCGAAAACGCGTTCAGCGCGAACAACGCCCTGGCGGACAACAACGCCGCCTACACGGCGCTCTCCGCCTTCAATGAATTGCAGTTTGCGTACAGCACCGATACGGGCTGCCTGAATACCTATCTCGGTTACAGCATCTCGCGCGGCACGACCGATTATGTCGGCGAATTTGAATACGCCGCAAAACTTGCCGTTTTGCAGGGCGTGGGAACCTATGTGGTCTGCCCGTCCGATTACGGTTGGCACATCATTTATTGCACCTATGCGTTCACGAACGCCGATGTATACGGGTACTGGGAAGGGGGAATCGATTGGACGCCTTACCTGACGGACGGCGTCATCGATGAGGACAAACTGATTGAAAACTCTTTTGAGTATTTCTATTATCAGTCCATCAAGGACGGCATCATCAGCACCTACGAAAGCGTATTGCAGAACAAGATCGTCAACCTGTACAACATCGACGCCTGCGTGACCATTCACGAGGAGCGGTATTCCGACTATACGTCGTTGCAGAACAATACGTCGAGTTCTTCAAGCACGACAACGGCGTGATCAAAGTTGAAAAGAAAAAAGCACGGGCATGCCCGTGCTTTTTCGTGACCGGAAACCGCAGCTCGCCTGCGTGTTTCGGATACGGCCAAACGGCAACGGCGGGAATGTTCCCGCCGTTGTTGGTTGCCCGAAAGTGTGTTTCGGGAGAAGGTTTCGTTTTTGAAAAACCCCCGCAAACAAGTCTTTGCGGGGATAATTTTATTGTATATGGCGGCGGTTACCTTTCGGATTCGTAGTGGCAGTTTTCCACTTGTGTGGGCGGCATGGTTTCGCCTTCGCCCACATAGATCTTGTTGATGACGTTTCCGTTTTTATCCACAACTTTGTAAGAACCGGTCTTGGGACAGACGTCCCCGCAATTCAATCTCATATATACCTCCTGTAAGACAAGAACAGTATGCCCCCGTCCGGAGAGGATTATACATGTTCGGAGAAAAAAGCGGGGGCGTTCGGTGCGGCGTTGTCCCAATCGAACGGCTTGCCGTTGTCTATGTCTTTCCTCCGTGTCTGCATGACAAGGCTCCTTATCCGCGCTCGGCTTTTTGCAGCAACACCGCGGCGGTGACGGTGATGCCCCGTCCTTCGCCCACAAAGCCCAAGCCCTCGTTGGTGCCCGCCGCAATGCCCACGGCGGAGAGGGGAAGCTCCATGACTTTTGCCAAATTCCCGGACATGGTGGGGATGAATTTGCTCAATCTCGGTTTTTGCGCCTGTACGGCGACGGACACATTGCAGGGGACAAATCCCGCCTTTTTTACCTTTTCGAGGGCGGCGCGCAGCATCTCCATGCTGTCCGCCCCCTCCCATTTTTCGTCCGTATCGGGGAAGTAGTATCCGATGTCCCGCAGCCCCGCTGCCGACAGTATGGCGTCCGTCACGGCGTGCGCCAGCACGTCCCCGTCCGAATGGGCAAAGAGCCCGCTCTCCGCGGGAATTTTTATGCCCGCCAGCACGATATAGTCCTGCGGTTTTCCGAAAGCGTGCGTATCCACGCCGATGCCTACCCGCCCGTTGCCGACCGCCTGCGCCTGCGGAAAGAGCAGTGCGGGAACGTCCGCCCGTTCCGTGCTGTCCGCCGTTCGGACGTAGGGGGGCATGTGGGCAGGGAGAAAGTCCTCCGCAAAGGTCAGTTTCCGGTTCTCTTTTTCCCCGATGAAAAGGCGGGGCGGGCGGACGAATTTTGCACAGACCGCCGAATCGTCCGTATAGCTCTCGGCGCCGACCTTTTCATAGGCAGCCCTGAGTTCTGCGGTCCGAAATCCCTGCGGGGTCTGCACGGCAAACATCTCCTCCCGCGGGGGCACGTCCGCGATAAAGCCCTCTTTTGCCCGCACGGCGGTGTCGGTGAGGGGCAGCGCGCATATGCCGCTGCCGTACGTCTCCACGCTTGTGATGCAGTCCGCAATGATCTTTCCGCTCACATAGGGGCGCGCGCCGTCGTGCACCAGTACGATTTCCCCCGTCACGGCGGACAGAGCGTTTTTCACCGATCGCGTGCGCGTCTCCCCGCCCGTGACCACGGTGCAGAGGGGGAACGGGGAGAGCAGGCGTTCGATTTCTTTTTTGTCGCGCTCCGCCGCCGCGACGACGATCTGTCCCACGCCCGCCGCCACAAAGGCGTGCACGGTGTGTTCCAAAACGGTTCCGCCCGTGTTTCCGGGCATGGACCGCAGCAATTTGTTTTTTTCAAATCCGGCGCGCACGCCCTTCCCGGCGGCGCATATGATCACGGAAACGTGTTGATTCACGGGCATGCCCTCCTTAAAAAGGCGCTTGAAATAAAATTCCTTCAAAAGACAAAGGGACGGGTGCTTCCGTCCCGGAATGCATTCACGGCTCTTCGGCGGGCAGTATTTCGTAGAGCCCCGCCGCGTCGTTCTTCTTCACCGTTTCGGCGACGTTCAGAATGCGGAAGCGCAGCCGGTCCGCGGCATATTCTATCTCCACAATGTCGCCCGCCTTGACCTGGTGCCCCGGCTTTGCCTCCCGGCCGTTGACGAACACCTTGCCGTTTTTGGCCGCCTCCTGCGCCACAGTACGGCGCTTCAGGATGCGCGAAACTTTTAAGAATTTGTCGATTCGCATAAAAAACGCTCCCGCTGAAAAAATAATTTCTGCTATATTTGCTATATTATGGAAAAAGAGCCGAAAAACGGTTGACAAGCACCGAAAAATGAGTTAGAATAGCATAATGTATTATTATGCGTAATTTTGCCCATTTTTTGATTTTCCGATCAAAAACCGCTCAAAAACGCGTGAATACGGTCGGATTTCATACGTTTTTCAGTATACAATAAAATCCGCCGCCTGTAAAGGGTTTTGCCCGAAGTTTTCAAAATTTTTTTTAATTACGGTAACATGATTTTTATCGATGAAAAGATATACTCGGTAGATCGCTCGTTATGATAAAAAACAAGTAAAGGAGCTATTACAACCGACATGAATTTACCCATTGTCAAGTACGGCAAGAACGAAAGAAGGAAATTCGGGTCCATCAACGAAGTGATCGAAATTCCCGACCTGGTGGAAATTCAGAAGGACAGTTACAATTCCTTCATCAATGAGGGGATCTCGGAAGTGTTCGAAGATTTTTCGCCCGTCACGGATTACTCCGACCATTTCGAATTGTATTTCCTGGAACACGAATTTGCCGCCAAGCCCAAGTACGACGAGAAGGAATGCCGCAACCGCGACGCGACCTATGCCAAGGCGCTCCGGGTCAAAGTCAGACTGGTCAACAAGGTCAAACAGGAGACCGTTGACCAGGATGTCTTTATGGGCGACATCCCTTTGATGACCGAGCACGGTTCTTTCATCATCAACGGCGCCGAGCGCGCCATCGTCTCCCAGCTCGTCCGCTCCTCGGGCGTGTATAACGCCGCCGAAAAGGACAAAAAGGCGGGCAAGGAGATATTCAATACGACCGTCATCCCCAACCGCGGGGCATGGCTGGAGTTCGAGCAGGACCTGCAGGGCGTCCTCTGGGTCAAGGTGGACAGGAAGAGGAAACTCTGCGCCAGTGTCCTTTTGCGCGCCCTCGGCTTCGGTTCGGACAGGGCCATCCAGGACCTCTTCGAAGGGGATCGGATGATCGAAAACACCATCGCCAAGGATACGGTCAAATCGGAATCCGAAGGTCTGGTGGAACTCTATCGTAGGCTGCGCCCGGGCGAAGTGCCCACCGAGGAATCGGTGCGCCAGCACCTCAACAACCTCTTCTTTGACGCCCGCCGTTACGACGTCGTCAAAGTGGGGCGCTATAAATTCAATAAAAAGCTCAACCTTGCGTATCGGCTGACCGGCTGCCGCGTCGCCGACGACGTGGCCGACCCGCAGACGGGCGAGATCCTCGCCAAGGCGGGGGATAAGATCTCCGAAGAGAAGGCGTTCGAGATCCAGAACGCGGGCATCAACGAGATCTTCGTGCTGGTCAAGGACGAGGAGGCGGGGGAGATCCGCCACAAGATCATCGGCAACAACACCGTCGATTTTGCCGCGGTCAGCGCCTATAACCCCAAGACGTTCGGCCTTTTGCCCACCATCTACTATCCCAACTTCGTCGTGTCGCAGAAACTTGCCCGGGAGGCGCAGGCGGACGGCGAAGAGGCTGTCGCCGAACGGTATGTCGAAGAGATCAACGCGCTCTATTATACCCAGGAAAAACGGGACGTTTCGGACGAAAAGCCCGAGGAGAAGAAGAACCGCGAAAAGCGCGCCGTCAACCGCGTCAAGTTCGTCGCGGCGTGCAAACTCTTCCATGAACTCCTGAACGCGCCCGAACGCCCGCTCACCAAGGACGAAAAGAAGACCATCAAGCCGCTCGTCGAAAAGCTCAACCACAAGCATATCACGGTGGACGACATCATCGCCTCCATCTCCACGAACATCGACCTCCGCTACCACATCGGCACGGTGGACAACATCGACCACCTCGGCAACCGCCGCGTGCGCTCGGTGGGCGAACTGCTGCAAAACCAGCTCCGCGTGGGCATTGCGCGGCTCGAAAGGCTCATCAAGGAGAGGATGGCGACGCAGGACCCCATGGAAGTCACCCCTTCCAGCCTCATCAACATCCGCCCCGTGTCGGCGGCCATCCGCGAGTTCTTTGGTTCCTCCCAGCTCTCGCAGTTCATGGACCAGACCAACCCCATCTCCGAACTGACGCACAAGCGCAAGCTGTCCGCCCTCGGCCCCGGGGGTCTGAACCGCGACCGCGCCACCTTTGAAGTGCGCGACGTGCACCACTCCCATTACGGCAGAATGTGCCCCATCGAGACCCCCGAAGGACAGAACATCGGCCTCATCTCCTCGCTTGCGACCTTCTCCCGCGTCAACGAATACGGGTTCATCATGTCGCCGTACAGAAAGGTCGTGCACACCTACGACGAAAACGGCAAAGTGACCTCCACCCGCGTCACCGACGAAGTGCATTACCTCACCGCCGACGAGGAGGACAAATATTTTGTCGCGCAGGCCAACGAGCCGCTCGACGAAGAGGGACATTTCAAAAATCAGATGGTCGGCTGCCGCCACCGGGACCTCATCACCGAGCTCTCCTGCGATAAGATGGACTACATGGACGTTTCGCCCAAGCAGCTCGTTTCGGTCGCGACCGCCCTCATTCCTTTCCTGGAAAACGACGACACCAACCGCGCCCTGATGGGCTCCAACATGCAGCGGCAGGCCGTGCCTCTTCTGAAAACGGAGTCTTCCATCGTCGCCACGGGTGTCGAGGCCGCCATCGCGCGCGACTCGGGCGTCATGGTCACCGCGAAGGAAGCGGGCGTGGTCATCGGCGCGGCTTCCGACATGATCAGGATCCGCGAGGACAGCGGCATCGTCACCGAATACCCGCTCAAAAAATTCGAGCGTTCCAACCAGGGCACCTGCCTCAACCAGAAGCCCATCGTCAGCACGGGCGACCGCGTGGCGAAAGGGGAGATCATCGCCGACGGCCCTTCGACCAACAACGGCGAACTGGCGCTCGGCAAAAATATCCTCGTCGGCTACATGGAGTGGGAAGGCTACAACTTCGAGGACGCCATCCTGCTCTCCGAAAAACTTGTGCAGGACGACGTGTTCACCTCCATCCACATCGAGGAGTACGAGACCGAGGCGCGCGACACCAAGCTGGGCGCGGAGGAGATCACCCGCGACATCCCCAACGTCGGCGACGACGCATTGAAGGACCTCGACGAGGACGGCATCATCCGCATCGGCGCGGAAGTGCACGGCGGCGACATTCTGGTCGGCAAGACCACCCCCAAGGGCGAGACCGAACTCACGCCCGAAGAGCGGCTCCTGCGCGCCATCTTCGGCGAAAAGGCGCGGGAAGTCAGGGATACTTCCCTCAAAGTGCCGCACGGCGAGGGCGGCGTCATCGTGGACGTCAAGATTTTCACGAGAGAGAACAAGGACGAACTGCAGCCGGGCGTCAACAAGGTCGTCCGCGTGTATATCGCGCAGAAGCGCAAGATCCAGGTCGGCGACAAGATGGCCGGCCGCCACGGCAACAAGGGCGTCATTTCCCGCGTGCTGCCGCAGGCTGATATGCCCTTCCTTGCGGACGGCACGCCGCTGCAGATCTTGCTCAATCCCTTGGGCGTTCCTTCCCGTATGAACATCGGGCAGGTGTTGGAAGTGCACCTCGGCTATGTCTGTAAACAGCTCGGCTGGAAGATCGCAACCCCCGTCTTTGACGGCGCGACCGAGGCGGACATCGAACAGCTCTTCAAAGAAAATAATATATTGAACCCCGAAGGCAAAGTGGACGGCAAGTTCCAGGTCTTTGACGGCAGGACGGGCGAACCGTTCGAAAACAGGGTCACCGTCGGCGTGCAGTACATGATCAAACTCATCCACCTTGTGGACGACAAGATCCACGCCCGCTCCATCGGCCCTTACTCCATGATCACCCAGCAGCCCCTCGGCGGCAAAGCGCAGTTCGGCGGGCAGCGTTTCGGCGAAATGGAAGTGTGGGCGCTGGAAGCGTACGGCGCGGCGCACATCCTGCAGGAGATCCTGACGGTCAAGTCGGACGACATCGTCGGGCGCGTCAAGACCTACGAATCCATCGTCAAGGGCAACAACATCTCCGAGCCCGGCATTCCCGAGGCATTCAAGGTGCTGCTCAAAGAATTGCAGTCCCTGGCTCTGGACGTGCGCGTCCTGACGGAGAACGACAGCGAACTCATCCTGCGTGAATTCGAGGATGAGGACGAACCCATCATGGACAGACGTTCGGCGCGCGCCGCCGCTTCGGCGGAGCCCGAGGCCGAAGAAGAACCCTTCGATCTCGGTACGCTGGGCGATGACGACGAGGATGACGACGAAGACGTCGGGTCGCTCTTCGAAGACGAGGACGAGGAGGAAGCCGATTCTTCCGACGCCGATTTCGACGATGACGACGACATGAGCGACGTGGACGAGGACATCCGCTTCGACGATCTCTTCAGCGATGAAGACGAGAGCATGGACGACTGACGGGAGGCAGAGCGATAATTTATGTACGAATTAAACGATTTTAACTCTATTCAGATCAGCGTGGCATCCCCCGAAAAGATCCGGGAGTGGTCGTACGGCGAGGTCACCAAGCCCGAGACCATCAATTACAGAACGCAAAAACCCGAGCGGGACGGCCTCTTCTGCGAAAAGATCTTCGGCCCCGTCAAGGATTGGGAGTGCCATTGCGGCAAATACAAGCGGGTGCGCTATAAGGGCATCAAGTGCGAAAAGTGCGGCGTGGAGATCACCCGTTCCAAAGTGCGCCGCGAACGCATGGGACACATCTCCCTTGCGGCGCCCGTCTCGCACATCTGGTATTTCCGCGGCGTCCCGTCGCGCATCGGGCTCATCTTGGGCATGGGACCCAAGCAGCTCGAACAGGTCATCTATTTTGCCGCCTATGTCGTGCTCGATCCCGGCAAGGTGCCCGGACTGGTCTATAAGCAGGTCATCAACGACAAGCAGCTCCGTGAGATCGAGGAGCAATACGGCGAAAGCAGCGTGACCGGCCTGAAAGTCGGCATGGGAGCCGAGGCCATCCGCGAACTTCTGATGGCGATCGACCTCGAAAAGGAATGCAAGGAAATGCGCGAGATCATCGAAAGCAATTCCTCCGGGCAGAAACTTGCGACGGTGGTCAAGCGCATCGAGATATTGGAGGCCTTCCGCAAGAGCGGCAACCGTCCCGAATGGATGATCCTGACCGTCCTGCCCGTCATCCCGCCCGACATCCGTCCCATGGTGCAGCTCGACGGCGGCAGGTTCGCCACCTCCGACCTGAATGACCTGTACAGGCGTGTCATCAACCGCAATAACCGCCTGAAAAAGATGATCGAGATCGGCGCGCCCGAAATGATCATCAAGAACGAAAAGAGAATGCTGCAGGAAGCGGTGGACGCGCTCATCGACAACGGCAGGCACGGCAAACCGCTGCTCTCGGCTTCCAACCGCGAGATCAAATCGCTCTCCGCCATGCTGCGCGGCAAGCAGGGGCGCTTCCGGCAGAACCTGCTCGGCAAGCGCGTGGACTATTCGGGCCGTTCGGTCATTGTCGTCGGGCCCGAACTGAAGATCTATCAGTGCGGCCTGCCCAAGGAGATGGCGCTCGAACTCTTCAAACCCTTCGTCATGAAAAAACTCGTGGCGAGCAACAAGTGCCACAACATCAAGAGCGCCAAGCGCTTTGTGGAAAAGGGCCGCGCGGAGGTCTGGGACGTCCTCGAAAACGTCATCAAGGATCATCCCGTCCTCCTGAACCGCGCGCCCACGCTGCACCGCCTGTCCATCCAGGCGTTCGAGCCCGTACTCATCGAGGGCAGGGCCATCAAAATTTCTCCTCTCGTCTGCGGTCCCTTCAACGCCGACTTCGACGGCGACCAGATGGCCGTGCACCTGCCCCTCTCCACCGAGGCGCAGGCGGAAGCGCGCTTTTTGATGCTCTCGGCAAACAACATTCTGAAACTTGCCGACGGCAAGAGCGTCATGTCGCCCACGCAGGACATGATCATCGGTGCCTACTATCTCACCATCCTGCGGCGGGAAGCGGGCAAAAAGTACGACGAGTTCTGCCGTCCTTCCGAAAACGGCGCGGTCTATATCCCGCCCGTATATGCTTCGGTCAACGAAGCGGTCATGGCGTACCAGACCAAGGTTCTGCAGTGCCAGGATGAAATCTTCGTCCGTCGCACGGTCGAGCTGCCCGAAGATAAATTTGCGGACCTTCCGCTGCCCTATGTCGCGCAGGGGAAAAAGCTCTCCTTTGCGGACGGGCAGAGCGAAGAGGAGGCTGCTGCCGCTTACGGCGCGGTCGGGAACAACGAGGTGGTCAACACCGTCTACGCAAACCGCAACGCGGCGGGCAAGCTCGTCGTGTCGGGCGTCATCAAGACCACCGTCGGGCGCATCATCTACAACGACGATATGCCCCAGGATCTGGGCTTTGTCGAACGTGAAAAGCCCGAGGATTATCTGAAATACGAGCTCTCCGCCGAATTCATCGGCGGCGCCCGCGCCATCGGCAAAAAGCACCTCTCCCGCATCGTCGAAGCGTGCTTCCGCACGGGCGGCGCACCCAAGGCTTCCGCCGTGCTCGACGCCATCAAGGAACGCGGCTACAAATATTCGACGTTCGCGGCGCTCACCACTTCGGTATTCGATATGAAGATCCCCGAGAGCAAGGATGCCATCGTCGCCAAGGCGGAAGCCGCGGTGGCGCGCATCGCCAAGAACTACGCGCGCGGCCTCATGCGCGACGAAGAGCGGTATTCCGCCGTCATCAGTGCCTGGGACAATGCGACGGACGAGGTGGCGAAAGCGCTCACCAAACAGGGCAAAGAGGACAAATTCAACCCTATCTGGATGATGGCGGACTCGGGCGCCCGCGGTTCCATCGACCAGATCAAGCAGCTTTCGGGCATGCGCGGCCTCATGGTCAACCCGCAGGGCAAAAAGATCGAGGTCCCCGTTAAGTCCTGCTACAAGAAGGGGCTTTCCGTTCTGGAATACTTCATCTCTTCGCACGGCGGCCGCAAAGGCCTCGCCGACACGGCGCTCAAGACGGCCGACTCGGGCTATCTGACCCGCCGCCTCGTGGACGTTGCGCAGGATGTCATCGTGCGCGATGAGGATTGCTGCGCGGGCAAAAAGCCCCGCGGCATGAAGATCCGCGCCATCATGAACGCCGACGATCAGATCGTGGAATCTCTGGAAGACAGGCTGATCGGCCGCTTCGCCTCCGAGGATGTGGTCAACCCGCTGACGGGCGAAGTCATCGTCGAGACCAACGAATTCATTACGCAGGAAAAGGCGAAATACATCGCCAATCTTACGGAGACGGTTTCCGTCGGGGGAAAGGTGCCCGCGGCGCAACTCGCAAAATATTACGGCAGGGGCATTGCCGCCGACATCGAGCCCGTGGCGCAGCAGCCCATCGCCAAGAAGGGCGAGAAGCTGACCGAAGACATCCGCCGTCAGATGCTTGAAAACGGCATTACGGAGATCCCGCTCTATGTCATCGAAGAGGTCTCCATCCGCAGCATCTTCACCTGTATGTCCAAACACGGCGTTTGCGCCAAGTGCTACGGCAAAAACATGGCGACCACCCGTCCCATCAAGGTGGGCGAAGCGGTCGGCGTCATCGCGGCGCAGTCCATCGGCGAGCCGGGCACCCAGCTCACCATGCGTACCTTCCATACGGGCGGTATCGCGGCAACGGGGGACATCACCCAAGGTCTGCCCCGCGTCGAAGAACTCTTCGAGGCGCGCAAGCCGAAGGGCGTCTCCACGATTTCCGAGATCGACGGCGTGGTGCTCGTGGACAATTCGCACAACACCAACCACATCGTCATCCGCAACGAGACGACGAACGAGGTCAAGGAATATGACCTGCCGTACAACGCCGAACTGAAGGTCAAGACGGGCGACAAAGTCCAGCCCGGCACCCAGCTCAACGCCGGCCCGAAGGACCCGCAGAAGATCCTCTCCATCGTCGGTTTCCGCGCGGTGCAGGAATATATCCTCGAACAGGTGCAGTCGGTGTACCGTTCGCAGGGCGTCGAGATCAACGACAAACACGTCGAGATCATCGTCCGCCAGATGCTCCGCAAGATCAAGGTGGAAAACGCCGGTTCGACGGAAATGCTGCCGGGCGAACTCGTCGATCTGTTCCATTTCGAACAGGAGAACGAAAAGGTCATCGAGAGCGGCGGCGTGCCCGCCAGCGGCAAACGCATCCTTCTCGGCATCACTAAGGCGGCGCTCGCCACCGATAGCTTCCTTTCCGCGGCGTCCTTCCAGGAGACCGCCAAGGTGCTCACCGATGCGGCCATCAAAAACAAGCGCGACTACCTCATGGGGCTCAAAGAGAACGTCATCATCGGCAAACTCATCCCCGCGGGTACGGGACTCAAACAGTACAGAGATTGTTCGCCCGTCGTGCTCGTCAATTATGCCGCTTCCGTGCCCGAAGAGGAGGAAGGGGACGTGTCCGAAGAGGGGACGGAGGAGACTGAATCCGCACCCGAAGGGACGGACAACGCGCCTGCCGTTGAATCGACGGCGGCAACGGTCTGACGGACGGCGGCTTGTTTGCAGTGAAAAAAAGAATAAAAGTAAAATGCGGGGATTTTATCCCCGTGTTTTGCTATATTCAGTTTGTGTTTTATCCCCAACTGTTTGAGGCGCGCCTCAAACAGCGACATTTT
>CAZTND010000021.1:0-6634 GCA_964615285.1 uncultured Clostridia bacterium
CGCAGGCAAAACCGGAAAGGCGGGAACGCGGCAGAATCATAGAGTAAAAGAAGGCGCATGCAAAGGATACGGTTTCGGCGCATCGGTTCTTCGTTGCGGGCATGCCCTCTTGCTTTTTTGCTATGTCCCGCGCCGTTCGGCTTGCATCCGGAAACGTTTGGGCGAAACGCCGTAGGCTCGTTTGAACATGTCGATAAAGTGGCTGACGCTCGGAAAGCCGACGTCCAGGCTGATCTCCGTGACTTTCAGATCCGTGGCTGTCAGCAGCTGTTTGGCTTTTTCCAGGCGGTATCCGATCAGATAATCGATCGGGGTCTGGTGAAGATATTGTTTGAAGATCGCGTTGCATCCGCTTTTGCATACGTTGCCGGCGCGGGCGATTTCGTTCAGCGTCAGTTTTTCGTTATAGTGCTCGCACAGGTAGGCGAGCATTTTTCGCAGCGCCGCCAATGTCGAATCGTGTTTTTCCGCGTCGGCGTGCAGTTCTTCAATGCCGTACAGCGCCGCCCAGATCCTAAAACAGAGCGACAGCGCGTTCAACGGAAAATCCGCGGCGGCGTCGTTCAGTTCGTACAGCGCGGCGATCGCTGAAAACAATTCTTCGCCTTTTTCGGCTCCGTCAAAGACGTAATAGGGGCATGCCTGATTGTTCACGACGGGCAGGATGAATTTTTCGGTCAGCGGATCGGAGGGGTACAGCATAAACGGCTCGATCAGGACGCATATAAATTCGCATTCCGAGCGGCTGTCCGAAAAACCGTAATGCACCTGCTTTGTGTTGACGAATATTCCTTCCTGCGGGCGGAGTTCGACGACGGTTCCGTTGACGCTGAAACTCATGGAACCGGATAAAACGGCAATCAGTTCTATGTCGTTGTGCCAGTGCGCCACTTCCTTGTGATTCGGATAGGTAGACAGCCTGCCCTTCCGCACATACACGGGAAGATCGTCCGTGTTATATTTTACTTTCTCCGATCGGTCCGTTCTTAGATCTGCCATGTCAGTTCTCCGTTTTTGATTTTTGGAATATTCTTATATTATTTTAGGATATAAAGATAGATTTTTTGCGATTTTATTATATAATTATTATATAACAAGGCTACGGCAAAAGTCAAGGGACTGCGGCCGCGCGGATACAGAGAAAAAAGAGCAGCCGAAAATCGGGCGGGCCGTCGGCCGTCCCGAAAGCGGCGCAAAGGAGAACAACGATGTATAAGATCAACGGAACGCAGAATTTCAAGAGCCTGGAAGTCAAGCAAGGGTACGGGCGGAATATATGCCATGCAAGTTTCAACAGCGACGGGACCATTGCGCTGAGGAACCAGTCTTATCTGTCCGAAGGCGAAACGCAGACGATTGTTTTGAGCTATGAAGAAACGAAGGCCATTGTCCGACTGTTCAAGGGGCTGACCCTTCTGGAACTGACGAGAATGGAGGAAGAACTTTAGCCCTCCGCAAGAGAAGGGCGGCGGGGGAACGCCGTCGTTCGGACGGCCGGGAAGAGGGATCGATCGCGGCGGGCTTTGCCCGCCGCTCTTTTCGATGTTCGGGCATATGTTTTCGTCATGTGAAATGTACGCAAGATAATATAATAATGTTTCCTGAAATGGCACAATAGCAAAAAAGAACCCAAACCGGGCGTGCGGCTCAGGTTCTTTTTTTGGCGCAGAAGGCGAGATTCGAACTCGCGCTACCGTTACCGGTACTACTCCCTTAGCAGGGGAGCCCCTTGAGCCTCTTGGGTACTTCTGCAACACGGCTCATTTTTCAAAAGCTATATTACTATACCACAAAATTCCCCGCTTGTAAAGTATTTTTTCGGAAAACGGAAAAAATAGAGAAAATTTCTTTTCCGTCCCCTTGCCAGGCATCATTTTTTGTGCTACAATAGAGCGGAAGACGGGAGGCGTTTTTTTGAAAACGGCTCTGCCTGCGGGGCATGCTCCCCGCTTTTGAAAGGGAGGTCAAAAAAACCGATATGAACATCTGGCACGACATCTCGCAGTCGAGGATCGCGGAAGAGGACTTCGAGGCGCTCATCGAGATCCCGAAGGGCTGCAAGGAGAAATACGAACTGGATAAAGAAACGGGGCTCCTGCGGCTGGACAGGGTGCTCTATACGTCCACGGTCTATCCCGCCAATTACGGTTTTCTGCCTCTGACGCTGGCGGACGACGGCGACCCGCTGGACGTGCTCGTCCTCGGCAACGCGCCCATCTACCCCATGACGCTGGTGCGCTGTTATCCCATCGGGGTCATCAAGATGATCGACGGCGGCAGTTTGGACGAAAAGATCATCGCCATTCCCTTCGGGGATCCGACGTACAATTGTTATCGGGATATTTCCGAATTGCCCGCGCACATCTTCGAGGAGATGATGCATTTCTTTGAAGTGTATAAGACGCTCGAACACAAGAGCACGACGGTCAAGGAGATCAGCAGCCGCGCGGACGCGGTGAATATCATTCGCAAATGCATTGCAATGTATCGGGAGAAATACGGAGGGAAAGCATGAAAAAACTGCTCGTTGTTGTGGATATGCAGAACGATTTTGTCACGGGCGCGCTGGGTACCCGGGAGGCCGCTGCCATTCTGCCCGCCGTGCGCGGAGAGATCGAAAAGCGGCGGCGCGAGGGCTGGGAGATCGTCTATACGCGCGATACCCATGCCCGCGATTATCTGCAGACGCAGGAGGGGAAAAACCTGCCCGTCGAGCACTGCCTGCGGGGGACGCACGGCTGGGAGATCGCGAACGGCTTGTATGAGGGCGGCAGGATATTCGACAAGCCCGCGTTCGGTTCGGTCGCGCTCGGCGAATATGTGCGGCAGGGCGGCTATGACGAGGCGGAGCTTATCGGCGTCTGCACGGACATCTGCGTCATCTCCAACGCCCTGCTCTTGAAGGCGTTCGCTCCCGAAATGCGGGTGCGCGTCAAGGCGTCCGCCTGCGCGGGCGTCACGCCCGAAAGCCACGAGGCGGCGATTGCCGCCATGCGCGCCTGCCAGGTGGACATCGTTTAGACGGAAAAAGCGGGGGACGGCAGTTTTTCGCAGTGCGGAACGGCTTTTCCCCGGCAAAATAAAAAATCGAACAACTTATGAAAACGGAGATAAGAAAAACATGAAAAAGGTATGCGTCATTACGGGCGGCGGCTCGGGCAGGGGGATTGCAACGGCCGAATTGCTCGCGGAAAAGTATTACGTCATTCTCGTCGGGCGGACGGCGTCTGAACTGCAGCACGCGGTGGAGGACCTGCAGGCCAAAGGGTACGAGGCGGAGGCATTCTCCTGCGACGTAGCGGACAGGGGATCGGTGGCAAAGTTGGCGTAGCACGCGGCGGAGGTCGGCGAAGCGAGCGCCGTCTGATTTTACGCCGGATTATACCACACCTTCAAATATGTATACGCGGACAATCAGAGGGAGGCGGTCGTCTGTTTTTACGACAGCGTGGAGTATGGCGAGGCAAACACCGAAAGTAGGGATCATACGGGTTGGAGTGTCCTTCCGACCGTTTCCCGCAACGTGCTCTGTTCGGCGGGCACGGGCGGATATACTTTCTATATCAACGAGGATTACCTCGACGAGATCCCCAATTTCGGGGCATAAACGATAGGTAGAAGTATAAGGCGGTCCGTCACGGCGCCGCTCCATAAAAACAAAAGAGGTCCCGGGTTTTCGGGACCTTTCTTTTCATGGCAAAAAGATGTTCGATGCGGGCGTGGGGCGTCCTTTTCGTGCGTTTATGCCGCACGGTAGATGCGCACGGCCAGGGCGGTCATGTCGTCTTTCGCCACGCCGTTCGTGCGGCGGAGGGCGGTATGCAGTATGTCGTCTGCCAGCACCTGCGGATTCAGCGGATCGAGCGTTTTCAGGTAATCGAACAGATCGGAAGAGGACCCGAAAGCGTCGGTGATGCCGTCCGAGAAAAAGACGAGAATGTCGTTTTCTTTGAGCTGTACGGAGAGGGTGGTGGGATGCAGTTCGTCCAGCATGCCGAGGGGAAGCCCCTCTCCCTCCAATACGCGGATGGCGCCTTGGGAAAAGATACAGCCGAGAGGGGATCCCACTTTTACGATGTCCGCCCTGCCGCTGTCCAGGTCGACCGCTGCAAGGTCGATGCAGGCAAAACTCTCTTCGCGGTTGAACGTGAGCAGTTTGTTGACCGTGGAGAGCACGATGTCCCCGGGCATGCCCGCGCGGTAAAAACTTTCCAGCAGGGAGAGCGCGCTCTCGGAGATGCGCCTTGCCGCAGGGCCGCTGCCCATGCCGTCCGAAAGCGCGGTCAGGAAGTGTTTTTCGTCGATGCGGATGACCGAATGCGTGTCGCCGTTCTGCAATTCTCCCCGTTTTTGAACGGAGGAGACGCCGAACGCCGCGTCAAAGCGGGGCTTTTTGCGCAGCGTATAGCAGAATTTATCCTTTGAAAGCACCAGTTTTTCCCCCGTCATCAGCGGCATGCCCAACACTTCCGCGGCGGCTTGTACGATTTTGGCGCTCTCGCACTTCCCAAAGACCGTCAGGGTGACGGAGATGTTTTCCTCCTCGCCGTAGATGAGGATCTCCGAACAGACAATGCCGTTTTTGGCGAGCGCGGCGGCAAGGGTGCGTTCCTTTTCGTCGTATACGCTCAGCGGCTGGCTCTGTTCGAGGGCGATGTTTTTGAGCAGTTCGCTGATGCCCTGCGCCTGCGACGCCATCAATTGCCTGCCCGACTGCGCGTTTTCCGCTTCCAGCATGTACCGGCGGTATTCGCCCAGCTGCTGGTTCAAACAAAAGAGCACGCCGCCCGCGTTGATGCAGTTGGAGCTCATCACCGCGGGCAGGTCTATCAGACCCGCCTTTCCCTTGGCACAGCCCACCGCCACAAGCATGTCTATCGCCCTGCCCATGCCCAGGGAACGGCACTTATCGGCATTCCGGCAGGCGTCGCACAGGCGTCGCTCTATCTGTTCGCGGATGTGCCCGCGGGCATTCTCGTCCCCGCCGCGGTTCTCCTCCGAAAGCGCGCCGAAAGTGTTTTCGATCCGGCGGAACACGTTGGAGAGGGCATACAGCCGTTCCCCGATGGCGGTGCGGTTGCGGTTGATGGCGATGCGGCTGAGGTGATTTTCACGGTACAGCACCAGCTTTTTTTCGGTCCTTTTGAGCAGAGGGGCGGGGATGCACAGGAAGAGCACGCAGGGGATGGCGCAGGCAAGCAGCGTGGCGGCGATCGTCGCCCCGTCCATGGCGTATAATCCGTTATAAAACTGCACCGCGGTATAGGCAAAGGCGACGGCAAGCACGCACGATATTTTTCCGGAGGGCAGAAAGAACAGCCCCATGCCTGCGTAAAATGCGTACAGCGCGAGGGGCGTGAGGTCGTTTTCGCAGAATGCCGGCGGCAGGGCGCAGAGCAACGCGAACGCCAGCCCGCTTGCGTTTTTCATCAGAGAGATGTAGAGGAAGATGAGAAACAGGGCGATGCCGAAATAGACGAGCGCCCCGCCGCACCGATACAGCCCCGTCGCCACGGTGCACAGAAAGAGGGAAACGCACAGAAGTTCTTCCCGGCTGAGGCGACAGCGGGTCAGTTTGAATAGGACGATGGAAAGGGCGGCGCGGAAGAAGAGGCTCAGCAGGAAGATCGCGCCGCCGATGATGACTTTCTGCCAGACGACGGGGATATTGCCGAAAAACGGATAGGGTTCGAGGGGGAAGAGAAAGACGAAAAAGGGCACGGCGACGAGGGCGAACAGGGCTGCAAGGAGCATGTTTTTGCCGTTCAACCGGCGGAAGATGAAGAAAGCGACGAACAGAAAGAGGGCCTGACAGCCGTAAACGACTATTTTTTCGGCATTCAGCGTCAGAATGCCCGACAGAAAGAAGAACAGGCAGGACAGGATCAGGTTCATGCCGTTCGCCGCCATGGCAAAGAACAGGGCAAAGGCAAACGGCTCGCCCTGTTCGCCCACAAAGGACAGCAGCAGGGCGCACGCGAGCATGGCGCCGTACAGCGCCAGGTCGTTTTCTCCGATTTTTGGTTTCCGGAAAGTATGCATGGTTACACCTCCGCGTTTTGAATGCTTTCACGTTTCAGAGAATACAATAACAAATTATTCTGCAAAAATGCCGTCGGCTTTTGTCCGCAAGGGTGTTTTTTTGTAAAATAATATCTCCCGTTATTCACGGGAGACGGGGGAAGAGGAAGGGGTTTTACTGTTTCTGAATGTTGTCGGCCGGACGGGGCGGCTCGGCCGTCAGATGCAATTCGCGCTCTATGCGCCGCCGGATATAGTCCGGGTTGATGCCGTCTTTGGCCCAGAAGGTGATCAGCGGGATGCCCGCCTGCGCACAGATGGCGCGGACTTTGTTGTCCCGCTCTTTGCGGTCCGTCCGATAATGCGTCCGGTCGTTGATCTCAATGAGAAGACGGGGCGTATAGTTTTCATCGAAAATGCCGAAATCGATGTTTCGGAACAGTTCGTTATGATAATTGCGGCTGTAATTGCCGAGATTTTTCTTTTCGATGAGCGACGCCAGATTGATCTGCGGCTGCAGGATGTAGTTCTGCGGAATGACTTTTTTGAAGGCATCGTAAAATTTTTTCTCGACGGCCGTCATTAGTCCTCCTTTCGCGCTGTATTGCCTGTC
>CAZTND010000021.1:6734-28598 GCA_964615285.1 uncultured Clostridia bacterium
GCGCGGCAGGTTGCGCGGGGGACGTTGCGGGCGTAGAAGAGGGGGGAGGGGCGTCGGCGCTGCCGCTTTGCTCCGAATTCCGGTCGGTCTTTTGTTTTCGGCCGGATATAACCGTAACAATGAAAGCGCCGAGCCCTGCCGCTGCAAAGATATAAAAAATAATGACGGGAACGAGGACTCCGAGAACGGAAAATATGATTCCTGCCGCGAAACAAACGGCGGAAACAACAATCAGGCTAACCGAAAGGGGATGGCGCGCGGACGGCCTTTTTTGCCCGTTATATGTATATGTAGGCTGCCTGTATTCCGGCATTCTGAATCCGGGCGGTTTATATTTACGGAATTTACGGAATTTACGCATAGGCATTTCTTTTGCCACATATATTGTCGCGGCGTTGATCTTTTTTTCTTTTATTATACCCCCCCCCGTGATTTGTCAAGTAAATTTTATAAAAAACAGATGTTTGTGAAAAATTTGTTTTTTCAAGAACTTTCCGCCGCACCGCGCAAACGGCCGATGCACATGCTGCCGTTGCGGGCGGGTCAGTTTTTGTGAACGGACAGCCAGACCATCAAAACGGCGATGTCCGCGGGGCTGACGCCCGAAATGCGCCCCGCCTGTCCCAGGTTGAGCGGGCGCACCTTGTCCAGCTTTTCCCTTGCTTCCAGGCGCAGGCCCTCTATGGAACGATAATCCATGTCGGGGGGCAGCCGCCTGTCCTCCAATTTTTTTGCCCGCTCTATCTGTTCGTAGCCCTGTTTCAGATATCCTTCGTATCGCACGGCGATCTCTGCCGTCTGCAAAATGTCGGCGGGACAGTCCTGCAGAATGCCGAATTGCCCGCGCACGTCTTTGAGCGGAATGCCGCGGCGGAGCATGTCCGCATAGGAAATGCCGCTCGTCAGCTTGCCGAACCCGTATTTTTCCAAAAACGCATCGGCGATCTTCGGGGAAACGCGCTCGTCCAAAGTGCGCAGCACCTCTTCATATTGCGCCTTTCGCCTCTGGTAGACGGCGTAACGCTCTTCTGTCACCAGCCCGCAGGCGTAGCCGATCTCGGTCAGGCGGAAATCGGCGTTGTCCTGCCGCAGAAAGATGCGGTGCTCGGCGCGGGAGGTCATCATGCGGTAGGGCTCGTCCGTTCCCTTGGTCACGAGGTCGTCGATGAGTACGCCGATGTACGCCTGGTCGCGGCGGAGCACCAGGGGCGGTTTGCCGCGCAGGGCGAGCGAGGCGTTCAGCCCCGCCATCAGCCCCTGCGCCGCCGCCTCTTCATAGCCGCTGGTGCCGTTGATCTGTCCCGCCGTATACAGCCCCTTCACCCTTTTATATTCGAGGGTGGGCAGAATGTCCAGGGCATCGATGCAGTCATATTCGATGGCATAGGCGTAGCGGGTGAACAGGCAGTCCTCGAGCCCCGCCACGGTATGATACATCTCTTCCTGCACGTCGTGGGGCATGGACGAGGACATGCCCTGCACATATATCTCGTTCGTGTCCGCGCCCTCGGGCTCTAAAAAGAGCTGATGCCGCGCCTTGTCGCGGAAGCGCACCACCTTGGTCTCGATGGACGGGCAGTACCGCGGTCCCGTGGAGAGGATGGTGCCGTTGTAGAGGGGGGAGCGGTCCAGATTGTCTAAAATAATGGCATGGGTGCGTTCGTTGGTATAGGTGAGGTAACAGACCGCCCTGTTTTCGGGCAGTTTTTCGGTGAGGAAGGAGAAGGGGTATATGTCGTCGTCGCCCCGTTGCACTTCGCACTTTTCAAAATGCACCGTCCTGCCGTCCACGCGCGCGGGCGTTCCCGTCTTGAACCGCATGATCTTAAACCCCAGCCGCTGCAGGCAGTCGGTCAGGCAGGAAGCGCGCTGAAACCCGTTCGGCCCCGATTTCTGAATGAAATCGCCCGTGATGGTCTCGGAATTGAGATAGACGCCCGTGCACACGATGACCGCGCGGCAGCGGATGACCCCGCCGAACGCCGTCTTTACGCCCGTCACCGCGCCGTTTTCCGTCAGTATATCGGCGACCTCCGCCTGCAAAATGCGTAGGTTGGGACAATTTTCCAGCGTGCGCTTCATCTCGCGGTGATAGGCGTTCTTGTCCGACTGTGCGCGCAGGGACTGCACCGCCGCGCCCTTGCCGACGTTCAGCATGCGTATCTGCAGGGCGGTCTTGTCTGCGTTCAGCCCCATTTCGCCGCCCAGCGCGTCTATCTCGCGCACCAGGTGCCCCTTTGCCGTCCCGCCGATGGAGGGATTGCAGGGCATGAACCCGATGGAGTCGAGGTTGAGGGTCAGCATGACCGTCTTTATACCCGTCCGCGCCAGGGCAAGGGCGGCCTCGCACCCGGCATGTCCCGCCCCGATGACGGCGGCGTCGCACGTCCCGATGATGTAGTTGTCTTTCTCCTTTTCGTCCATGGCTCTTTTTCCTTTTTTTGAAAAAGGGGCGTTGTCGCCCCCCTGATTTTTATTTTGAACGCTTGAAACAAGGCCGCGCCTTACATAACTTGGGATTCCAAAGGGACGATGTCCCTTTGGCAGGGTATAAGGGGCGGCGCCCCTTATAAAATATCCATCCAAAGCGGAACGGAGTTCCGCGCAAAACGCGGGCATGCCCGCGTTCAAATCGCTTTTCGGCGATATTTAGCGCAAGGCGCAGCCTTGCTTGATGCGTTCGATTACCAAGGGGCGTCGCCCCTTGCCCCCATTCAAGGGACATTTCTCGGGCGAATGGAATTTCGCCCTCGGGCAACAAATCGCGCTGCGTATGCGATTTGTCTTGCACTGTCGGAAACGATGATTGATTGTTTCCGAGTAGCTCACCCGTGATCACTGCTTCAAGATGATGTTCTTGATGTCGTCCACGTCCTTTGCCACGCGGTCGTTGACTTTGATGAAATCGGCGATCTTGTCGCGGGAATGGATGATGGTCGCGTGGTCGCGGGCAAGCAGTTTTCCCACGTTGACGAGGGGCAGGGAGAGCATTTCGCACATGAGATAGGCGCATATCTGCCGGGCGCGCACGATCTCCTGTTTTTTGTTCTTGCCCAAAAGGTCGGATTTGGAAACTTTGTAATAGGAACAGACGCTCTTGATGATCGCTTCGGGGGTGACGGTTTCCTGTTCTTCGGGCACCGCTTCGCTCAGCGCCAGTTTGGCGATCTTCAAAGAGATGGGCTCTTCGTGCAGCTTGGCGGCGAACAGCAGTTTGGTCAGCCGACCTTCGAGGGTGCGCACGTCCGTGCCCGAATCTTTGGCAAGAAATTCCAGGACGTCCTCGGGCAGCACGCACTTCTTTTCGAGGGCCTTGCGCTTTAAGATGGCGATCTTGGTCTCCAGGTCGGGCGGCTGTATGTCCGCGGTCAGCCCGCCTTCAAAGCGGGTGCGCAGCCTGTCCTCGAGGGCGGCGATCTCCTTGGGCGGCCGGTCGGAGGAAATGATGATCTGCTTGTTCTGCGCAAACAATTCGTTGAAGGTGTGGAAAAACGCCTCCTGCACGGCGATCTTTTTGGATATGAACTGAATGTCGTCGACGAGCAGCACGTCGGCGTTGCGGTAGTGCGCGCGGAAGAGGGCGTCCTTGTCCCGCCCGCCGTTCTTGGTCAGCATGTTGTCGATGACTTCGTTCAGAAATTTTTCACAGGTGGTGTACAGCACCTTCATGGAGGGCTTTTTTTCGCGGATGTCGTTGGCGATCGCCTGCATGAGGTGGGTCTTTCCCAGACCCGTACTGCCGTAGATGAAGAGGGGGTTGAAGGAGGAACCGGGGTTCTCCGCCACCGCCTTTGCGGCGGCATAGACAAATTTGTTGGAGGGGCCGGGCACAAAGGATTCAAAGGTAAAGCGTTTGTCGATGGGCAGCGGTTCAAAGTCGTCCTCTTCGGCGGCGGCGTTTTCCAGTGTGTACACGTCGCTGCCTTCGGCGACGAAGATAAAGCCGTTCAGCCCCGCGCCCGACTGCACGACCGCCTCTTTCAGCTGATCGGCATATGTCTTCATCAGGAGGTCCGCGCCCATTTCCGACACGACGCGCAGCACGATTTTACGGTTGACGATGTCTACGGGCACGATGGGTTCGACGTACGCCGACCAGGTCATCTGCGGAATGAGCTTCTGCGCCTTCTCGCTTATTTTTTTCCAGATAAAATCGATTTGCGTCTTTTCGGTCATGTTTTCCCTCTCGAAAATTTTTGCGTTTTTGCCGTAAGTGTGGTATAATAACGTGGTATAATTATAATACAAAATTCACCGAAAAGAAAGTGTTTTTGCCTCCCATTTCAAGATTATGCAAATAAAAAAATTGTCTCTCGAAAATTTCAGGAATTACGAAAAAGAGGAATTTGACTTTTCGCCGGGGCTCAACATCCTGTTCGGCAGGAACGCGCAGGGCAAGACCAACTGCGTCGAAGCGGTCTTTTACCTCTGCACGGGGTCGTCCCTGCGCATCCGCCACGACCGGCAGCTCATACGGGCGGGTGCCGACCGCGCCCGCATTGCCGCGGTCGCCGCCAACCGCTACGGCGACGTGCTCATCGAGGCGGAGATCGGCGAAAGTTCCCGCGAGATCCGCGTCAACGGCAGCAAGATCGCCAGAAACGCCGATCTTCTGGGCAACGTGAACAGCGTCTTTTTCTCGCCCGGGGAACTGCGGCTCATCCAGGACGGGCCGGACGAGCGGCGGCGCTTCCTCAATCTCTCCATTTCCCAACTTTCCGGGGGATATTATACCGCGCTCCTGCGCTACAACAAGATCCTGGAACAGCGCAACGCTCTTTTGAAAAACCGCGACGTGTCTTTGGTGCTCGAGACCCTGCCCGTGTGGGACGAGCAGCTCTGTCTGTATGCCGCCCGCATCGTGCGCGCCCGCGCCGATTTCGCGGCGCGGCTCGCCCCGCTCGCAGGGGAGGCGCATGCTTACCTTACCGACGGCTCCGAGGCGCTCTCCTTGGGCATGGACAGGGTGTATGCGGGGGACGAGGCGGAAATACGCGCGCGGCTTCTGCGGGAAATGAGCGGGGCATATGAAAAGGACATCCGCCTCGGCTTCACCACCGTGGGACCCCATCGGGACGATCTGAAGATTTCCATCGGCGGCATGGATGCCAAGGGGTACGCCTCGCAGGGGCAGGCGCGCACGGCGGCGCTCGCTCTGAAACTCGCCGAACTCGAGATATTCAAAGAGCGCGCGGGGGAATATCCCGTGCTCATCTTGGACGACGTGATGAGCGAACTCGACCTGCCCCGCCGCAAAAAATTGGTGTCCAAACTGCAGGGCATCCAGACCATCGTCACCTGCACCCACGCCGAGCGCGTGCTCTGCGGCAGAGAATGCCGGAAAATTAAAATCGCGGGAGGGAAAATCGTAAAATGAAGGCCGACCTGCACATGCATTCGGTGTATTCGGACGGGCAGCACACGCCCGCGGAGATGGCGGCGCTCTGCCGCCAAAGCGGGGTGGAACTCGCCTCGCTCACCGACCACGACAATTTTGCGGGGGATGCGGAAAAGCGCGCGGCGTTTGCCGCCGCGGGCCTCCGATATCTCACGGGCGTGGAGATCTCTGCCTATGAGGGCAGAACCAAAGTGCACGTCACGGGGTACGGCTACGACGCCGCTTCGCCCCTCTGTGCCGCCCTGCAAAGGGAGCGCGAACGGCTGGCGTATGAACGGCTGGACGACGTACTGAAACGGCTGAAAAAATACAAGGGCATTTCCCTTTCCCGGGAAGAGGCGCTCGTCGAGCGGCAGGCCGACGTGCCGCCGCACACCATGCACGTCGTGCTGGCGTTGGTGAAAAAGGGATATTATCCCACGGTCGGGGCGGCTTTCCGCGACTGTTTTCAGCCCGATTCTCCCACCTATTCGTATGTCGGCAGGCCCACGCCCTTCGAGGCGGTCGGAATGATCCATTCCCTCGGCGGCATCGCCTGCCTTGCCCATCCCGGGCGCATTTCCCTGCCCTTCGCGGAGCGGGAAGGGCTCGTGCGGCGGCTGAAAGATCGGGGGCTGGACGGTATAGAATGTTTCTATCCCACGCATACTGCAGAAGAGACGGCATATTA
Source organism: uncultured Clostridia bacterium (assembly GCA_964615285.1). GTDB lineage: Bacteria > Bacillota > Clostridia > Christensenellales > Borkfalkiaceae > RGIG4074. The sequence goes on from CAZTND010000021.1 coordinate 12,803, forward strand.
TCGTTCGCTGGCCGCAGAATCGGGGCTTTTGGTGTCCGGCGGCAGCGACTTTCACCGCGACGGCGGCGGGCGTACCGTCGGCGAGCCCTTTTTTGAGCCGTCCGCGGCATTTTTGCGCGCTGTGCATATCGCGTTTTGAAGGAGGGGGAGAAGCAAAATGAAAGGGGAAAAGCCGAGCCGCAGGGCGTTGCGGGAGAGAGGAGCTTTACGGACGGAACGAAAAATGAAGGTGTCCGCGGGCATGGCGGGCGCCTTTTTTTGTTTACTCTGCCTTATTTTTCCTTTTGGGGCAGGGTTTGCCGCGCCCGTTCGCGCGGCGGCGCAGGCGGCCTGTTCCCGCTGCACGCCCCGCCCTTCCCATGCCGCCGGCGGGGCGGCGCGGGAGATCCTTTTAAGCCGTTTCACGACGAAATTCGACGGAAGCAACGTGCCCCGTTCGCACAATATCCGTTTGGCGAGCAAAATGATAGACGGCTGCCGTCTGCCTGCCGGCGGGGCGTTTTCCTTCAACGGGCGGGTGGGGGAACGCACCGAAGCGCGGGGATTCATGGAGGCGGCCGTCATCTTCGAGGGGGAGTTCGTGACGGGCACGGGCGGCGGGGTCTGTCAGGTCAGCACCACGCTCTACAACGCCGCCCTGCTCGCGGGCATGCACATCGTCGAGGTGCACGCCCATTCCCTGCAGGTGAGCTATGTGTCGCCGTCGCTGGACGCCATGGTCTCTTCGGCGAGCGATCTGCGCTTTGTCAATCCCTCCGCCGCACCCGCCGTCATACGGATGCATACGGACGGCGGCAGCGTCACGGCCGAGATCTACGGAAAGCGGACGGCTGATGAATATAGGACGGAGAGCGTGGTCCTGAAAGTGCTGCCGCCTCCGCCCGCCGAGGTCGTCGAGGGGGAGGCGGACTGCATCCTCAAGAAGGAAAAGAACGGTCTGAGGAGCGAGAGCTATCTGGTGCGCTACCGCCGCGGCAGACGGCTTTCGAGCGTGCGCCTGCGCCGCGATACGTATGCCTTCGTGCAGGGGAAGATACAGAAAAAGCGGGAGGAGGACCCCTTGGCGGCGGAGGAAGGGGCTTTGCCCGAAGGGGAGGAGGGCGAAAGCAATTCCTTCGGGAAATTACCGCAAAACGATTGAAATTTTTTTCCGAAGATGATATAATAATGAGAGCGTAAGCATGATGCGGGGCATCGGCGGCGCCTTCCGTCCTGGCGGCGGCGCTGCCGCGGCGCCTTTCGGAGGCCCCTCGTTTCCCGCGTCATTCGGTCAACCGACAGGAGAAAATCATGATCAAAATCGTCATCGACGCGATGGGCGGAGACAACGCCCCCGCAGAAATCGTAAAGGGCGCGGTACAGGCGCTGGAAAAGCGCGGCGATCTCTCCGTCATTCTGACGGGGGATCGGGCGAAGATCGAGGCGGAGCTCGCCGCCTGCAAATACGACCCCGCCCGTCTGGAGATCGTGCATTGCACGCAGGTCATCACCAACGACGACGTGCCCACCCGGGCCATCCGCACCATGACGGACAGTTCGCTGACGGTCGCCTTCGACCGCATGAAAAAGGACCCCGAAGTCTGCGCGTTGGTCACGGCCGGCTCGACGGGCGCCACCCTCGCGGGCGGCATTTTCATGGTCGGCAGGATCAAGGGCATCTCCCGCCCCGCGCTCTGCCCCGCGCTGCCCAACGTGCGCGGCACGCAGACCCTTCTTTGCGACTGCGGCGCCAACCTCGACTGCAAGCCCATCAACTTCGCGCACTTCGCCATCATGGCGTCGGCGTATGCCAAGGCGGCTTACGGCGTGGAAAGACCCAAAGTGGGTCTGCTGAACAACGGCGCGGAAGCGCACAAGGGGGATGAAGTCCACCAGACGGCGTATAAACTGCTCTCTAAAATGGACTGTATCAATTTCGGCGGCAACGCCGAGGGTCGGGACATCATGTACGGCGATTTCGACGTCATCGTATCCGACGGTTTCTCGGGCAACGTGGCGCTCAAAGCCATGGAGGGCTGCGGCAAGACCATTTCCGAAGTGCTCAAAAAGTCGGCGGAGGAGAGCTTTTTCAACAAACTCGGCCTGCTCTGCGCGTGGGGCACGATCGGCAAGCTCAAATCCATGCTGGACTATCATAAATACGGCGGATCGGTCTTTTTGGGACTCAAAAAGATCGTCGTCAAATCGCACGGCTCGTCCAAGGCCAAGTCCATCTGCGCGTCCGTTCTGAAGGCCGCGGAGGCCCACGACCACGATCTCTGCGCGAACATCGAAAAGACCCTCTCCGAAATCGACCTGCAGGCGATCGAAGCGGCTTGCCGCGAAGAACAACATGCCTGACGCGCGGGGCGGCAGGACGGAGGGTCTGCGCCCGGAACAGGCGGCCGAGATCGAGGGGATCATCGGCTATTCCTTTCGGGATAAGGCGCTGCTGCGGCAGTGTTTCACGCTCTCTTCCGCGTCCGAACGCAACAACGAGCGGCTGGAATTTTTAGGCGATGCGGTCATCGGTTTCTGCGTGGCAGAAATGCTGTACCTGCGTTCTGAGGAGGACGAAGGGGACATGACCGAGCGCAGAAAAAAGTTCGTCGCCAACGACGTCCTGCGCGCGGCGGTCGAAAGATTGGGGCTGGAAAAATATCTGCTGCACGCGGGCGGACGGGAGGCCGTGGGAAAGAAGCCGGTCGCCAGCCTGTTTGAAGCGTTGGCGGCGGGCATCTATCTGGACGGGGGCATGCCTGCGGCAAAGGCGTTCATTGCGGACAAGCTCATGAAGCCGGAAGCAAAGCGGGCTTCCGGCGAAGCCCGTTCGGGCGTCAACCACAAGGGAATGCTGCAGGAATATCTGCAGGGCGCGGGCATGCCCCGCGCGGAATATCAACTTCTGGAAAAAAGCGGACCCGATCATCGTCCATTTTTCCGCGTGCGGGCAAGCGCGCAGGGGCGTTCGGGTACGGGCGAGGGCGGCAGCAAGGCGGCGGCCGAACAGGCGGCTGCCGAAAAATTACTCGAATCGTTAAGGAACGGAGATAAACATTGAATCTGAAAGAAATGCAGCTTGTCGGCTTCAAATCGTTCGCCGACAAGACCACAATTCCATTCCGGGACGGCGTGACGTGTATCGTGGGGCCCAACGGCTGCGGCAAATCCAACGTGGCGGACGCGGTGCGCTGGGTGCTCGGCGAGCAGTCCGCCAAGACCCTGCGCGGCTCCAGCATGCAGGACGTCATCTTCAACGGCACGCAAAAGCGCCGCTCGCTCTCCTTCTGCGAGGTGACGCTCACCTTTGACAACTCTTCCAAACTCTTTGACATCGACTACGGCGAAGTGGCGATGGCGCGGCGGCTGTACCGGAGCGGCGAGAGCGAATACCTTCTGAACCAACAGAAATGCCGCCTTCGGGACATCGTCGCCCTGTTGCACGGCGTGGGCGTGGGCAAAGAGGGCTATTCCATCATCGGACAGGGCAAAGTCGCGCAGATCATGAACTCCAAGCCCGAGGACCGGCGCACCATCTTTGAAGAGGCGACGGGCATCATGATCCACAAACAGCGCAAGCAGGAGGTCGAACGGAAGCTGGAGGCCTCCGAGGACAATCTCGCCGTCTACAAACAGCGCATGGCGGAGGCCGAGCGGCAGCTCACCCCCCTCGCAAAACAGGCGGAGACGGCGCAAAAGTACAACGAATACGCCGCCGACCTCAAATACCACGAGGTCAACGCCTACATATTTCGCCGCGAGAACGCCGAGACCGAAAAGGGGCGCTATACCAAGGAAATGGAGCGTCTGAGCGGGGAGATCGAGCGGTTCAAAGGCGAGATCGCCGATATTCTGGACGAGCGCGAGCGGCACCGCGCCGAGCTCGATGAAGCGGACAGGCATCTTTCCGAACTCAACGAGCGGCTGTTGCGCTACACCGTCGGCAACACCGAAAAGAGCGGTAATGCCCGCCTGTATCGGGAAAAGGCGAACGCCTTCCGCGAAAAACTCCAGGGCGCGAAAGAGGACATCGCCTCCTGCGAGAAACGCATCGAAGAGATAGGGCATGCCCTGGAAGAATGCGATAAAGCCATCGCCGAAAAGCGCGGGCGCGCGGGGGAGATCGAGCGCGAATGCAAGGAAATACTGCATAAGATCAAGGCGTTGGACGATGAGATCTCCTCCTACGAAAAGGACGTCATGCAAGACCGCGTGCGCGAGCTTTCCTCTCTGGAGGACCTCTCTCAGCTCAAGGAAAACATGGGCAGCCTGTCGGCAAAGAAAGCCGCCGTGGCAGAGCGCATGGAGGAAGTGCGCGCGGCGATCGAAAAAGAGGAAAAGCGGCGGGACGGCCTGCGCGGCGAACTCTCTCTCTGTGCCGAAAAGATAAAGAAATTATCCGCTTTGGCCGCATCGGCGGACGAGGTTCTCGCAAAACAGGGCGCCGCCGTCGAAACGGAGCAGGAAAAATACGACAAACTGAATGCCGACATCTATGCCTGCAACGCCCGCATCGAGAGCGTGGAAAATTCCCTCGACCTGTACGTCGGGCTCAAAAACCGTTTCGAGGGTTACAAGGACTCCGTGCGCCGCCTTCTGGCGGCCGCCAAGACCGACCCCGAGGTCAACAAGCGCATCCGCGGCATGATCGCGGACATCGTCAGCTGCGAAAGCAAGTACGAGCTCGCCATCGAAACGCTCTTCGGCGGTGCCATGCAGAACATCGTCACCGCCACCAGCGAACACGCCAAGGACCTCATCGCCTTCTTGAAGCGCAACAACATCGGCGTGGTCACCTTCCTGCCCGTCGATTCCATGCGGCCGAAATACGACAGCCGCGACGTGGAGCGGGCGCTGAACGAGCCGGGCGCGCTGGGGCTTGCCGACCGCATCGTCAAATACGACGAATATTATGCGCCCGTCATCAAAAACCTGCTCGGCAACACGCTGGTCTGCGACAACAACGACAGCGCGGTGCGCATCGCGCGCAAATACGCGCACGCCTTCCGCATCGTCACGCTGGAGGGGGACATCATCGCCACCAGCGGCGCCATGACGGGCGGGTCGCGGAAGAAGGACGCCGGCAACCTCTTGCAGAACGAGCGGCTCATCAAGCAGTGCGAGGAGGAGATACAGTCCCGCAAAGCGGAACTCTCCCGCCTGCGGACGGCGCTGGAAAGCTGTGCCTCTGCGCGCACGGCGGCGCAGGACAAGCTGGAAGAGCTGCGCGCCCGTTTTCAGGCGGCGGCGACCGACCTTGCGACCGTCAGACAGCAGGAAGCGTCCCTGCAGCAGCTCGTGGGAGAGGTCGAGGACAACATCACCGTCTATCACGGCGTTCTTGCCGAACTGAAACAGAAGGAAAGCACCCTTTCAGACGAGGCGCAGGCAAGTTCCGAAAACGAAAAAGTACTCGCCAAGATCCGCGTGGAGGCGGACGAGGAGCGGGATAAAAAGCGCCGCGAGAGCGAAAACCGCCGCGCCGAACGGCAGGGCTTGCAGGAGAAGTACAACGCCCTGCAGGTCGAAGCCGCGTCCGTGGCGGGCGGGTTGGAGAGCGAACGGCAGACCGCCGTCCGGTTGAAGGGCGAGCGCACCGACCTGTATGCCGCCATCGAACGGCAGAAGGCGGAAATGGCGGATTACGAAAAGGAGATCGCCCGCTGGGAGCGCGAGGCCGAGCGGCAGGCGCTCACCAAAGAGGAACAGGCGGCGGTGGACAAGCTGCGCGCCGAGATCGAGCAGGCGGGCGCGGAAAAACAGAGGATCAACCTCCGCCAGATCGAGCTGGAAACGGCGCAGAGCGGCGTGCAGGAGAAGATCAACGACGCCACGGCCCGCCGCGGCAAGTGCGAAGTGGAGGTGGGGCGCATCGAGACCAACCTCGAAAACCTGCGCCAGCGCATCGAGGAGGCGTACGCCCTGTCCTACGAGGACTGTCTGCCTCTGCGCGACCCGGAATACGACATTGCGGCTTCGGCGAACGAAATCGCCAACTTAAAGCGCAAGATCACCTCTCTCGGCCCCGTCAATGCCAACGCGCTCGAGGACTACGAGGCGTTGAAGACCCGTTACGACGAGATGGTCATGCAGCGCGACGACGTGGAAAAAGCCATCGAGGACGCGCGTCAGCTGCTCGAAGAGATCAAGGCGGACATGCGCGAGCGGTTCGACGCGGGCTTCAATGCCATCAACGAAAACTTTATGTACATCTTCAAGGAGCTCTTCGGCGGCGGCAAGGCGGAATTGCAGCTCGACTACACCGACTGCGAGGACCCGCTGGACGCGGGCGTGGAGATCAACGCCTGCCCGCCGGGCAAGAAACTCACCAAAATTTCCCTGCTGTCGGGCGGGGAACAGGCGCTCACCGCCATTGCCATTTTGTTCGCCATCCTGAAGAGCAACCCCATGCCCTTCTGCATTCTGGACGAGATCGAAGCGGCGCTCGACGACGCCAACGTCGACCGCTTTGCGCGGTATCTGAAGAAGTTTTCCAAGGAAACGCAGTTCATCGTCATCACGCACAGAAAGCCGACCATGAACCAGGCCGATTCCCTCTTCGGCGTCACCATGGAAGAGAAGGGCGTGTCCAAGATCGTATCGGTCAAACTGTCCGAAGTCGAATCCCGCCTGGGCGGCGACACCGTGCAGTGACCCGCCGCGGGCGATAACCCGGGATTTCAAAGGGACGATGTCCCTTTGGCGGGGAGGCAAGGGGCGGCGCCCCTTGCGAATAAGAATCCCCCTGCAAGCGGAGCATCGCTCCGCGTCCGCCCGTTCGGGCGATGAAGGCGCAAGCCTGTCGGCTTGCTTTATGAGTTCGGTAATTTATGGAGGGCTCCGCCCTCCAAACCACCCGCCAAAGGAGCCACGCTCCTTTGGAAACCACCGTTGCGCAGGGCAGAACTTTGTGCCGCGCTTAAAATTGATGTAAGGAGTCAGAAATCTATGGGATTGTTCGGCAACCTGTTCGCCGCGCTGAAAAAGACGAAGGACAACGTGTCCGGCAAATTGCGCGTGCTCTTTTTCCGCAACAAGCTGGGCGATGAATTTTACGACGAGCTGGAGGAGATACTCATCGGTGCAGACGTCTCCGTCACCATGGCGGAGGAGGTCGTTTCTCAGGTCAAGGAGGAGGCGATCGGCGGAAAGATCAAGGACGCGGAATATGTCACCGATCTTTTGAAAGACATCATGCAGGACATCCTCGAAGAGACGCCCATGCCCGAGATCACCTATCCCTGCGTCATCATGCTCGTGGGCGTGAACGGCGTGGGCAAGACGACGACCATCGGCAAACTGGCAAGTTATTTCACGCGGCAGCACAAGAGCGTCACGGTCGCGGCGGCGGATACCTTCCGCGCGGCGGCAAGCGACCAGCTCTCCGTCTGGGCGGACCGCGCAAAGGTGCGCATCATCAAGCACGAAGAGGGGAGCGATCCCTCGGCGGTCGTCTACGACGCCCTCTCTTCCGCCAAGGCGCGCGGCACCGACGTGGTCATCGTGGACACCGCGGGACGGCTGCACGTCAAGGACAACCTCATGAACGAGCTCAAAAAGATGCACCGCGTGGTCGAACGGGAGTACCCGCAGGCGGCGTTCTATAAATTTCTCGTGCTCGACGCCACCACGGGGCAGAACGCCGTTTCGCAGGCAAAGGCGTTCAACGAGGCGGTCGATCTGGACGGCGTGGTGCTCACCAAGCTGGACGGTACGGCGAAAGGGGGCTTCATCATCTCCCTTTGCGGCGATCTGCACATCCCCGTCGTATTTGTCGGCACGGGCGAAAAGATGGAGGACATCGCCCTTTTCAATGCCGAAGAGTTCGTCGAAGCGATTTTGTGATCTTTGCGGGCATGCCCCTGCAATATCGACCATTCATACAAATCGAAAAAACAGAAAGCATCCGGCGGAAACGAATGTTATCCGGATGCTTTTTTGTCGGCGCGTTTCTCTTTTCCCGCTTCTCCCGTCGCCTCGGCCGGCGGGGCGGACGGTATAATTTCCGCCCGAATGGGACATAGTAAGAGCAAAAAAAGAAAAGAGGAATTGCTTGTGCTCGACAGTCGGACGGCGCTGTTATTGCAGAGGATAAACTCGTTGTGCGCGGACGAAAATTATAAAATCGTGGACAAGGACGAATTGTCCGGAGCCTTTCCCGCGTCGCTCGTTCCCACGGCGGCGGGACTGGACGGCATGCTGGAATATCTCAAAGAAAATGCCTATGTGGACGTGCGCTATGCCGACAGGCAGCGGGGCGTCTACTGTCTGCTCCCCCTCCCCGCAGGCAGGCTCTATTCCGAAAAAGAACAGGAAAAGCGCGCAGAGGCGACCGGAAATTTCCGAAAACTCCTGCTCGCGTCCCTTGTCGGCTCCTTCGCGGGCGCCCTGCTCGGCGCGGGCATGGCGGCGGTGTTCATTGCCTCTATCGCGTAAGGGAGATGTATGCTGACGAAGCGGGAAAAGCGGGTCATGGACAGGGTGTTTGAACTTTGCGGGGAAGAGGGAAGCTGCCTGTGCGCGCCCTGGGATATTTTACAGCGCTTTGCCGCCAGGGAACGCCCGGACGAAGCGCAGCTCGAGGACATTCTGCACGCCCTGCAGGCGGACGGCTATTTCGACATCATCCGCTCCGAACGCAAGGGGGACCCGATGTATGTCATCACCCTGCGCTCGGACGGCTATTCCTACCGCCGGGAAAGTTTGCAGGTGCGGCGCAGCATCGCCTTCAAGGTCGCTTTGGCGGTGGGGGGCGCCGTGCTCTCTTTTCTCATCGGACTGCTCCTGCGCGTCCTTTTTTCCTGAACAATTGTTTGCTTTTTGCCCTTGCAAACAATTGCTTTTTTTGCGCATAAGCGGTATAATACAGAGAGAAAAAGTTTTTACGGAGAAAGACATGGAGTTCAGGCTTCATTCCAAATTTCAGCCGACGGGCGATCAGCCGCAGGCGATCGAAAAACTGACGCAGGGGGTGCTGGACGGCGTGCGCACGCAGGTGCTCGTGGGCGTCACGGGCAGCGGCAAGACCTTCACCATGGCGAACGTCATCAAAAACGTGGGCAAGCCCACGCTGGTCATCGCGCACAACAAGACCCTCGCGGCGCAGCTCTGCAACGAGTTCCGGGAGTTCTTTCCCGAAAACCGCGTGGAATATTTCGTGTCTTATTACGACTATTACCAGCCCGAAAGTTACATCCCCTCCACCGATACGTACATTGAAAAGGACCTGGCGCTCAACGACGAGATCGACAAGCTCCGCAATTCCACGACCTGTTCGCTCTGCGAACGGGAGGATGTCATCGTGGTGTCGTCGGTGTCCTGCATCTACGGCCTGGGCGCGCCCGAGGAGTACTTTCGCCTGAGCATTTCCCTTCGCCCCGGCATGGAGATCGAGCGGGACGAACTCATGCGTAGGCTCACCGAACTGCAATACACCCGCAACGACATGGACTTCAAACGCTCCACCTTCCGCGCGCACGGGGACATTCTGGAAATTTTTCCCGCCTCCAATTCGGAGATCGCCATCCGCGTGGAGTTTTTCGGGGACGAGATCGACCGCATTTTCGAGGAGGATGCCCTGACGGGCAAGATCGTCAGCGAGCTCAAACATGCCGCCATCTTCCCCGCCAGCCACTACGCCGTGGGCAGTCAGCGGCTGGGTGCCGCGCTCTCTCTCATCGCGCACGATCTGGAGGACGAAGTGGAGGCGTTCCGCGCGCAGGGGAAGCTGTTGGAGGCGCAGCGGCTCTCCCAGCGCACCAATCACGACCTGGAGATGATCCGCGAGATCGGGTATTGTTCGGGCATTGAAAATTATTCCCGCTACTTCGACGGCAGAAAGCCGGGCGAGCCCTCCTTCACGCTGCTCGATTACTTCCCGAAGGGGGATTTTCTGATGTTCATCGACGAGAGCCACATGACAATTCCGCAGATCCGCGCCATGTACCGCGGCGACCTGTCGCGCAAGACCAATCTGGTGGAATACGGCTTCCGCATGAAGTCCGCATACGACAACCGCCCGCTGACCTTTGAAGAATTTGACGCGCGCGTGCCCCAGCTCATCTGCGTATCCGCCACGCCCGCGCCGTACGAACTCGGGCAGGCGGGCAACGTCGTCGAACAGCTCATCCGCCCGACGGGCCTGCTGGATCCGCCCGTCACGGTGCGCCCGACCAAGGGGCAGATCGACGATTTACTTTCCGAGATCAACACGGTCGTCGCCGCGGGCGGCAGGGTGCTTGTCACCACGCTGACCAAGCGCATGAGCGAGGAACTGACCGACTATCTCAAAGAACACGGCATCAAAGTCAAGTACATGCATTCGGACATCGACGCGCTCGAACGCATCGACATCGTCAACGGGCTCCGAAGCGGCGAGTTCGACGTGCTCTGCGGCATCAACCTGCTGCGCGAAGGGCTCGACCTGCCCGAAGTGCGGCTGGTGGCGATATTGGACGCGGACAAAGAGGGCTTTTTGCGCAGCGACACGGCTTTGGTGCAGACCATCGGCCGCGCGGCGCGCAACGCCGAAGGGCGGGTCATCATGTATGCGGACACGGTCACCGACTCCATGCAGCGCGCCATTTCGGAGACCGAGCGTCGGCGGAAGATCCAGGACGAATACAACAAGGCGCACGGCATCACGCCCAAGACCATCATCAAGGAAGTCAGGTCCACGCTCTCCATCACCCGCAAAAAGAAGGCGGGGGAGGACATGTCCGTGAAAGATATTCCCGCGGAGATCGAAAAATTAAAGGCTTTGATGAAGGTCGCCTCCGCGCAGCTCGACTTCGAGCGCGCCATTGAGATCCGCGACACCATCGCACAGCTCCGCGCCCGCCTGCGCCGCTGACGCCCGCCGTGCGGGCGATAACATGGGTTTCCAAAGAGGTGCTCCCCCTTTGGTGGGAGTGCAGAGGGCGAAGCCCTTTGTGGATAAAACATCCTTCCGAAAACGGAACGTTGTTCCGCGCTCATCGCCGCAGGCGATAAAAGCAAGGCATTGCCTTGCTTTAAGAGTTCACGATATATCAAGGGGTTTCACCCCTTGAACCCCGTTTAAGGGACATTGTCCCTTAAAAAACCCCGCCCCGCAAGGCGTTGCCTTGCTTACGGGAAGGCAAAAATCAAACGTCAAAGGAGTTATCTGTGTTGAAACCGGTACATACCGAAGAGCCGTTCGCAGATTTTTTGCGGCTCGATCGGGAGTTGGACGAATACTATGTCCGTCGGTTCGGCGACGTCGCGCTGCAATACCGTTCGTACAATACCCTGGATGCCGTGACCGACTTTTTCACGGTGTACGACGGCGCCGTGCCCGCGGGGATCGGGTGCATCCGTCCCTTTGCGGGGGACGGCGCGGAGCTCAAACGGGTGTATGTGCGGGAGGAGTACCGGCGGCGGGGGATCGCGCGGCAGGTGTTGCGCGCGGCGGAGGATGCGGCGCGTGCAAGGGGAAAGGCATACATGGTGCTCGAAACGGGCGCGGAGAGCGCGGAGGCGCTTGCGCTGTACCGCAGTGCGGGGTATGAAAAAATCGAGCCGTTCGGGCGTTTTCAGGGCGACCCCCTGTGCGTCTGCATGCGGAAGCAATTGTAAAAAGCGCAGGCGCGGAGGAGATCTTATGAGCGAAATTTCCGGTTTCTATACCCTTTCCAACGGGGTGAAAATACCCAAGATCGGGCTGGGCACCTGGCAGATGGACGAAAGGACGGCGGAAGAGGCGGTGTTTGCCGCGTTGCAGACGGGCTATCGGCACATCGATACCGCGGCGGCTTACGGCAACGAAAGGGGCGTGGGGCGCGCCGTGCAGGCAAGCGGCGTTCCCCGCGCGCAGGTGTTCGTCACGACCAAGATCCCCGCCGAGGTCAAGACCTATCGGGGCGCGAAGGACAGCATTGCGCAATCCCTCGAAAATCTGGGCATGGGGTATGTCGATCTGCTGCTCATCCATGCGCCCAAGCCGTGGGATGAGATGCACGCGGGCGGCAAGGAGCCGCATTTTGCGGAGAATGCCGCCGTGTGGCGTGCCATGGAGGAGGCGTACGGGCGGCATCCTCCCGCCTCGTCGATCTGCCCAATATCGGCAGAGCGATGCAAAAAAGGCTGAAGGCCGTCGGCATTCACGACTTCGAACAGCTGAGCGAGACGGGCGCAAAAGCGGCATGGCGGAAACTCGTGTCGGACGATCCGTCCGTCGGTTATCCGTCTTTGGCGGCGCTCGAGGGGGCGCTGCGGGGCGTCAGAAAATCGGAATTGCCCGCAGAGACGAAGGCGGCGCTGCAAGCGTTCGCTTCCGTGGCAAAGGGCGGGCGGAAGGACGCGGAAAATCAGACAGAAAAAATCATCGATCGGGAAGAAAAATAGAACATGAAAGAAGAAATATTCATAAAAGGCGCAAAGGAAAACAACTTAAAAAACATCGACGTGCACATCCCGCGCAACAAACTGACGGTGTTCACGGGACTTTCGGGCAGCGGCAAATCCACGCTCGCCTTCGACACCATCTTTGCCGAAGGGCAGCGGCGGTACATGGAGAGCCTCTCCTCGTATGCGCGGCAATTTTTGGGGCAGATGGAAAAACCCAACGTGGAGTTTATCGAAGGGCTTTCGCCCGCCATCTCCATCGACCAAAAGACCACTTCGCACAACCCCCGTTCCACGGTGGGCACGGTGACGGAGATCTATGACTATTTCCGTCTGCTCTTCGCGCGCGTCGGCGTGCCCCATTGCCCCAGGTGCGGCCGCGAGATCCGCCGCCAGACGGTGGACGAGATCGCCGATAAGGTGGTAGCCATGCCCGCGGGGACGCGCATTCTCGTCAATGCGCCCGTCGTGCGCGGACGGAAGGGGGAATACGTCAAAGAGCTGGCGGGTTACCGCAAGAGCGGCTTCGGCAGGGTCAAGATCGACGGCAGCGTTTACGACCTGCAGGAGGAGATCAAGCTCGATAAAAACATCAAGCATAACATTTCCGTGGTGGTGGACAGGCTGGTCGTCAAAGAGGGCGTACTGAAACGGCTGACCGAAAGCCTGGAAACGGCGCTCCGCCTTGCCGACGGGCTGGTCGTCATCGACGACGGGGAGCGGGAGAAGCTCTATTCCACCAAATATGCCTGTCCCGACTGTGGCGTTTCCATCGAAGAGATCGAGCCCCGCATCTTTTCGTTCAACACGCCGTACGGGGCATGCCCCGAATGTCTGGGGCTCGGCTTCAAGCAGACGGTCGACCCCGACCTCATCTGTCCCGACAAGACCAAGACCCTGCGCGAAGGCGCCATCCATGCCAGCGGCTGGATGCTCGATTCCAATTCCACCAATATGATGTATGTCACCGCCCTCGCCGGGCATTACGGCTTTTCGCTCGACGTGCCCGTGCAGGACCTGCCCCGAAGAGCGTACGACATTTTAATGTACGGCAGCAACGGCGAAGAGATCGACATGCACTACTCCACCCATTCCTTTTCGGGAAACTATAAGATCCGTTGGGAGGGGTTCGTCAACAGCCTGCAGAGGCGGTACAACAACACGTCGAGCGAGGGGGTCAAGTACGACATCGAACGGTACATGACCACCTGTCCCTGCCCCGTTTGCAAGGGCAAACGACTCAAAAAAGAGGCGCTCTCCATCTATGTCGGCGGCAAAAACATCGCCGAGGTCTGCGACATGTCCGTGGAAAATCTGACGGACTTTTTGAGCGGGCTGCAGCTCTCTCCCACCGAACACATGATCGCCGACAGCATCTTGAAGGAGATCGGCAACCGCATCGGATTCTTAAAGAACGTGGGGCTGGAATATCTCACCCTGTCCCGCAGCGCGGGCACCCTTTCGGGGGGCGAAAGCCAGCGCATCCGCCTCGCCACGCAGATCGGCAGCGCGCTCACGGGCGTCCTGTACATTCTGGACGAGCCGAGCATCGGGCTGCACCAGCGGGACAACGAAAAACTGCTGCATTCCCTGCAGGGGCTCCGGGACCTCGGCAACACACTCATCGTGGTCGAGCACGACGAGGACACCATCCGCGCTGCCGATTACATCGTGGACATCGGGCCCAGGGCGGGCGTGCACGGCGGCGAAGTGGTCGCCTGCGGCACGCAGGAGGACATCATGAACGCGCCGCTGTCCGTCACGGGCGATTTTCTCGCGGGGCGGCGGAAGATCGAGGTGCCCGCCGTGCGGACGAAGCCGGACGGACGGCTGTTCACCGTGCGCGGCTGCCGGCAGAACAACCTGAAGGGCATCGACGTATCCGTGCCCGTGGGGCTGTTCACGGCGGTCACGGGCGTTTCGGGAAGCGGCAAGTCCAGCCTGGTCAATGAGATCATCTATCCCATTCTTGCCAACAAGCTCAACGGCGCGCACCAGCCCATGGGCAAATTCGATTCGTATGAAGGGCTGGAATATTTCGACAAGGTCATCGCCATCGACCAGTCGCCCATCGGCAGGACGCCGCGCAGCAACCCTGCCACCTACACGGGCGTGTTTACCGCCATCCGCGAGCTGTTTGCCTCCACGCCGGACGCCAAGGCGCGGGGATATAAATCGGGTCGCTTCTCCTTCAACGTTGCGGGCGGGCGGTGCGAGCACTGTTTCGGCGACGGCATCATCAAGATCGAGATGCATTTTCTGCCCGACATCTTCGTCCCCTGCGAGGTGTGCGGCGGCAAGCGTTACAACCGCGAAACGCTGGAAGTCCGCTACAAGGGCAAGAGCATTTCGGACGTTCTCGACATGACCATCGAAGAGGCGTGCGGGTTCTTCCAAAATCACCCCGCCATCTATAACAAGCTCTCCACGCTCAACGAGGTGGGGCTGGGGTACATCAAGCTCGGGCAGAGCGCGACCACTCTCTCGGGCGGCGAGGCGCAGCGCGTCAAACTGGCGACCGAACTCTCCAAGCGCTCCACGGGCAAGACGTTTTATATTCTGGACGAACCGACCACGGGCTTGCATTCCTATGATGTGGACAAATTGGTGAAGATCTTGCTGCGCCTGCGCGCCGGCGGGAATACCGTGTTGGTCATTGAGCACAACCTGGACGTCATCAAGGTGGCGGACCACATCATCGACCTCGGCCCCGAAGGGGGGGACGGCGGCGGCACGGTGCTCTGCACGGGCACGCCCGAAGAGGTCGCTTTGGCCGAAAAGAGCTATACGGGACAGTTCCTCAAACGTATGCTTTGAGTGAAAAGAGAGCGGACGTAAGCCGGATCGTTCGGCGAGTTTTGTTTGTTCGGCGCCGACGGGGCGGCGCACGGAAGATCAAGGCGGCATGCCCGGACCAAATAAAAAAATTTTCCGCGCGGACAAGCGGAAGAGCGGGAAAACATATCCGAAAAAGAAAAAATACGGACTTTGCATTTTCACAAAGTCCGCATTTTCGGGGGATGGCGCAGAGAAGAGGATTCGAACCTCCGGACCAGTTATCCCAGTCACACGATTTCCAATCGTGCTCCTTAAACCACTCAGACATCTCTGCAAGCTAAATTATTATACTCTATTCCCCACAAAAAGGCAACTTTTTTAATTTGATTTTTTATAATTTTTTCAAAAAATTATGTAGAAGTGGTTGACTTTTTTGAGTTTTTACATTATAATACATAATGTCCACGGGGATATAGCTCATCTGGTAGAGCGGTACGTTCGCAACGTACAGGTAACGTGTTCGAGTCACGCTATCTCCACCAATAAAAGTCTGAATCGAAATGCTTCGGTTCAGGCTTTTATTTTTTGCCCGGGCAGGGGCGCGGTGCGTCGCCCGCTGCGGCGGGAACGCCGGAAAGAAAAGAACAGGTAATAACCGATTGACGGAAGAGGG
>CAZTND010000022.1:0-24661 GCA_964615285.1 uncultured Clostridia bacterium
ATATCGTTAGGTGAACTTACTGACTTTATTGTGACAAAGTGGGTATCGTTAAAAGTGTTAAACTATTGTGAATTTTTTTATACCGTCACCGCAAACAAAAAATGAGTCCGGCAAAAAACCGAACTCATTCAATGATTGCATTAAAGTCAACGGATCCTTCCGGAAGAAGGGCTCAGAACGTCACACAATGTCCGAAACCAGACGTATATGATGGAAATTGAATCCGTTTGCATTGTCCGCAAGCCGCGTGAACACGATCGTGTTTTCCCCGGCCTCGAGCGTGACTTCACCGAGATCGATCTCCACCCAATCGTACCAGTTATCGACGAGCATTCCCTCGCCTTCCGCGGCGGTCGCCGGCACAGACGCATCGCTGACGATATTCGTGCCGTTGACGGTCGCCTGCATTGCATCGGTGAATTTGATCTCCCTGGTCCTCGTGGTGACCGCGACGAGCAGGCGCACCGTTCCGCCCGTTTCCGAATTCACCGTGAACGTGAGCGTAGCCCCTTCATTGGAACTGAGGTTGCCGACCAGCCCGTCGCGCTGCTCTTCAAAATTCGGCGCGCCGGCGCTGCCCGCCCCGAGCACGGCCTGTTTTCCGTCCAGCGTGACGGAGACATGCTCCGCACACTTTTCCGCGCAGCCGAGTTCCGTGCAGTCGGCGTCCGTGCATTTGCCGCAGTCACCACAAACGGAGGAACAGACGTGTGCGGAAATCTCCGTTTGCCCCGTAAGTTTCATGTAGCCGAAATTGACGCCGATGGCGCTGTCTGCGGAAGCAACGACGAATTTTATCGTGTTGATTCCTTCCGTCAGTTCGATACTGCCAAGAGAAACTTCCGTAACGCTGTACCAATCGGTCGTTCCGTCCGTCGGGATGATCGCATCGGAAGAAAGTTTTGTTCCGTTCACATACACGTCAAACGTATCCGTAAACTTATTTTCGGAAGCTCTGTGCGTAACCGCGGCGATGAGTTCCGCCGTCCCCGCTTCCCCCGCCGTGAATGCAAAGGTGAGCGATACGCCCACGTTTTCACTGAGATTGCCGACAATATTGCCGCTCTTACTCGCGATGCCCTTCACGCCGCTGCCGCGGGCCGCCTGCGTCAGAGCATCCAGCTGCACCGTATATTCCGTCGGATCGGGCTCTTCCGGCTGAAGATCTTCCCTGACGATTTCTATCGAATAGAAATTGAAGCTGATCTGATCGTTCGACGTACAGACGGTGAATACAATTTCCGTCGTTTCGCCTGCCGTCAGCGTGATCACGCCGAGTTCGACGGGCACGGGCGCAAGCCAGTGATCCGCCCCGTCGGACGGGACCTTTGCCGCCGTTTCATACGGTTCGCCGTTCACGGTAATACTCATATAATCGCTGAAATTCAGTTCGGTCTTTCTCTGTGTGACGTTTGCGATCAGCTTTGCCGTGCCGCTTGTGGAAGTTTTGAAGCGGAAAGTGAGCGACGCGCCTTCGTTGCGGCTTAAATTCCCTACCAATCCTTCGGGCGCGCCCGTGTCGGGAGCCTGGTAAGGACTGCCGCTCGTGCCGTTGCCGAATTCCGATTCGGTTCCGAGGATTTCAAGATTGTACAGATCGTGCCCGGGACACTTGTCGATGCAAACCGACTGCCCGCAATCGTCGTCGAGGCACCCGCCGCACTCCGTACAGGTCTGCGTGCAGACGTGCGGTTCGGACAAGACGGTGTCGCTGCGCAGGGTGATCTTGTCAAAGTTATACCCGCTGACATCGCCCGTCGTCAGGACGGTGAAACGGATCGTATTCTCGCCTTCTTCCAGATCTATACAGCCGAGACTGAAATCCATGAAGGACTCCGCCGACCATTGATCTTCGTATGCGGGAATGATCGTGGGCCGCTCAATTTCCCTGCCGTTGTTTACGGAAACCCCGAATTTATCGGTGAACACGGTCTCCACATAGCGCCTGTTGATCGTGATCTCGAGGGAAACGGTTGCGGCTTCCTCCGCCACTACGGTGAACGTGACCGTCGCGCCCGTGTTCTGATTGAGATTGCCGACAAACGTTCTTTCGCCGTTGCTCTCTATCGTATATCCCCTGTAAGACGCGGTGCCGTCCTCGATCTCGGCGTCTTCCGCCTCAAATACATAGGAACCGGCTTTTTCCGCGCCGCACTTGGTCGCGCACGCTTCTTCCGTGCACGAGAGATCCAGGCACCCGCCGCAGACGGGACATTCCTGTTCGCATTCGTGTCCCGTTTCATCGGGAGGCGTTACCGTTCCGGACGAATCGGAGGCGCTGCTGTCGGGAGGCGTTTCCTGTTTGCCGCCCGCCAGTGCGATGGGCAGAGCGACGGAGAGCACGATGACCGCCGCAACGACGATGCAGACGATCGTGACGAGCACCTTTTTGCGCCGTTTTTTACCGCCGCCGTTGTTGCCCGCGCCGTTATGCGTTCCGCCCGTACCGCCGCCGGGACTTCCCTTCGGCGCGCCGCCGGCTCTGCCGGCAGGGCGTACAGAGCGGACTTCCGCCGCGATTTTCGCCTCTTTCCTCTTCGGCGCGGCGGCGCGCCACGCCTTGTATTTTTCGCTTGCGAACACGAACGAAAGCGACGCCATCGCCACGCATGCAAGCGTAAGGACGCCCAGCACGATGACCGCCGACGTCAGCGCGACCTGCCACCACGGCGTCACCCGGACGATCCGCGTACTCATCGAAACCCCGTTCATGGCGAGGCTGTGCAGCTGATTGTACAATATCCTGTGACACGCTTCGCGCAGGGCGAGCATGACCGTCGGATTGTCTTTGCTGTCTTCAAAATATGTTTCCGAACCGTTCGCCATCCACATATCGTTGCCCGCGACGAGCCCCTCCGCTTTCGCATACTTATCTCCCATGTGGAAGGTGTTGCCGGTGCAGGAGTCCGTTTCGACGATGCCGAGGAAATCCCATTCCCCGCGGAGGACATCGGTAAGCAGACCCTTGTGCGCGCCCGCCCAGGTGCATCCCACGCGGTTGAACGAACTCATCACGCCGTTCATATCCCCTTCGCGGACGGCGATCTCGAAGGCGCGCAGATATATCTCCCGCGCGCTCTGCTCGTTGAAGAACGTCGCCACGCCGTAGCGATTGCGTTCCTGGTCGTTGAACGCAAAGTGTTTGGTCATTACCATGACGCCCTTGCTCTGCATGCCCTTGACTTCGGCGCAAAGTATCTTGCCGGACAACAGGCCGTCCTCGCTGTAATATTCCCAATTGCGGCCGCTGTAAAGAGAACGATGAATGTTGGCGCCGGGCGCATAGATGACCGCGATGTTGAGGTGGAGCGCCTCGTGCGCGAATGCAACGCCCAGTTTCTCTATGAGATCCGTGTCCCACGTCTGCGCCATGACGACGGGAGACGGGAACCCGAATTGCTGCCCGGCGACGGGATTGTTGTTCTTCACCCCTCCGGGGCCGTCCGTGGCCGTGGCGCCGGGCGCGGCAACGCTGGTCGCACCCGCCATTTTGAGCAAACCGTAAGAACCCATCCACTGCTGTTCGGCGAGCGTCATCTGATTGAGCAGATCCTCCCACTTCGGATCATCGTATTCAAGTTCTGTCATCATGGCGAGCGTCAGTTCGCCTTCCGGCGCGGTGACCGTGCCGTACTGAGGCATTTCGTCGCCTTCGTTGACTTCGACTTCGTGCCCGTACTGCATATCCTGCACCATTGTTTCGTTCGTGCACGCCAGCTTCACCGCCTCTGTCGGATAAGTGTCCTCCCAATCGCTGCGGGACAGGTATACGACGGACTGATCGTTCTTCGTGCCCTCGTAACGGTTGAGGTCGGCGTCATCGAACCGGTTGACGATTTCGTTCCCCGTTTCTTCGGAAACGGCATATATCTCGGCGTCGACGGACGCGACGCTGATCCTGTACGCATACGCCGCATTGCCGGCTCCGTCGGTGTCGAAGGAGAACATCCTGTCCTTCTGAACGGCGACGCCGTTCTCCGATTTTGCCAGAAGCACGTTGTTGAGCGCGTCGTGCGCGTTGCTGCCGAAGGAGAAGTAATAATCTCCCTCTTCAAGAATGTATGTGCCCTCGCCGTATGCGTCGTAGGTGCGCATGTTTTCCTTGTCGATCGTCACGGTAACGGTCTCCCGCCCGCCGTCTGGCTCCAAAACGCCCGTCTTGGCAAAACTGACCAGTTCGATCGAGGGAATTTCCACGCCTTCGCGTCCCGTATAAGGCCGCTGCATATAGACCTGCACGACGTCTTTCCCGGCATATGTATCGCTGTCGTTGGTGACCGTCACGGTCAGAGAGACGGAATCCCCGTCGTCCGAGAAAGACACGTCGGAATACGAAAAGTCGGCGTAACCGAGCCCGTATCCGAACGGAAAGGCGACTTCGGCGGCATAGTCGTAATCGCCCGTGCCCGCCGTTCCCAGGACATAATCTTCGTAGCGCGTCTCATAATAGCGGTATCCGACGTATACGCCTTCCTGATACACCATATATTTGAGGTTATGCGTCTGATAATAGGCGCCGTATTCCGAAGATATGTCGGGCAGACCGTCCGAATAGTCCGTCCACGTATAATCGCCGAAATTGGCATACGAGGGCGCGGACGTGTTGTCGTACAGCAGCGTGTCGGTGGTACGCCCGGACAGGACGTATTCGCCGGAATCGGTCAGCACGTCCGCGATCTGCACATAACTCATCGTACCGCCCAGACCGACCCATACGCACGCATCGACGCCGTATTTCTCCCGTCCCTCTTCGCTCCGCAGCGCGCCGAACTGCAACGGATTCGCCGTGTTGAGCAGGAGAACGACCTTTTTCACCCTGCCGGCTTTTTTGAGGTTGTTGAGTTCTGCAAGAACCTCCGCCTCTTCCACCGTCAGTTCCAGATGGTTGCTGCTGCCGTCCACGGCCGTGTCGGCAATATTTTCCGAAATGTCGTAATCTTCTCCGGCAACGCGGGAAACGATCATGATCGCGGCATCGCCGTAATTGTCTATCGTCTGATCGGTCACGTCGGCAACCCGTTCCCAGGGCGCTTCGCCGACCTGAAACCAGCATTCATAGTTCGTGCTGCTGTTGCCGTTCCAGGTATTCCGGCCGTACTTCGCCGTATTGCCCTCCTTTTCCCCGAGCAGCTGCAGATATGTGGTGTTGAGCTGGCTGTTGACTGCCAGATCCTTGTTGCGCAGGGCGACATACAGGCTGCCGTCTTTCGGATCGAGGGACATGGCGCCGGAACCGTTGCCGAGGAGAACGTACTTGTTCTGATTCACCCCGTAGACGCTGACGCCGGAATCGGGCGCAAGCGGCAGCGCCCCGTTGTCGTTCCAGAGCAGCACGCTGCCCTCCACGCCCGTCTGTTCCGCGACCGCCTCGGATGCCGCGCGCATGGCGAGGTCGTCATACACCTGATGAACGTATTCCCCGCCCTCGTCGTCGACGTCCGTCTGCGTCATGACGGAGCCGTCGGCGTTCCGCTTCACATAGTCCGACTTGAAATATTCCATGTCCTCCCCGTCTTCCGTCTCGAGCTGCACTTTCTTGTATGTATCTATGCCCAGCCTGGAATTGATAACGGCGGAGTTTTCCACCATGATGCTGGTCCCCACCGCGACAAAGACCGTAAGCAGCGCGAGAAATATCGCCAGCATGACCCATACCGATTTTACGAATATCGTCTTACGACCGCTCATATCCGACCTCCCCGGCTTCCGCCTTTTCCGCCCTGCCGACGTATATCTTTTTCAGAATATACATCACAAGCGATGCCGCTGCCACGATCGCCGCGATTATATCTGCGACGAACAACAGGACCTGGTACCAATTGTCCAAAAACGTAACGGTCCGCGCCGTCTGCTCGGCAATGCCGGCATTCACGAGATATGCAATGATCAGCCCGGCGGTCGCAAAAAATACGACCATGCCGAACGCCCCCGCAATGATCCCGAACGGTATCCGTTTCGTTTTCAGAACCAGCGTTTCCGCTTTTTCCATCACCTACTACCTCCGTTTGTTTTTATCCGGACTGCCGCCGGACAAAAAACATTATAAGCAAAAGCGGCCGCCTGTCAAGGTCAACCGCTTAAAAGCAACAGTCAAACTCCTATTCTGTTTTTTCCCGGAGTTCCCCGCCGGAGGGCACGGGGAGCAGCACATGCAGTGCAAAAACCCCGCCGGACGCCGTTACGGAGGCGTTTCCGCCGTACTTTTCCGCCGTCTGCATGATGCTGCGCACGCCGAATCCGTGGTAATGCGCGCTGCCCTTCGTCGTGCGCGGCAGGCCGTTTTCATCGAAAGACAGGGCGCCCGCATACGGATTGCGCACGGAGACGGTCACCATATCCCCCGTCCTGTACACTCTGAGGGAAACGACCCGCTCGGACGCATCCAGGCGCAGCACCGCGTCGAAAGCGTTGTCCAGCGCGTTGCCGAAGAGGGAATATATATCCGACTCGCCCATGAAAGACAGCGCCGCCCCGTCCGCCATGCAAGTCAGCCGCACGCCGCCCCTCGTGCACTGCAGACTCTTTTCGGTGAGTACTATGTCGAGGGCGACGTTGCCCGTTTTGACGATCGCGTCATACATGGATATGGCTCTCTCCATCTCCCGTATCACGTCCTCGGGCATACTGCGGCTGACGCCGATCTCCCGCAGCTGGTGCCGCATATCATGGCACTTCATGTTGATGAGATCTATGTTTTCCTTGGACAGCTCGTACTGTTCGCGCTCCTGCCGCCGCAGTCGGTTGACGAGCGCCAGCTCCCGCTCCGCCTCGCTCGTCTGCAGCAATTCGAACTGCGCATACAGCAGAAGCGCACAGCAGAGCATGTTGGTGAGGTAACTGACGATCTCGCTGACAAAATCCGTTTCGTCGTTGTACACGAGGACGGAATTGAAGAAGATGTCCGCGAGCAGTCCGGCGGCGATCAAAAACATCATCGACTTGCTGCGCACTTTCATCCCGCGCCCCTTTTTCAGCCGACGGGAAAAAAAGAGATACATGACGGTATACGCCGCGAGGTAACACAGCAGATACCCGACGACAAACAGCAGCGTTTCGCGGTTGAACCCGATGGAGATCGTCTCTTCCGTATACATCCCGAGGAGCGGGCTGCGCCCCTGCATGATGAGGGCAAGCAGCAGATTGGCAAGCTCGTAGGCAAAGTGCTGCGTCGTATACGCCGCCATGGCACAAAAGAACAAATTGAGGACCGACTCGTCGAAACAGAGCCACAGTCCGGGAATGGTGAGCGCAAAGATGGCAAAAAACATCAAAGACGAATACCAGAATGTATCCGCCGCGGCAAACCCCACGGGATATGCCGCCGCTGCCGCGAGCACAAGCGCGCACATCGCCGCAAAGCGAAAGAAAAAATGCTTTCTTTTTTTCAGCCGAAAGACAAACAAAAATTCCGCAACGAGTATTTCGGCGGCAAACAATATCTTGTAAAAGTACAGCATCAGCCCCCTCCCATGAATGCGCTGAGCGCATCCACGAACGAAGTGCGTTTCATCCGTGAGATCTGCAGCGATTCCTTGCCGAGATAGACCTCATAGCCCCGCACCGCCGTAACGTAGCGCAGATTGACGTAGTAGCAGCGGTTGCAGTAGGCAAAAGGTTCGCCGCGCAGCAATTCTTCCGCCGCCGCAAGCTGCCCGCTCGCACGGTAGTCCCCCTGCACGGTGTGCCATATCAGTATGTGTCCCGCGACCTCCACATACCTTATGTCCGTCGTGTGCAGAGCGATGCGCCCCTCTTTGTTGGCGATCCAGACCGTCTTGCCGCGGCGGCGGGAAATGTATTCGAGCGCGCCGCTCAGTTTGAGAGAAAAATCGGCGTAAGTCACCGGTTTGACGATGAAATCGAAGGCGCGGACCTCGTAGCCTTTGATCGCGTAATGCGCCATATTGGTGACGAATATGATCACAATGTTCCCATCCTGCACGCGCAGCCGCCTGGAGGCTTCCATGCCGTCCATATCGGGCAGTTCGATGTCCATGAACACCAGTTCAAATCCCGCATCGCGCGCGGATAAAAATGTCTCCGCATCGGAAAAGCGCACGACATTGAACGGATCTCCGTCCCCCCGTTCTCGTTCGTACCGCCGCAACTGATCGATGAGCGCTTTCGCCGCCCTGTCTTCATCCTCGACGATCGCAATATTCCGCATCTCTTCCTCCTTTCCGCCCGCGACCGTTCTCCGCCATCGGCAAAAAGAACGCGCGGCGGGCCGCTTCCGTCTTTGACACAAAAATCAAAAGTTGTTCTATTATAACATTCTATTTTCCCTTTGTAAAGATTTATTTTTTGACAAATTTTTTGATCCTTTTCCCTTGGCTCTTCCGACGGCGAACCGCCGCTGCCCGCATTCTTTTTACGGCGGCCGTATATAAAAAAGGAGCCGCAAGCCCTCTTATTTGCACATGACATCCGATACCATCTTTCTCCGCCTGTCTGATGTTTGTTCTTTATGCCGACCACGCCTTTCGGGCAAGATAAAAGACCGTCCGCAGAAAGACGGCCCCGAAAGGCGAAAGCATTCAAAAAATTCAGATGACCCCCGCAAACTGCAGAATAAACACGACGCAGACAACGACGCCGAGCACGATGCGATACCAGCCGAACACCTTGAAATCATGCTTGCGCACGAAATTCATCAAGAATCTGATGACGGCAAGGGAAACGGCAAAGGCGACCGCCATGCCGATGATGATCGCGGCGATCTCCCCGCCCGCAAGCGTATTGCCGGCCATGAGAAACTTGACGACTTTCAGCAAGCTGGCGCCGAACATGGTGGGAATGGCGAGGAAAAAAGTGAACTCCGCCGCCGTCGTGCGGGAGACGCCGATGAGCAGTGCGCCGACGATGGTCGCGCCCGAACGGGACGTGCCGGGCACCATGGCAAGCACCTGGAACAGCCCGAACATGACCGCCGTGCCGTAGCCGATTTCGGCGATCGAATTGACGCGCGGGGTGCGCTTTTTGTTCCAATTTTCCACCAGAATGAATGCGATGCCGTACAGGATGAGCATGACGGCAATGACGGGACCGCCGTACGGCCCCTGTTCCAATGCGTCCAGCGGATCATTCAAAAGCAGGCCGAATATTGCCGTCGGAATACACGCGACAATGACTTTCAGCCACATGAGAAGGACGTCTTTTTTGGCGTAGATCCCCTTTGCGTCGACCGTCGTCATTTGCCCTTCCGATGCGGGCATGGTTCCGTTCTTTTCATCCTTCGCCCGTTTCCTCATCTCCCTTTGGAGCTGCGGTTCCACGGCGTGCAGCGCCTCATCCCCGTCCGCTTCCTTACGGTTCTTTTTGAGTCCGAAGGGCCAAAGTTTGTTCCAAAACATGACCAGCACGGCGAGGATTGCCCCGAGCTGGATGACGACCATGAACATATTCTTGAAATCGTCGCTCGTCTGCAGGGGCCAAAATTCGTCAAAGAGATACAAATGCCCCGTACTGGAAACAGGCAGCCATTCGGTGATGCCTTCGATGATGCCCAAAAGAATGATTTTTATAATCTCTACAATATCCATATATTTTCTTCTCCCGCGGGATGCCGATCCCGCGTTATTTGCCCGCACCGGGCAAAGACGACCCCATACTTCATTGGAAAAAATCCAGACGGCCGGCCGACATTTAAGGCATAAAAATTTGTCGGCGCACCGCTGCCGCACGTTGTCTATTATACAATTTATTTCTCCTTCTGTCAATAAATTCCCGTTGTTTTGCAAAAGAATACGGAAATGCCCTTCCCAAAGCATACATAAAAAACCGGCGCCGCAAAGACGTCGGTTTTCTGCCATTTTTGGCATTACAATTCGGAAAACACCTCTCCGATGGGCGCATTGACGACGAGGTCGGCGCGGCGGTCCGCCTGTGTGGGCGTCTTGTTGATGACGACAAGATGCCTGCCGCGGAAAAAGTCCAGAAACCCCGCCGCCGGATAGACGACCAGCGATGTGCCGCCCACAAGGAGGGTATCCGCCCGGGCGATGGCGTTCACCGCGCCCTCCACCACCGCATCATCCAGATTTTCCCCGTACAGCACGACGTCCGGCTTTATGACGCCGCCGCAGTCGCAGCATGGCACGCCCTCACTTTCCGGAATGTACGAGAGCGGATAAAATTTCCCGCAGCGCATACAGTGATTGCGGTGCACGCTGCCGTGTAATTCAAATACGTTCCTGCTCCCTGCCGCCTGATGCAGCCCGTCGATGTTCTGCGTGACGACGGCAGAAAGCCTGCCTTCCCTCTCCAGCCTTGCGAGTGCGAGGTGTGCGGGATTGGGCCGCGCCGCGGGGAAGAGCATGCGCTCACGGTAAAAACGGTAAAATTCCGCCGTATGTTGCAGGAAAAAATCGTGCGAGACGATGGTTTCGGGCGGGTAGTCATACTTCTGACTGTACAATCCGCCCTGCGAACGGAAATCGGGAATGCCGCTCTCCGTACTGACGCCGGCGCCGCCGAAAAAGACGATGCTTTCGCTCCTTTCAATGATTTCCTTCAGCGCTTTGACGGCATCCACGATAATTCCCGCCTCCTTTTCATTCTTTGAGTTCCGCCACCGTGCGGGCGGGGAAATCGACATAGAAAGTACTGCCCTTGCCCACTTCGCTGCGCACGCCGAAGGCAAAATTGTGTTTGGTGAGAATGGTCTTGACGATGGAGAGCCCCAGGCCCGTGCCCTTGACGGGACGCTTGTGCGTTTCGTGCGAACGATAGTAACGTTCCCAGATGGTCTCGATCTCTTCGGGGGGAATGCCCTTGCCCGTGTCCGTCACGGTGAAATGGACGATGCCGTTTTCGCCGTACAGGCGGACGGTGACCGTCTTGTCGTCCCCCGTATAGTTCACGGCGTTGCCGATGAGATTGTAGAGGACCTGCCCGATCTTGTCCTTGTCCGCTTCGACATACAGATCGTCGGCGATATCCGTCACGAAGCGGTATCCCGCCGTTTCGGACAGATAATCGAAGCGGCTGACGACCATGCGCAGATAGTCGGACAGGTTGAACAGCGTGGGCTTGAGCGCGTCCAGCCCCGCGCGGATCTTGGACAGGTCGAGCATATCATTGACGAGGGCCGCCAGACGATCGGCCTCGTCGATGATGACCTGCGCGTGTTTGTTCCGCTTGGCGGGATCTTCGCCCGAAAAATCCTGGATCATGGAGGCGTACGCCTTAATCATGGTGAGCGGCGTCTTGAAATCGTGCGACACGTTGGCGATGAGCTCTTTCTGCATCTGATCGGCCTTGGAGAGCTCCTTTTCGGCGTCGTTGAGGGATTCGGACAGCTCCACGATCTCCCGATAGGTCATGCCGCGGCTCGGCGAAAAATCGACTCCCAGGTTGCCCGAACTCATGCGCCGCGCCTTTTCCGTCAGGTCGGCGATGGGGCGGGAAACATACATGGATATGGCGCCGGAAATGACGGACGCGGCGAGCAGCATGATGAGCGCCATGTACGCCGTCTGAAACGCAATGACGGCAAGCAGCGCCGTCCCCAGCGTGTAGGTGTCCGTAATATACAAAAACGCCTCTTCGCCGTTGACATAGAGCGATTCGGCATAGGCGTAAATGTTTGTATCCACGGTATAGATGCGCCCCGCGTTTTCCCGCATGTCCGCCACCAGATCGGCATATTCGGCGTTGTCAGAACTGCTCTGCGTACTGTCCTCCAGCTGCGGAAAAAGCTGCCTGCCATCGGCCGAAACGATGCGCGCGTTGACATCGTATTTTTCGGACATGGTCATCAGAAAATAACTGATCTCCCATTCCCCTGCGGGGCCTTCGTTCAGCCCCAGTCCCGCCACGATCTCGCGCGAAGCCTCGGAGAGATTCTGCACGGTGCGTTCGCGGGAGGCCTGCTGCAAAACGGCCATCTCCCCCAGCCCGAAACACACCACCGTGAGCAGGGCGAAACAGAAAAAGCTGAGCCATAGAATGACGTTCAGGCTCTTCGGGTTTTTGTTCTTCCGCACCTTCTTCATAAGCCGAAACGGACGCCCGCCTCCGGGTCAGGCATTGTTCTGCGGCGCTTCGAATTTATATCCCACGCTCCGCAGGGTGACGATAAATTTACGATAGTCCTTCAGGCTGCTCCTGAGCATTTTGACGTGCGTGTCCACCGTGCGGTCGTCGCCGTAAAAATCGAAGCCCCACACTTCGTAGAGGAGCTTTTCGCGGCTGAGCGCGATGCCGTTGTTCTTCGCCATGTAGAAGAGCAGTTCGTATTCCTTGGGCGTCAGGTCGATGCGCTGCCCGTCCACATAGACGTTTCTACCCGCCATATCGATCTCCAGCCCCTCGAATTTGAGGATGTCGCGCTGGGCGGGATTGGAAGCCGCCGTCTTGCGGCGCACGATGGCGCGCATGCGCGCGGTGACTTCCTTGGGCGAAAAGGGCTTGGTCACATAGTCGTCCACGCCGAGTTCAAAGCCGAAAAGCTTGTCATATTCTTCCCCGCGCGCCGAGAGCATCATGACGGGCACGTCCTTGGTCTTGCGGATCTCTTTGACGGCGGAAAAGCCGTCCAGCCGGGGCATCATGACGTCCATCAAAACGATGTCATAGTCGTTTTCGCGGCATTTTTTGACCGCCTCCATGCCGTCCGCCGCTTCGTCCGCTTCGTCCCCTTCGAACTCGACATATTCCTTCAGAACACCGCGGATCATCTCTTCGTCGTCCACTATCAATACTTTCATCCTGCCGTTCTCCCGATTCAATTCATCCTTTCTTTATATTATAAACTATTTCTTTATCGGGATAACAAAAAAATGTGAAAAAAAGATGAATTTTTACCGTTTTCTTTCTTTTATTCCCGTTTTACAAAAAACATCAAACAAACGTTTGACATTTCCGGTCGCAGGAGTATAATAGAATAAAACATATGTTCGGAGAATGTGCGGCATGATCGATGCGGAGAGACTGAAAATATTGGCAAACGGGGCAAAGTACGACGTATCCTGCTCTTCGTCCGGCTCGCGGCGAAAGAACGCGGGCGGGCTGGGGAACGCCGCGCCGGCGGGGATATGCCACTCCTTTACGCCGGACGGCCGATGCGTGTCCCTGCTGAAAATTTTGATGAGCAACGACTGCATCTTCAACTGCCGTTACTGCGTGAACCGCGCGGACAACGACATACCGCGGGCGAGCGCGACGGCGGAAGAGATATGCGAGCTGACCATGGCGTTTTACAAGCGCAACTACATCGAAGGGCTGTTCCTCTCCTCCGCCGTGCACGGTTCGCCCGACAAGACCATGGAAGAAATGGTGCGCGCCGTAAAGCTGCTGCGGACGGTGTACAGATTCAACGGGTACATCCATCTGAAGGGCATTCCCCGCGCCGACCCCGCCTTGGTGCGCGAGGGCGCGCGATATGCCGACCGCATGAGTTACAATATAGAGCTCCCCTCCGAACGGAGCCTGCGCCTGCTGGCGCCGCAAAAGAGCAAACAGAGCCTGCTTTTGCCCATGCGCGAACTGACCGAATACAAAAAGATTGCCGCCGCCGAGCGGGGAAGAAAAAATATTTTGCCCGCGGGGCAGACCACCCAGCTCATTGTGGGCGCGTCGCCCGAATCGGACGGAAAGATACTGCACCTGGCGCAGGCGCTGTACGCCAAGGTCGGACTGAAACGAGTGTATTATTCCGGCTATGTGCCCGTGGTGCACGACAGCCTGCTGCCGGAACGGCCCGCCGGCGCGCTGCGCGAACACAGGCTGTACCAGGCGGACTGGCTGCTGCGCTTTTACGGCTTTACCGCCGACGAACTGCTGTCCGAGGGGGAAAACCTGCCCGCGGAATACGACCCCAAGTGCGCATGGGCGCTGAAAAACATGCACCTCTTCCCCGTGGAGATCAACGCCTGTTCCACGGAAATGCTGCTGCGGGTGCCGGGCATCGGCATGCGGAGCGCCAAGCGAATTGCGGAAGCGCGGCGGTACGTTGCGTTGCGGTATGATGACCTCGCGCGCATGCGTGTGGTCTTGAAGAGGGCCAGGCACTTTATCACCTGCAACGGGAAATTTTACGGCTCGGAAGCGCCGCAGCAGGTGGAGCGGAGCCTCGCCCTGCAGGGCGCCACGGAAAACGCCGAACAGCTCTCCCTCTTCTCCTCGCCCGAAACGGCGCTGACTTCGCTGACGGGGGAACTGTGAGATGCGCTATTATATCTATGACGGAACAGAGGAAGGATTTTACACCGCCGTATTCCTCGCCTATGCCGACCCGAACGCCTTTCTGACCTGCGAAGACGTGCAGATGGGGCTAAACGACGTGGGCATGCCCGTAACGAACGACAAGGACAAGGCGGCGCGCGTTCTGAAAAAAATAAAGGAATACGACCGCTATGCCGCCGAAGAGACGGACGTTATCCTGCACAGCGATCGCGCCGACCGCGGCCAGCGTGCCTTTTTATACCTTCGCCTTCTGGTGCGCCGCCGCGCGCCCGTGCGGCGGATGCACGCCGAACCGATTGTGGCGGACGCCCTGGACATCGTGCATCAAGTGCGGCAGGAAGTGCACCGTTTTACCGGTTTTCTGCGCTTTTCGGAGACGTCGGGCGGCATATTGTACGCCCCCTATGCGCCCGACAACGACATCACCGAATATCTGCTGCCCCATTTTCGGGCGCGTTTTCCCCGCCTCCCCTTTGTCATCCACGACGTCCGGCGGGAAAAGGCATGCCTGTACAACGGGCGGGAAGCGATGACGGTCCCCCTGCCAAAAGGGGAAATTTCCCTGTCGGACGACCAGGCCGCATTCGAATCCCTTTGGCGGGACTACTATGCCGCGACGGATATTCCCGGACGCCGGCGCCTGAAACAGATGCGCGGCTACATGCCCGTGCGCTATTGGAAATTCATGCCCGAAAAGAAACCCTGACCGCCCCCCTCTTCGCTGCCGGCGGAAGATAAAAACGCGCGCCGTTGCCGTACCCATGTCCGCAACGGCCGCCTTTTTCGTGGACAAAATATTATCGGCCCCCGCCCCGAAAAGGGGCGGAAGCCGACCGAAAAAAGAAAGGAGGTCAATTGTCACTTTTTTCGTCACGATTTTGATTCGGGCGGGCATGATGCGCGCACCCGTGGCAACCGTGACAACCCTCACAGCCATAACCGCAGTCACAGCCGTTCGATTTGCCCGTTGCCTTTTTATAAATATTCCAACCGACGACGCCCGCCACAAACAGGATCGCCAGCACGATGACCGTTATTTCAAGCGCGCTCATGTCAGGATGCCGCCCCCTTTTTCCTGCGATTGAAGAAAACGATGCCGACCGTTACGAGCGCTGCGACTGCCAGCCAGATGAACACCGTCCACCACCACGAACCGACGGTGTAGACCGCCGCCGCCACGATGTACGAAGTCACCACCCAGAACACGAGCGTCCAGCTGAAACTCTTTTTGGTGGGCAGCTCCGCCTTTGCCGTCGCCACCGCCGCAAAGCAGGGAATGGTGGTCATGTTGAAGGCGATGAACGCGATGAGCGCGGGAACGGTGATGCCCGTGGCGTCGATCATTGCCACGACGTAGCTGACGCCCGATTCATCTTCGGGCAGCGCCGCGCCCAAAATGCAGGCTGCCAGCACGCCGAAAGTCGCAATGACATTCTCCTTGGCGATGAGTCCGGTGACCGCCGCGACGACAAACACCCAACCCCAGTTTTCCAGCTGCGAACCGAAACCGAGCGGAGTGAAGAGAGGCTGCACAAACATGCCGAGGCTCGCCAGAATGCTCTCGTTGATCTGTTCGTCCGACAGGAACTCCCAATTGAAAGAGAAGTGCGAAATGAACCAAATGACGATGGTCGAAGCGAGAATGATGGTGAACGCCTTCTTGACGAAGTGTTTGCACTTATCCCACAAATGGATCATGAGCGATTTGAACTGCGGCAGGTGATACGCCGGAAGTTCCATAATGAAGGGCGGAACCTCGCCGCGCATGGTCGTGTTGCGCATGATCAGCACCGCGACGATGGCGGTCACCACGCCGAGCACATACATGCCGAAGGTGATGAGGTCGGCATTGCCGATGCCGAACTGCTGCACGATGCCGCCCGCAATGGCGGTCAGGATGGGCAGCTTGGCGCCGCAGGAGAAGAAGGGTATGACGCGCACGGTCGCCGTGCGTTCCTTCTGGTCTGCCAAAGTACGGGTATTGATCATGGCGGGAATGGAGCAGCCGAAGCCCATGATCATGGGCATGAACGCCCTGCCCGACAATCCGAATTTACCGAATATCCTGTCGAGAATGAAGGCGACGCGCGCCATATATCCGCTGTCTTCCAGAATGGAGAAGAAGAGGAAGAGCACGAGGATCTGCGGGAGGAAGGAGAGCACTGCCGCCAGGCCTTCAAAGATACCGTCGTTGATGAATCCGACGACCCATTCGACTTCTATGTTCTCCACGGCGCCCGTGATGAGTCCGAAGATGTTGCCGACGATGATCTCGTTCCAGATGTTGTTGATGATCACGCCCGGCGAATACACCGTGCCGTCATAGACGCAGGAGAGCAATTGTACGCCGAAATTCAGCGGATCGCCGTCCTCCGTGAGCAGCCCCAGATCTTCCAGCGAAGGCATCCACCCTTCGCCGAAGCCGTTCAAAAACAGAAAGTTTTCGGCAAAAGTGAGGTGGAAGATGGCAAAGAGAATGACGAGAAAGATGGGAATGCCCGCCCAGCGGTTGGTGAGGATGCGGTCCGCCTTGTCGCTCTTTGTCAGCTCCCGCTTTTCCTTTTTGCGGAGCGCGGAGGCGAAGTTTTTGGATATGTAGGTATACCGCGCATCGGCGACCAGCGCTTCGAAATCGTCGCCGAAGGTGTCGTCCGAAAAGGTATTTTTGAACTCCTCCACCATTTTGACCGTGGATGCGTGCGCCTTGGTTTCGAGTTCGTCCCCTTCCACCAGCTTTACGGCATGGAAGAGGGGCGAAGGCACGTTTTGTCCCGCCAGCGCGATCTTGACGTCCCGGATGAGATGGGCCAGGGCGGAATCGCGCAGGACGGTCGTCCCCTCGCGCGGTTTTTTCGCCGCCGCGTATCCCCGCTGCATGAGGTCGTCGAGGCCCTGCTGTTTGAGTGCGGAAATGGAAACGACGGGTACCCCGATCTTTTCTTCCAGCGCCTTGACGTCCACTTTGTCGCCGCTCTTTTCCAGCACGTCCGCCATGTTCAGCGCAATGATGACGGGCACGTCGATTTCCAGGATCTGCGTGGTCAGATAGAGGTTGCGCTCCAGGTTGGTCGCATCCACGATGTTGATGACGCAGTCGGGATGTTCGTCCAGAATGAAATTGCGGGAAATGACTTCCTCGGGCGTATAGGGCGAAAGGGAATAGATGCCGGGAAGGTCGACGATCTGCACCTTTTCGGGGAGTTTTTTATACGTCCCCTCGCGCTTGTCGACCGTAACGCCCGGCCAGTTGCCGACGTGCGCCGTGCTGCCCGTCAGGGCATTGAAGAGCGTGGTCTTACCGCAGTTCGGATTGCCTGCCAATGCAAATTTCATATTACTTTACCACCTCCATCAACACGCACTGCGCTTCGCTCTTGCGCAGGGTCAGCTCGTAGCCCCGCACCGTCACTTCGATGGGGTCGCCCAAGGGCGCGACTTTCCGCATGAAAATTTCCGTATGCGGCGTGACGCCCATATCGAAGAGCCGGCGTTTGATCTTTCCTTCCGCCGTGACCTTTTTCACGACGCCCTTTTCTCCGATGCCGAATTCGTTCAGGTATTTTTCCATCAAAAAATTCTCTCCTGTCTTTGAATTTTGTATCCCGCACGAAACGGGCTCACGCCACGAAGATCTTTGCGGCGAGCTGACGGCTGAGAGCCACCCGCCCCTCCTTAATCTTCACAATGACGTTGCCCGCCTCGGACTTGATGACGCTGAGCGTGCCGCCCGGCAGGATCCCCAGATTTTCAAGGTGCCGCTTGGTGTCCCCTTCCGCAAAAACCTTGATGATCTTCATTTCCGTATCCGTCGGCGCCGTTACCAATGGCATATTCTCTTTTGACCTCCAAAAAGTTTGCCTTGTGCAACTTTTTCTATATAATAATATATTCGGCGAATTTTGTCAAATGATTTCACAAGAAAATTTTTCAAAAAATAAAAAAATTTTTTCGGGCGGAAAATGCGCCGAACTTTGCCTCCGGAAGAGCCGTAACAACTTTATTTTTTATTATTATTTTTGTCACGCCCCCGCGCGGGCGCGCGAAGGAAAGCACAAAGATTTCCGGACATGGATACGGAAAAAAACCGAAATTTCCTGCGGCAGAACAAACGGCGCCCCTTCCCACCGCGTGCGCCAGCCGCACACCGCCCGTACGGCAAAAAAAGAACGCATGAAAAAATCTTTCCACACGTTCCTTTTATTTTGCCTTGCATATATGCGAGTTTTTTCTTAACGGCATTCACCGTTCTTGTTTTTCAGACCCGTATTCCGCAAAGCTATATTTGCAAGCTGCGAAATACGGTTCGGAGGAGGATCGAAAAAATGACTTTTCCGTCTTTGTCCGGCTTCCGTTTTCCGCCGCTGACATTCTCAGTATGGGCGGCAAACGCCGTTTTATGCACAGACAGAAAAAATTTTTTCAGTACAAAAAATCCTTCCTCACTCCTCGTCGTCGGGCAGATCTACGTTGTGATAGACGTTCTGCACGTCGTCCAGATCCTCGAGTGCTTCCAGCATGTTCTCAAAGGTCTTGACCTTGTCGGCGGGCAGCTCGATCTTGTTCTGCGGGATCATGGCGATCTCCGCCTGCAGGAATTTGATCCTGTCCTCTATCTCCTCGTTCCGCCTGCCCTTGGGCGCCGCCGCGACCAGCTCGGCATTCTTCTCTTCCAGATATTTGCGCACATCCGAGAAGGATTCGGGCGTGGTGAATATCTCGTATACGTCGCCGCCGACCTTAATGTCATCCGCGCCCGCTTCGAGCGCAAACTCGGTCATGGTATCCTCGTCCAGCTCCAAAGTGCGTTCGACGACGATGTAGCCCTTGTTTTCAAAATTATAGGAGACGCAGCCGGTGCTGCCCATGGAACCGCCGTGCTTGGAGAGCACGCT
Source organism: uncultured Clostridia bacterium (assembly GCA_964615285.1). Taxonomy (GTDB): domain Bacteria; phylum Bacillota; class Clostridia; order Christensenellales; family Borkfalkiaceae; genus RGIG4074. The sequence continues at coordinate 19,080 of CAZTND010000022.1, forward strand.
TCTGACATCGCCCGCGGTGCGGTTGTTGTTGTCCGTCAGCGTCTGGATGATGACCGCCGAACCGGCAACGCCGTACCCTTCGTAGGTCAGTTCCTTATAATCGGAACCGCTGAGTTCGCCCGCCGCCTTCTTGATGGAACGCTGAATGTTGTCGTTGGGCATGTTCGCCGCCTTCGCCTTGGCGATGACATCGGCGAGCTTGCTGTTGGTGGCAGGGTTGGGATTGCCCTTTGCCGCGACCGCCAGCTCCCTGCCGAGTTTTGTGAATATCCTGCCGCGCGCCGCGTCGGCCTTGCCCTTCTTGGCGGCGATGTTGTGCCATTTGCTGTGTCCTGACATTATCTTTTTCTCCTTTCTCTCCGAGATGTTTTATTCTTCAAATTCTCTGCGCTTGAGCGCATACATGACGATGCCCGCCGAGACCGCCGCGTTCAGGCTTTCCTGCGTGCGGCGCATGGGAACGGTGACCGTGTATGCCCTGCGGCTTTTGACCGCCGCGCCGATGCCGTGCCCCTCGTTGCCGATGACCAGGCAGAACTTTGCGGGCGGGACAAAAGAAAAGACGTTTTTCCCGTCCAGATCGGCCGCGACCAGCGGTACCTCCCGCAGCGCGGCGAGGATGTCCTCTTCCGTCCCTTCGTACAGGATCGTATGAAATATCCCGCTCATGCTTGCCCGCACCGCCTTGGGGGAATAAGGATCGGCACACCCGAGGAGGTATATCTCCCCGTACCCCGCGGCGTTCGCCGTGCGGATGATCGTACCGAGATTGCCGGGGTCGGAAACGCCGTCCAGCAAGAGGCAGCTCTTTTGAGGCGGCGCAAGCGCGCGGCGGGGCATGCGCACGACCGCCAGCACCCCCTGCGGGGTCTTTTCGCCCGACACCCTTTCAAACACATCGTCCGACAGGGTGATCGAGGGCATGGGTGCCTTGTAAAAGGGCTTGTCCGCATTTTCGGTCAGCCGCTTTTCCGCGCTTTGCGAAAAGACGAGCAGAGAGACTCCGCCGCCCACCGCAAGGCATTCGGCGACCATTTTTTCGCCCTCGGCAATATACTCGCCGTAGAGGGCGCGGTATTTTTTCTGCTGCAAAGCGATCAGTTTTTTGACCGCGGGATTGCCGCGGGAGGTGATGAGCATAGTCCGGATCTTTCTCTCTTTACGAAATAAAAGCCTTTAAGGTAGATTAAAGGCTTTCATTGGCGTTATTATTACAGGGCGGCTTTGGCCTTTTCGACCAGCGCGGTGAAAGCCGCGGGATCGCTGACGGCAAGTTCGGAAAGGACCTTCCTGTTCAGCGTGATGTCCGCGTTCTTCAGCCCGTGCATGAGCTTGCTGTAAGAGATGTTGTTCATTCTCGCGGCGGCATTGATGCGCGCGATCCACAGCCGGCGGAAATCTCTCTTCCTTCTCTTTCTGCCGATATAGGCATACTGCAGGGACTTCATGACCGCTTCGCGGGCGATCCTGTAAGAACGGTGCTTGCTGCCGAAGTAGCCCTTGGAAGCCCTTAAAATTTTTCTGCGCTTTTTTACTGCGTTTACGGCTCTTTTGATTCGCATTCTTCTATCCTCCTGTTACTTCTTGTAGGGCATCATGCTCTTGACGTTGCTTTCCTGTGCGGAAGACACGAGCGTGTTGGTGTGCAGTCGTCTCATTCTCTTTCTGTTCTTGGTATCCGCAATGTGGTTCTTGCCGCCGTGGGCCCTCTTCACCTTGCCGGTAGCCGTCAGCCAAAAACGTTTCTTCGTTCCGCTGTGCGATTTCTGTTTAGGCATTTCTATGTCCTCCAAAATTTTATTTTTCCGTGATTTTTTCCGTCTTTCCGTGCGGCGCGTCTCACTGTCTGGCGGCGGAGAGCATCATGATGATGTTCCTGCCTTCCTGCACGGGCGCCTTATCCATGACCGCTTTGCCTTCGAGCATATCGAAAAAGCGCTTCATGACATCCACGCCCAAAGAGGCGTGCGCCATCTGCCTGCCACGCAGACGGATGGAAACTTTTACCTTGTTCCCGGCGTCCAGAAACTTCATGGTCTGCCGCGCTTTGACGTTGAGATCGCCCACATCGATGGTCACCGAAAGCCCCACTTCCTTGAGCTCGGTCACTTTCTGGTTGCGGCGGTTCTCCTTTTCGCGCTTCACCTGCTCGAAGCGGTACTTGCCGTAGTCCATGATCTTGCAGACGGGCGGAACGGCGCTGGGGGAAATTTCCACCAGGTCCAGATCCTCCTCTTCCGCCAGCCGCAGCGCTTCCTGCGGGGACATGACGCCCAGCATCTCGCCCGAGGACGAGATCAGTCTGATTTCTCTTGCCCGGATTTCGCCGTTGATACGGCTCTGGTTTTTGCTGTTAATTTTCCTGCACCTCACTGAAAAAAATAACGGGTCGCCGAAACACAAGCGACCCGTTTTTCCCTTGACGCGATCCGCCCTGCCCGCGCCGAAAAGACGCAGCCGAATAGGGCGAAAAAGAAAAATTATCGAGCCGTACCGGAGCACTTTCCGCACGGCGAGAAGGTTCGCTTCTGCTTGACTTTTATAATCATACTATAATTTATCCGTTCTGTCAACCGTTTTTCGGGCTTTTGCAGGGATTTTTGTAAACTTTTTTCAATACAGCCGCACCGCCGCATACAGGTCGAAGCAGTCGAAATTGGTGGAATCGGCCCCCGTCGTAAACACGACGGTATTTTCCCCCGCCCGCGGGGAGACGGGCGCGCGGGAAAAACGGAAAATTTTTGTAAAATTTTCCTTCAAACGCATTGACAAAACGAGAAAAGATATAGTACAATTAAATCATCGATCGTCAATATCCGTGAGGGAGTAGCAAGCGTCTTTTTAGCGGCGCAGCAAGCCAACAGGCACGCCCCGTCCGAGGGGTTGGTTTGCTTTAATATGCGAGACTCATACAATATGCGGCAACGCTGTGTTTGAATGCTCTTTCTTTGTCTTTCCCGGGTACGGCTTTGCGCCGCACCCGATTTTTTACGCACAGACGCGCATACTGTCTTACGGGACACTGTTTTACGGAGGCAAAACATGGAATTTTTAATCGAGACCATCAGCCAGGTGCAGATCGGCCAGGTCGTCATGTGGCTGATCGGCGGCATTCTCATCTTTCTCGCCGTCAAGAAGAACGTCGAGCCCGCCCTGCTCCTGCCCATGGGATTCGGCGCCATTCTGGTCAACATCCCAAATTCCGCCGTTGTGGCGGATGGCGGCATTCTCACCTTTCTGTTTGAAGTGGGCATCGAAGCGGGCGAGGCCATGCCCCTCCTGCTCTTTATCGGCATCGGCGCGATGATCGATTTCGGGCCCCTTCTCTCCAATCCAAAGCTCTTTATCCTCGGGGGCGCGGCACAATTGGGCGTGTTCGTTTCCCTGCTCCTGGCGACGGTCATCGGCTTTCCCATCAACGACGCCGCTTCCATCTCCACCATTGCCGCGGCGGACGGGCCGACCGCCATCCTTGTGGCGCAGCGCCTTCTGTCCAATTACATCGGCCCCATCACGGTGGCGGCATACTCCTACATGGCGCTCGTGCCCATCGTACAGCCCATGATGACCAAGCTCATCACCACGCGCAAGGAGCGGCACATCAAAATGCGGTACAACCCCAAACAGGTATCCCGCCTGCTGCGCATCCTCTTCCCCATCATGGTCACGCTGATCGCGGGACTGATCGCGCCGCAGTCCCTTTCCCTCGTCGGCATGCTGATGTTCGGCAACCTCATCCGCGAATGCGGCGTGCTGAATTCCCTGTCCGAAACGGCGCAGAACACCTTTTCAAACATCATCACCCTGCTGCTCGGCATCACCGTCGCCTTTCAGATGCAGGCCGAACAGTTCATACAGCTGGAGACCATCATCATTATGCTGCTGGGGCTTTTCGGCTTCTGCGTGGACATCTTCGGCGGCGTCATGTGCGCCAAGATCATGAACCTCTTCTGCAAGGAAAAGATCAACCCCATGATCGGCGCGGCGGGCATGTCCGCCTTCCCCATGGCGTCGCGCGTGGTGGAAAAGATGGGCGTGAAAGAAGACCCGTCCAACCACCTTCTGATGCACGCCGCGGGCGCGAACGTTTCCGGACAGATCGCCTCCGCCATCGTCGGCGGACTGATCATCGGATTTGTCATATAACGGGAGGATCTGAACTATGTATATCCATCATCTGCTTGCGGTTTTTGAAAACCTGACGCCGCTCAACACGGACAACATGCTCAAGGCCCTGGAGATTTTGTGGCAGGGGTTGCTTGCCATCTTTATCGCCATCGCCGTCATCATTCTGGCGGTCACGCTCATCCGCATCTGCATCGTCAAAGCCGAAGGATTCAGACAGAAACGGCTTGCCGAAAAGCAAGACCCGCCCACGGACCGGGACGACGGTTCGCGCTAATGGAAAAGGAGATAACGGCATGGACAGAACGATCACCGTGAAGGGCACGGGAAAAGTGGGCGCAAAGCCGGACAGCGCCGTCGTTTTTATGACGCTGACGGCGCGGGACAAAGACTATGAAAAAGCCGCCGAAGCGGCAGAAAAACAGGCCGAAGGGCTGCAAAACGCCCTCCTGCCGCTGCATTTCGCGGAGACGGACCTGAAGACGGCGGAACTCAACGTGAACATCGAATATGAAAACGTGCGGGATGAAACGGGCAACTACCGCAACCTTCCCAAGGGGTTTGTCTGCACCCGCCGGCTGAAACTGCAATTCGATTTCGACGCCGCCCGGTTTGCCGCCGTGATGAAGGCATTGGCGGGCTGTCCCGCACAGCCGGAATTTTCCGTTTCCTTCACCGTTAAGGACCGGGACGCCCTGCGCGAACGGGCGCTGCGCGCCGCGGCGGAGAACGCCGAAAAGCGGGCGGCCATCCTCTGCGATGCGGCGGGCGTAAAGCGCGGCAAACTTTTGGACATTCGCTATGAATGGAACGACCGCCCCGCCCTTTCCCCCACGCGCTATGCCGCGGCGGACGGGCGCGCCCTCTCCGTCGCCGCCTTTGCCGCGAACGTCCATCCGGAGGATATAGATATTTCCGATACGGCCGTCTTTACTTGGGAAATATTCTGATCCCGCGCGGCGGACAGCGGCAGACGCTCACGCCCGGAATAAAAATAAAACATCGACACGAAAAAAGGAACGGACAACACACCCGTTCCTTTTTTTTCAGTTTTACTTCGAACGCGCCTTATTTTGCAGCAGCCCCGCCTGCGAAGCGAGGGAATATGCCGTGTAGCCGCCCGAAAGATCGCAGGCGTCAAAGCCGGCGGCAAGGAGGATGCGCACCGCGATATACCCGCGCAGCCCCACCGCGCAGCCCGTGACGATCTTCCTGTCGCGCGGCAGTTCACCGAGCCGTCCCCGCAATTCATCCAGCGGAATGTTGACGAATCCGGGGATCATTCCCCCTTTGCACTCGGCAGGCGTGCGCACATCCGGCAAAAAGGCATCGGCCGGAACGGATTCGGCGTACACCGTCGGACAAAGCCCGCTCAAATGATTCTCCGCAATGAATCCGAGCATATTCTCTTCCGCCCTTCTCCCGCACCCTGACGGTATGGGCGGCACGGTCGATAC